>NZ_JBHYMQ010000013.1:0-167184 GCF_042742985.1 Streptomyces sp. NPDC058864 | reverse complement strand
GGTGCCGCCCGGCCCCCGCGGGCGAGGCGCCGCGGGGTCGCGGCGTGGCAGGGGTCAGGCCGCGGCGGCGGCTCCGGCCTGGGTGAGCTGGTCGATGACCTGGCTCAGGCCCTCGACGACCTCGGAGTCGTCGGCCGGGTGGGTCTCGGCGAAGCGGACCACGGAGCCCGGGATGGAGAGCTTGGCCTCCGTGAGGACCGAGGCACCGGCGATGCGGGCGGCCTTGCGGGCCTCGTCCTGCGCCCACACGCCGCCGTACTGGCCGTAGGCGGTGCCGACCACGGCGACCGGCTTGCCGGACAGCGCACCGGCGCCGTGGGGGCGGGACAGCCAGTCGATGGCGTTCTTGAGGACGGCCGGGATGGTGCCGTTGTACTCGGGCGAGAAGAGCAGGAACGCGTCGGTCGCGGAGGCGGTCGCCCGCAGGCGGGCGGCGGCCTCGGGCACCGCGCCCTCGACGTCGATGTCCTCGTTGTAGAAGGGCACCTCCGCCAGACCCTCGTAGAGCGTGATCTCGACGCCCTCGGGGGCGTGCTTGACGGCCGCCTCGGCGAGCTGGCGGTTGTGCGAACCGGCGCGGAGGCTGCCGACGAGGGCGAGGATGCGGACGGACATGGGCGATCTCCCTGCTAGGACTGAAAGCGGACCGTGGTCCGGTTGCAAGTTCTACCAGCCAAACGGACCGCGGTCCACTTTCATTCCCGCCGCTACGCTGTGCCCATGACCGAGCCGCCCCGCACCGCCTCCTCCGTGCGCGACGCCTCCACCGGCCCCGCGGACCTCACGCTCACGCCGGCGGGCGAGCCACCACGGCTGCGCGCGGACGCCGCGCGCAACCGCAAGCGCCTGCTGGAGGTGGCGGCCGAACTCGCCGCCGAGCGCGGAGCGGCGAACGTGACCATGGAGGCCGTCGCCGCCGCGGCCGAGGTCGGCAAGGGGACGGTGTTCCGGCGCTTCGGCGACCGCGCGGGGCTGATGCTGTCGCTGCTCGACCACATCGAGCAGCAGATCCAGGCGGCCTTCCTCACGGGCCCGCCGCCCCTGGGGCCGGACGCCCCACCGCTGGAGCGGCTGCGCGCCTTCGGCCCCGCGGTCATGCGCCACGAGCACACCCATAGCGACCTTTACATAGCGGCGCGCCGGGAGCACAGCCGCCGCTTCAACCCGTCGTACCAGGTCAGGCTCACGCACCTGACCTTGCTGCTCCGGCAGGCGGGCGCCCCCGGAGACGTCGAACTGACCGGGCACACCCTGCAGGCCTACCTCGACACCGTGCTCGTCGAGTACCTGCTCTCGACCCGGCGCATGCCCATGGAGCGGCTGGACGCCGGCTGGCACGACCTGGTCGACCGCCTCGGCACCCCCCGCTAGCGCCGGCCGCCCGGCATCGGGCCGTCGCCGAGCGGCGGGTCCGGACGGGCTTCACGCGGTCCCCCATGCCTCCCGATGCGTCGGCATTGGCTCCGCGTGCTCCGAGGGTCCGGCGACCGACGGCCAACCGCCCTATGCTGGACGGGATTTCGTCCGACAGAGGTCCCGCACTGGCCCCGGACGGGACCGCCTGGCGGGACGCGCCCGGCCGGCGCCGTCAACGGCAGCCGCAACTGCGTGCCCCTCGTGTCGTGATCCCGACAGCAGGCGTAAATACGCCGCTGTTCGTGTGCCGTTTACCGGCCCGTTGAATCGTTTAACTCGCTAGCATGCGGCGGACATTGGATGGATCTAACGTGAAGGATCCCCTGTGAGACCGCTCTTCCCGGGCCGAACTGGCCTGCCGATCGTCGCGGGTGTCGCGGCAATGCTGATGGCGATCCCACCGGCGTCTGCCAGTGACCACGCCACGGCCTCCCCCTCGTCGGACCCCGTGGTCGTGACCGGCGGGGCCCACTCCGGCTCCACCCCGCGTACCGTCACCCTCATCACCGGCGACCGGGTCACCGTCACGCCGGGCGGCGACGGCCGCGCCTCCGTGACCGTGGAGGGCCCCCGTGGCCACCGCGCGGACGTCCGCATCACCACGCAGCGCGGCGACACCTACGTCTACCCGTTCGCCGCCGAGCGGTACGTGTCGGCCGGGCTGCTCGACACCGACCTCTTCAACGTCACGCGGCTCATCGCCGACGGTTACGACGACGCGCGGTCCAAGGGCCTGCCCGTCATCCTGACCTACTCCTCCGACACCGGCCGGAGGCTCGCGGCACCGTCCCTCCCCGAGGGGGCCACCGGCGCACGGCCACTGACCAGCATCGACAGCACCGCCACCACCCAGGACCACAACCAGGCGCCGGAGTTCTGGGCCGACCTGACCGGCCAGGCCGCCCCGCAGGACACCCCGCAGGCGACCGCGAAGGCCAAGGCGAGCGGCCTGGCGCTGACCGGCGGCATACGCAAGGTGTGGCTCGACGGCAAGGTCAAGGCCGACCTCGCGGACAGCGTCGCGCAGATCGGCGCCCCCGACGTGTGGGCCGGGGGCGACACGGGCCAGGGCGTGGACGTCGCCGTCCTCGACACCGGCTACGACCCCGGGCACCCCGACCTCGACGGAGTCGTCACCGACTCCCGCAGCTTCGTGCCCGGTGAGGACGTCGACGACCACCACGGCCACGGCACCCACGTGGCGTCCACCATCGCCGGCAACGGCGCCGCGTCCGACGGCAAGGAGAAGGGCGTCGCCCCCGGCGTGCGGCTGCACGTGGGCAAGGTCCTCAGCAACGCGGGCAGCGGTTCCGACTCCTGGATCATCAGCGGCATGGAGTGGGCCGCCCGCGAGGCCAAGGCCCGCGTGGTCAGCATGAGCCTCGGCAGCGACCAGCCCACCGACGGCACCGACCCGATGAGCCAGGCGGTCAACGAGCTCAGTGCCGAGACCGGCACGCTGTTCACCATAGCCGCCGGCAACTCCGGTCCGTACGAGGGCACCGTGGCCGCCCCCGGCGCCGCGGACGCCGCGCTCACCGTCGGCGCCGTCGACTCCTCCGACGCCATCGCCGACTTCTCCAGCCGCGGCCCCCGCTTCCGGGACGACGCGATGAAGCCGGAGATCACCGCACCCGGCGTCGACATCCTGGCGGCCCGCTCGCAGTGGGCGCCCTTCGGGTCCGGCTCGTACGCCACCCTCAGCGGCACCTCGATGGCCACCCCGCACGTCGCGGGCGTCGCCGCGCTGGTCGCGGCCGAGCACCCGGACTGGAACGGGGCCCGGATCAAGGACGCCCTGGTCTCCACGTCCGTCGCCACGCCGGACATCCCCGCCGACTCGGGCGGCAACGGGCGCGTGGACGCGGTGGCCGCCACCAGCAGCACGCTCGTGGCCACCGCCGTCGCCGACGCCGGCATCCACCCCCCGGGCACCACGTCCGGCGAGACCGTGACCCGTACCGTGGAGTGGGCCAACTCCGGTGACACCGCCGTCACCGTGACCCCGCGGCTGGACGCCCCGGGCGCGCCCGAGGGCCTGTTCACCGTGGCGGACCGACAGGTCACCGTCCCCGCCCACGGCACCGCCTCCACCACCGTGACCACCACGCCCGACCGGGCCGCGGCCGGATCACGCTTCACCGGGCACGTCGAGGGCGTCGTCGACGGCAAGGCCGTCACGCGCACCCTCCTCGCGGTGAGCACCCGTGACGAGTACCACCACCTGCGCGTCCACGTCACCGACCGGGCCGGCGACCCGCTGGTCGGCCTGGTGATGTACCAGCGCAAGGGCGACGAGTACGCGCAGGCGCTCTACACCGACCTCGACGGCGTGCTCGACACCGTCGTCCCGCCGGGCACGTACACCGTCTGGACCTGGGGTGCCGTGCGCGGCGTCCACGGCGAGTCCTCCTACGGGCGGGCGCTGCTGGCCAGGACCGGCGTCGTGGTCGGCAACGCCGACACCGACACGACGCTGGACGGGACGAAGCTGCGCAGGACGGAGGTCGTCACGCCGAAGACCTCCACGGACAGCGACATCCGCATGGACTTCAACCAGTCCTTCAAGGACGGCTCCCCGGCGATCACGGACACCGCGACCGTCGGCGACGGCTTCGACAGCGTGTGGGCGCTGCCCATGCCCAAGGCCTCCGGCGGCGACCTGGCGTACACCGTGCGCTGGCGCATGCAGCAGCCGCTGCTGGCGCTCTCCTCCGGCGACCAGGTCTTCGACGACCTGTGGCTGCAGCCCGGCTCCGGCCGTCCCGCCGAGGGCACCAGGACGCTGCCCGCCGTCTTCGCCGGCAAGGGCACCGCGGCCGAGTACGCGGCCGCCGGCGCCAACGGCAAGGTGGCCGTGGTCCGCTACACCGGGGACGACGACCAGATCACCGACGCCAAGAAGGCGGGCGTCGCCCTGCTGGTCGTGGTGAACGACCTGGACGGCCGGCTGCGCGAGCCGGTGCGCCGCACCGACCTCGCCATCGCGGGCATCTCCCGCACCGAGGGCGAGACCCTGATCGGCCGTATCCAGGACAGCGGTTCCGGCTCGGTGCCGATGCGGGTCGTCGGTCACGCCGAAACGGACTACCTCTACGACCTGGTGCACACCTGGCACGGCACGGTCCCGCAGAGCCAGCGCTACGCGCCGGCCGAGCACCGGCTCGCCCGGGTCGACGTCGGGTTCCGCAACGAGCCCGGCACCGAGGTCGACGAGTTCCGCTACGACATCCAGCCGTACCTCGGCGTGAAGGTCGGCGGCACCCGGCTGTCGACGGCCGGCGCCGAGCGCACCGACTGGGTCACCCCGTCCGGCGAGGCGACCTGGATGGAGGAGGCCGCCAACGGCATCCGCTCGATCCAGTTCTCCGGGCTGGTCGGCTACCCGGCGGGACGCACCACCGACGTCCAGTGGTTCGGGCCCGTGGAGCACCCGCGGATGAACGAGAGCCAGTGGCTGCCGCAGCGCAACGGTGACGTCCTCGACGTCACCATCCCGGCCTGGGGCGACGGCGGTCGCGACCACGCGGGTGTGGTCGGTCCGGGCACCACTTCCCAGGTGAACGAGCTCTACCGGGGCGGTGAGCTGGTCACCCGCACCGAGGGCGGCTGGCTGGGCGGCGACGTCCCGGCGGCGTCGGGCCGGTACCGGCTCGTGACGTCCACCGAGCGGACGGAGGGGTACCCGTACTCCACCGCGACGCGCACGGAGTGGGGCTTCTCCTCGGCGACGCCGGGCACGGACGACCCGCAGGTGCTCCCGCTCCTGCAGCTCGACTACGGGATCCGCACCGATGCGGGCGGCGCCGCGCGACGTGACGCCGAACTCACGGTGAGCGCTGCCCCGTTGCCGGGCACGTCGGCCTCGCGGGTCCGTACCGACGCGGTGGAGGTCTCGTACGACGACGGCCGTACGTGGCACAAGTCCGCCCTGCGCGGCGCGGAGGACGGCGCCGCGAGGGTCCGCCTGGACGCGCCGCGGCGTGCAGAGTTCCTGTCGCTGCGCGTGCGTGCCTCGGACAAGCAGGGCAACACGGTGACGCAGACGGCGATCCGGGCGACCGGCCTCGCCTGATCCGCGTCCGCACGCTGCGCGGCCGGTCCCTCCGGGGGCCGGCCGCGCTGTCGTTCGCGGTGCTCCCCTCCTTGCCGCGACACGGCAGGCCGGAGGGGGCGTCCGCTGCCGGCAGCGGGCCTGGGCCGCACTCGGCGCGGCGTGGTCGGATGGGCGGTACGGGGTCGCGCGGGGGTGAGGAGACAGGGTGGGATCGGCGGAGCGGAAGTCACCGACCTGGATATGGCTCTTGATCGCGGTGGCGGCGCTGGCCATCGGGGTGGCAATGGTCTTCCTGACGCGCGACGCGCTGGAGCGGGAGCGTGAGTTCCGGGCCGCGCCGCCGTGCGTCTCCGCACCCGTGGAGGTGTCGGACTGCCGGTGGGAGCAGTCCTTCACCGTGCGGTCGGTGGAGACGCACAGCGGCAAGCGGAAGTCGCCCGAGGCGGATTTCCTGCTGCCGTCCGGCAAGCCGTGGCACCTGACCTTCCGGTGGCCCGGTCCCGTGCTGTCGCAGTTGGAGCCGGGCGACAAGGTCGTCGGCCTGATCTGGCGGGGGCAGGTCGTCGAGGTGCGGAACTCCGCGGGAACCTCGCAGGAGACGAGCGACGGGCCCCTGGAGTGGCCCGAGGACCGCCTCGGCGGCGCGCTCGCCGGCCTCTCGACCGGCCTGATGGCGCTCGTCGGAGCGCTGTGGGCGCTCCTGGCACCGGGGCCGCGGCATGCCAAGGCCGCGAGGGCCGTGCGGTGGCACGGCGTCGCCATGGGTGTCGCGGCCATCGTGACGCTCTGGGTGCAGGCGGCCAACGACTGGCCGATGTGGTCCATCCCGGCGGTCTGGGGGCCGCTGGCGCTGGCGCTGCTGGCCTCGGCGGTGGCCTTCGCCGTCGACGCCCTCCGCGGCGAATCCGACGGCGACGCCTCGCCCTCCACGGGGTCGCCCCGGGCGCCGGAGGGTCTGCCGAGCGCGGGCTCGGGGCCGGGGACCGTACGTCCCTGATCCGGCCGGGCCCCATGACGAGAACAGTGCCGGCCCCCTCGTCACCGAGGGGGCCGGCAGCGTCGCGTGGGGCCCGTCAGCCGATGGTGACGAGGGTGCCCGCCGCGTTGGGGTAGCCGATGTAGGCGGTCGCGGGACGGTCGGACGGGACGCCGCTCCACGAGGCGGTCAGCGTCAGCGGGACGCCGGGCTTCGTGGCGGGGTTCCGCGGTGTCACCGTGAACGTGCCCTGCGTCGGCGCGCTGTCCGGGCCGACCAGGTTGGCCTGGAAGGAGAACGGGAAGTCCGTCAGCTCCGGCTGGCCGCCCAGCGTCATGACGACGGCCAGGTACTTCCCGGCCTTCATGCTCGGCAGGCTCACCACCGGCCGTGTCTGGTCCAGGGCGAGGTCCCCGACGATGTACGGGTCCTGGCCGTCTCCCGGGTCGTACGCGAGCAGCAGGGTGAGGCGGGCCTCGGGGTTGTCGGGCGTGACTAAGAACTGCCCCGCCTGCGTGCCCTCCGGCACCGTGAAGGCGAAGTCCTGCTCGGGCTTGTCGGTGGACACCGCGTTGCGCACCGGGGTGCCCGCGACCGGACCGCGGGGGGTCAGCGCGAGCGAGGTGGTGCCCGGCGTCACCTGGAAGGAGACACTGCCGCTGCCCGCGGTGCCGGACACCTGGTCGGGGGCGATCAGGCTCCACGGGGTAAGGACGACCGGGCTGCGCACGCCGGTGCGGCCGTGCCGCCAGGTGAGGCCACCGGTGACGGTCTCGCCGGACCGCCCGGTCGTCAGCTCGAAGCTGACGGTGAACCTGGCCTTCTGGCCTGCCCTGCTGAAGTGCAGTACGGACGGGTGGACGGTGGCCTTGACCCCGGGCACCGAGATCGAGGCCCGGTAGGTGCCCGGCGTCACGGCGGTGACGGTGCGGGTCACGGTCTGCGAGCCGACCATCCGGCCGATGGCGATCGACGGGTAGTTGAGATCGCTGGGGTCCACGGCCTTCGTCCCGCTGCCGGTGTCGACGCCCAGGCCCTCCAGGTAGCCCAGCCAGTCCTTCTCGGTGGAGTCGTAGACCAGGCCCGGCTCGAACATGCCCGCCGGCCGCACCTCACCGGCGCCCTGCGCGAACAGGTCGGTGTTCTTCGCACCGCTCGCCGTCTTCGTGTCGACGGCGGTCGTCATCATCGCGGACTTCACGGCCATCGGCGACCACGAGGGGTGCTCGGCCAGGTAGAGCGCGGCGAGCCCGGCGATGTGCGGGGTCGCCATCGAGGTGCCGGTCATGAAGTCGTAGTCGTGGCCGAAGTTGGAGGCGGGCGCGACGGCCGCGAGGATGCCGACGCCCGGGGCGGCGATGTCGGGCTTGAGCAGGTCGCCGTTGTTCACGGTCGAGGGACCGCGCGAGGAGAACGGCGCGATCTGCGGGTACGGCTGACCGGTCGTGCCGCCCGGGAGCAGACTCACCTCGGCGCCCGCGGTGGCGGCGTACGCCCGGACGTCGGTGGCACCGGGGGTGTTGAGGTGCACCGTGGGCACCGCGTGCAGGTCGCCGTCGGTGTCGAGGTCGCTGACGTTGACCAGGACCATGCCGACGCCGCCGGCCCGCTGGACCTCGTGGGACTTGTCGACGCGCGGGTTGACGCCCCGGTCGCAGACGACGATCGCGCCGGCGGCCTTCGCCGGGTCGAGGGTGCCGTCCTGGCACAGCGCGGCGTCGCCGGCGGAGGCGGCGGCGTTCTTCACCTTCTCGGCCAGCACGAGGGGCTTCGGACCGAGCGGGGAGTCGACGGTGGTGCTTCCGCCGACGTAGGTGTCGCCGTTGCCGAGGCGCACGGTGGCCTCGTAGGGCGCCAGGGTGCTCGCGGCCACCGTGGTCGTCCACGGGGCGACGTTGTCGGCGGAGGAGACCTCGGGGCCGGAGTTGCCGGCCGCGGTGGCGACGAAGACGCCCGCGGCCGCGGCGGTGCGGAAGGCGGCCTGCACCGGGGAGTCCGGCGCGGTCTCGATGACCGAGCCCGCGGAGTAGTTGAGGACGTCGACGCCGTCGGCGACCGCCTGGTCGACGGCCGCGACGATGTCGGAGGTCATGCCGCCGCTGTCGCCGGCCGCCTTGCCGGTCCAGAACGCCTTGTAGACGGCGATCGCGGCGGCCGGCGCGACACCGGAGACCTCGCCGAGGTGCCGTCCGTCGACGGTGACGTCGACCCCGCTGTCGCCCGCGGCGGTGGATGCGGTGTGCGTGCCGTGGCCCTCGCCGTCCCGCGCGGAGACGTAGTCGGCGCGGCGCTCCGCGGGCACCTGGGCCAGCCAGGCGTCGCCGAACCAACGGGCGCTGATCAGCTTGCTGTTGCAGGCGTCGGCGGTGAACTCCTCGCCGGCCTGGCAGGTTCCGGTGAAGGTGCCGCCGTCCGCCTTCCGCATGACAACCTTGTCGCCCTTGCGGTAGGGGCGGTACGGGTCCTTCGACGTGGGCCGCGCGGTGCCCAGCGGGGCAGCGGCGAAGGAGCGGCTCTCCGGCCAGATGCCGGTGTCGATGTCGCCGACGACGACACCGCGGCCGGCCTGCTTGGTGCCGCCGAGGGCCGACCACAGGCCGTGCCGCCCGGTGAGCCCGAGGAAGTCCTGCGAGTTCCGGTCGTCGGAGACCTTGTTGAGGGTGTCGGGCGCGACCGACAGCACTCCGGGGGCCTTGGAGAGTTCCGCCACCTGCGTGGCGGACAGGTCCGCGGTGAAGCCGTTGGTGACCACGGAGTACCGGTGCTCGATCCGCGCGCCCACCGAGGCCGCCGCGGCGCGCTGGGCGTCGGTGAGGTGGGCGCGGTAGCGCACGGCGTCCGCGTCGGCCAGGTCGACCTTGGCGCCCGGCGCGGGGGCGGTGCCGGGTATGCCGTCGACTCCCCCGCGGTAGGCGGCGATCGGCCGGTCGGCGAGGGTGACGATGTAGCGGCCCGCGACGAGGTGGCCCGCCACCGGGACCGGCTCGGGCCCGCCGGCGGGAGCGGCCTGGGAGGGGACGGCGGACGACAGGGCCAGTGCGAGGGCGGTGGCCGCCACCAGGGCGGCCGGTCTGATGCGTGACTTCGAGGTCACGTTCGGTCCTCCAGAGGGAAGAGGCCAGGGACGTCACCGCGCGTCCGGGCGCGGTGGGGTGTCGGGGGCGGGTAAGGGACCGCCGCTCCCGGTGCGGGTGTGAGGAACGATTCAAAAGTGAACGTCCCACGACCGTTCGATGTCCAGATAATCTTGTGGCGTCTTCGGACAGTTGGCGGACCACGCCATCACGAGGAGCGCGTACGTGCTGCAGGCCCTGGGTATCAACGAGTTCGACGAGGACGTCTACCGCGCCTTCCTCGACCGGGCCGGCCTCGACGCACAGGAGTACGCCGGAACCGCGGGGGTCTCCCCGGAGCGGGTCCGCCACGCCGTGGCACGGCTGGCCGGACTCGGTCTCCTGCGCCGTGACGACAGGGGCGAGTTCCGCCCCGTCGGGCCCGGTACCGCGCTCACCGCCCTGCTCGACCGGCGTCGGCTGGAGGCCGAGGCGGCCTTCGCCGGGGTGCGGTCGGTCGTCGACGACCTCGCCGAGGAGTACCGGGCCGGACGGCTGCGCAGCGACCCCGGCAGCCTGGTGGAGGTGCTGTCGGGACGTGACGTCGTCGCGCCGCGCATCTACGAACTCAACCGCTCGGTCAGCACCCACGTCTGGGTGCTCGACAAGCCGCCGTACCTCGACCGTGCGGACGGGCTCCCCCACACCAACGAGGCCGAGAAGGCGTCGACCGCCGCCTGGGCGCGCGACGGAGTCGACATCCGCTCGGTCTACTGCCCGGAGTCCATGGAGCGGCCGGGCCGTTTCGAGACGGTGCTGGAGATGGCCGCGCTCGGCGAGCAGGCACGGATGCTGCCCAGCCTCCCCTTCAAGCTGCACATCATCGACCGCCGCGTGGCCCTCGTCCCGCTGGTCGGCGGGGTCTACGACAGCCTCGCCGTCGTCCACCCGTCCGGTCTGCTGGACGCCCTCATCGAGCTGTACGAGGCGTACTGGGCCAGGGCCGAGCCGATCGGCGCACCGGCACCGGCGGCCGGCGAGGAGGGCCCCACCCCGGAGGAGGTCGCGCTGCTGACGATGCTCCGTGCCGGGCTCAAGGACCAGGCGATCGCCCGTCAGCTGGGGTTGAGTACACGGACGGCGACCCGCCGCATTGCGGCGCTCATGGCACGGCTTGACGCGAGCACGCGCTTCCAGGCCGGGGCGGAGGCGCACGCGCGTGGCTGGATCTGATCCTTCCTGACGGCACATCACACCGGAATCGATCACAAGCGGTCAAGTGCACACGGAGCGGGCCGAGTCGGGCCACCATCGGTGCATGAACGCATCCGCGACCGCCGCACTCACCCCGCTCCCCGACGGAGTCTGGTCCACCCTGTCCGCCGCCCGTGAGGCGTACCGGGCCGCCGTCCCGGCCGCGTACGACGAGGTGCTGACGGAGGTCGCGGAGCGCGCCCGGGACAGCGGAAGCCTGGGCAAGACGGACATCGCCGCTCTGGTGGTGTGGAAACGGCTGCAGGCGAGCACCGCGTGGGTCGTCGAGCTGATGAACCTGCTCGACGCGGAGGTCCGGGCCGTCACGGCCGCGGCCGTGCACGCGGTCCGCGACCAGGACGCCCCGCGCGGCGCGGCCGCCCGCGAGGGCCGCAGAGCCCTGCTCCCCCTGCCCGGCTGCCGCCACGGCGACGCGCTGGCCTCGGCCCTGCTCACCGCCGCCGCGCCGGACCGGATGGCCGTCTACGACCGCCGCGCCCAGTTCGGCCTGGAGCGGCTGGGCTACCAGCTGACACCGGCGCCGGGCCGCTACGGCCGCTACATGGACCTCCTCGACGACCTGCTCGTCCGCTCCGGCCCCGGCGCCGACGGCTGGACCGCCCGTGACGTCGACACGGCCCTGTACTGGCTCGGCCGCCAGGCCACGGCGGCGCCCGGGGACGCCGAGGACGAGTAGGGGTCCGGGCGGGCACAAAAGCGATCCGGGCCGGGCCGGGGCACGGGACCGGTCAGCCGGCCCGGCGTACCTCGATCAGCAGGGCCTGCTCGGGGTTGAGCTGCGGCATCGGCAGGCCTGCGGCGGTGAGGAGCGCGCCGGGGAGGGTGAGGCGGTCGTCGATCGCCTCGGTGAGCCAGGCCGGGCCGCTCCTCTGGTGGAAGGACGGCAGGCCGAGGTCGGTGCGGACTCGTACACGGTAGCGGAGGGCCGGGTCGAGCCCGGGCAGCGGTACCCGCCCGGACTGGCCCTCCGCGGAGGTCGCCACACGGGCCCAGCAGTAGAGCGCGGCCGTGCTGTCGTGGGCGACGACGCCGTGCAGCAGCGTCGCGTCGCCGGGGAGGTCGGCGCGGACGGTGCGCCCGCCGTGCAGCAGCGGGCGCAGTTCCCGGTACAGGGCGGTCCACGCGGTGAGCCGGGCCGCCTCCTCCTCCGTGCAGCGGGTGATGTCCTGCTCGATACCGGGGTGGCCGAAGAGCGCGGTGGCCAGACGGAAGGTGTCGGAACCGACGCGTGCGGTGGTGTGGCTGGGGTTGGGGCCGACGTGGGCGCCGACGAGCTCCGGAGGGAGCAGTTGGCCCGTCCACCGCTGGATGGACTGCCGCTCCACCGGGTCGTTGCAGTCGGAGGCCCACACCCGGTCGGTCCTGGCGAGGATCCCCAGGTCGACCCGGCCGCCACCGCTGGCGCAGCTCTCGATCTCCAGGCCCGGGTGGCGCTGCCGGAGGGTGTGCAGCAGGCCGTACAGCGCCTCGACCTGGGCGCGCGCCACAGGGTGGTCGGCCGGCCCGCTCACGGCCTCGTGCACCTCGCGGTTGTGGTCCCACTTGAGGTACGCGATGCCGTACTCCGCGACGAGGGCGTCCAGGGCCCCCAGCAGGTGGGCGACGACGCCGGGGTGGGAGAGGTCGAGGACGTGCTGCTGCCGGGCCGGGGGGCCAACGCCGCGCGCGGGGGCGAGGACCCAGTCCGGGTGCTCGCGTGCCAGGTCCGAGTCGAGGTTGACCATCTCGGGTTCGACCCACAGGCCGAACTCCATGCCCAGGGAGCGCACGTGGTCGGCGAGCGGCGCCAGCCCGGCGGGCCACACCTTCCGGTCGACCGTCCAGTCACCGAGGCCCGCGCGGTCGGAGCGGCGGCCGCGGAACCAGCCGTCGTCCAGGACGAAACGCTCGACGCCGACCTCGGCCGCGCGGTCGGCGAGCCGCAGGAGGCGTTCCGGGTCGTGGTCGAAGTAGACGGCCTCCCAGCTGTTGAGGATGACCGGGCGCGGGCGGCGCGGGTGGCCGGGGCGGTCCCGGAGCAGGGTGTGGAAGCGGTCGGCGAGCCCGTCGAGGCCGTTGCCGGACCAGGCGTAGTGGCAGACGGGGGTGCGGTGCGTGTCGCCGGGCGCGAGCCGGACCTCGCCGGCGCGCAGCAGTTCCCCGCCGCCGAGCACGGAGGCGTGGACCCCGGCGCCCTCGGGCAGTTGCTCGACGAGGTAGCGCTGGTCGCCGCTCCAGGCGACGTGCACGCCCCACACCTCGCCGTCGCGGAAGCCGAAGCCGGGTACGCCGACGGCGACGAGGTACGGCGAGTCCAGGCCGGACTTGCCGCGCCGGACGTCGCGGGCGTAAGTGCCGTGGGCGAGGGGGCGGCGCTGCGGGGAGCGTTCGCGGCTCCACTTGCCGGTGAAGTCGAGGATCTCGCCGGCCCGGCGGGGCAGCGGGAGCAGCGCGGTGACCTGCGCGAGGTCGTACGGGGCCGGGTCAGCGGCCGGCTGCCGGGTGAGCTCGCTGTGGACGGCGAGCACGCCGGAGGGCTCCAGCCGGTAGGTGATCGTGATGTCGAGCCCCGCGGCGGCGTCGGTGAGGGAGACGGCCAGTTCGCCGCCCTCGGCGTCCTGGCGGACGGAGGTGCCGGTGGTCGTCGGGCGGGGGGCTCCGGCGCCGCCGTCGAGGTGCCCGTGGTGCGCGGGGGTGCCGGCCCAGCCGTCCGCCTCGGTGGGCCAGACGGTGAAGCGGCGGGGCAGGTCGAGGGAGTTGTTGAGGACCGCGGGCTCCGCGGTCAGGCTGAGGACGGCCAGGTCGTCGGCGGACAGCGGCCCGAGGTCGGCCCCCCAGTGGAGCACCCTGGGCACCGGCTCGGTGAGTTCGACGACGAACGCGGTGCCGGCCGCGCGCAGCGCGACGATCCGAGCGGTGCTGTCTGCCATGGGGGGGGAGTCCTTTCGGTGTGCCGCGCCGCCGAACGGCCCCGGGTGGGGGCGCGTCCGGCGGCGGGGGCTCGGTTCGCTTCCGGTGGCTCAGTTCTTCGCGAGGAGGGTCTTGCTCTGCTTCTGCATGTCCGCGAAGACGGAGTCGTCCTTCTGCCCGGCGAAGTAGCCCTCGAACAGCGGGTTCAGCGCGTCCTGCACCGCGGCGCCGTTGCCGTAGACCGGGGACGGGTACAGGACCTTGTCCTTCAGCATGCTCGTGAAGACCGACAGGTCGACCCCGTCGGTGGCCAGTGCCTTCGTCGCCGCGTCCATGGAGGCGGGGATGGACGGGAAGAACGTCCCGGTGAGGGACGCCTTGGACTGGCAGGCCTCGGAGCCCATGTAGGACACCCACTTCCAGGCCAGTTCGGGGCTCTTGGTGCCCGCCCAGATGTTGTTGCCGTTGGAGTTGCTCATCACGGCGCGGGTCTTGCCGTCGGGGCCGTAGGGGGGCGCCGCGATGCCGGTCTTGACGCCGGGGATCTTGGCGAAGGTGGAGGCGGACCAGGAACCGCCGATCTCCATGGCCACCTTGTGGGAGGAGAGCAGGTCGACGTCGCTGACGCTGGAGGTGAACTCGCCGATCTTCGGCGCGTAGCCCTTCTCCGTCAGGGAGCGCGCCCAGTTGAGCGTCTTCACCAGCCGCGGGTCGGCGTAGTTGAAGACGGTCGGCCAGCTCTCCTTGTCGCCGAGCCGCCACCCGGTGCTGGAGGCGAACGGGCTCCAGGAGGTCTGGCCGATGAAGTCCTTGGCCGCGATCTGGCCGAAGCCGAAGGTCTTGACGTGGGCCTTGTCGAAGCCGCGCTCGTCGCCGCGGCGTCCCTTCTCGTCGATCGTGAGGTGGGCGATCATCTTGCCGAACTCGCCGCCGTCGTCGGGGTTCCACGTCACGGAGTCGACGTCGCTCTTGCTGTAGCCCGCCTTGGTGAGGGCGTCCTGGTCGTAGTACAGGCCGGCCGCGGCCCAGTCCAGCGGCAGCGCGTACTGCTTGCCGTCGGTGAACTTCCAGGCGTTCACGCCGACGGAGAAGCGGGACAGGTCGAACTTGTCCTTGGCGATGAAGTCGTCCATCGCCAGCAGCTGGTGCTGGCCGGCGTACGCCTGGAAGAACTGCACGCTGTTCTGGAAGGCGTCGGGGGCGTTGCCGGCGACGAAGCCGGCGGTCAGCTTGGTGAAGTAGTCGTCGACGTTGTACTGCGAGATCTTGACGGTCGTGCCGGGGTTGGCCTTCTCGAAGTCCGCGGCGCAGGTCTTGTACGCGGCGGCCTGCTTGTCGTCCCAGGTCCACCAGTTGACGGTCTTCGAACCGCCCGCGGTGTCCGAGCCGGAGGAGCAGGCGGACAGCACCGCGGCGAGGGTGAGCGTGGCCCCGAGGGCGACGACTCTGCGCATTCTCATGATTCCTTCTTTCGGGACGGTTCCTGGTGAGGGTGGTGGGACGACGTCTTGAGGAGCGCGCGGAAGGCGCTCAGGGCGATGACCAGGTCCTCGGGGCCGCCGGCGTCGTGGCCGTTGAACTCCCACAGCCGCATCTGCTTCGGCCCGCCGTAGCGGTGGTAGGCGGCGAGGGTGGTGGCCGGCGGGCAGACCTCGTCGCGCAGGCCGGCGGAGAACCAGGCGGGCGCGGTGGCGCGGCGGGCGAAGGCGAGGCCGTCGAAGTAGCCCAAGGTCCGGAAGGTCTGCTCGACCAGGTCCCGGCGCGCGCCGAGGTAGCCGATGAGCTCGGCGTACGGCTGCTCGCCGGTGAGCCGGACGGCCTGCCGGATGTCGCACAGGAACGGCGCCTGGAAGTGCGCCGCCCGCAGCCCGGGGACGAGACCGGCGACCGCGAGGGCGATCCCGCCGCCCTGGCTGGGGCCGGTCACCGCGACGCGGTCGGGGTCGGCGTGCGGCGAGGTGCGCAGGGCCTCCACGGCGCGTACGGCGTCGGTGAAGACGCGGCGGTAGACGTAGGTGTCCTTGTCCTCGACGCCGCGGGTGAGGAACCCGGGGTGCGACGGGCCGCTGCCGACCGGGTCGCCGGTGGCGCCGCCGCCCGCCCAGGCGCCGCCCTGGCCCCGGGTGTCCACCAGCAGGTGGGCGTAGCCGGCGGAGGCCCAGAGCAGGTCCTCGACGGGGGCGCCGCGTCCGCTGCCGTAGCCGTGGAACTGCACGACGGCGGGCAGGGGGCCGCCGCGGTGGCGGGGCAGCCGGAGCCAGCCGTGGACCGGGTGGCCGCCGAAGCCGGGGAAGACGGCGTCGTAGACGTCCACGGTCTCCAGGTCGGTGTCGACCGGGGTGAGTTCGAGCCGTGGCTCGTGGACGCGGGCGGCCTCCAGGGTGTCCTTCCAGAAGGCGTCGAAGTCCGCGGGCTCGCGGTACGCGCTGCGGTAGGCCCACAGTTCGGGGACGTCGTCCTCGGTCAGCACGGCCGGGCCTCCTCGTGCGGGGTGAGGCCGGCGTCGAGAGTGACGGCGGCGCCGGTACGGACGCGTACCCGGGTGGTGCGGTCGCCGTGGCGGACCGTCACCGGCTCGGTGTCGTCCCCGGCGAGCCGGCGCAGGGTCACGGTGGTGAGGGCGCCGTCCTGCCAGCTGAAGTCGGCCGCCAGTCCGCCGCGGCAGCGCAGGTCGGTGGCCTCGCCCTCGCGCCACTGCGCGGGGAGCGCGGGCAGCAGGCGGACGGTGCCGTCGTGGCTCTGCAGCACCATCTCGGTGAGCGCGGCCATGAGCCCGTAGTTGCCGTCGATCTGGAACGGCGGATGGGTGGAGAAGAGGTTGGGGAGCAGACCGCCCCACTGCGAGCCGTCGACGGGCGCGTCGGTGTCCGGGTCGCCGGTGAGCGGCCGGCTCGCCTCCAGGAGGAGCGAGCGGGCCGTCGCGGCGTCGCGCAGCCGGGCGCGCAGGGCGATCTTCCACGCCCAGGACCAGCCCATCGCGCCGGGACCGCGCCGGTCCAGCAGGGCCGCGGCGGCGACGGCGAGTTCCGGGGTGCGGTCGGGGTCGACCTGGCCGAGCGGGTGGACGGTGACCAGCTGGGAGAGGTGGCGGTGGTGGGGGTCCTGTTCGGGGAGGTCGTCGGCCCACTCCTGGAGCCAGCCGCCCGCGGCGATCCGGGGCGGGTGCAGATGCGGCAGGGTGGCGGTGATGCGGCCGCTCAGCGGGGTGTCGATGCCGAGGAGCGCGGCGGCGCGCAGGGTGCGTTCGAGGACGGCCCGGGTGAGTGCGGTGTCCATGGTGGAGGAGCGGGTGAGCGCGGCCATGGAGCCGTCGGGGGTGAGGTAGTGGTTCTCCGGCGAGGTGGAGGGGAGGGTGCCCAGCCGTCCCGTTCCGTCGTCCACCAGCCAGTCGAGCAGGAACTCGGCGCAGCCGCTGAGCAGCGGCCAGGCGCGTTCGCGCAGGAAGGCGGTGTCCTGGGTGAACTCCCAGTGGTCCCACAGGTGCTGGGCGAGCCAGGCGCCGCCCATCTGCCAGATCGCCCAGGACGCGGCGCCGTGGCCCATGCCGACGGGCAGCGCCCAGCCCCACATGTCGGTGTTGTGGTGGGCGACCCAGCCGCGGGCGCCGTACAGCTGCTCGGCCACGCCCCTGCCGTGCGCGGCGACGCGGTCCAGGAGGTCGAACAGCGGCTCGTGGCAGGGGCCGAGACCGGCGGCCTCGGCGCCCCAGTAGTTCATCTGGGTGTTGATGTTGATCGTGTAGTTGGACGACCAGGCCGGGCGCAGGTCGGCGTTCCAGATGCCCTGGAGGTTGGCCGGCGGGCCGGTGTGCGGGCGGGAGGCGGCGGCCAGGAGGTAGCGGCCGAGCTGGAACAGCACGGTGGCGGTGAGGAGTTCGTCCTCGCCGGAGAGGATGTCGCGGGCCACGTCGTAGGTGCCCGAGCGGCGCGGTCCGATGCGCAGCGAGGTGCCGCCGAGGAGGGCGCGCAGGTCGGTCTCGTGGGCCTTGAGCAGGTCCTCGGTGCCGCGTTCCGCGGCCCCCGCGGCACTGTCGGCGGCGGCGTCGAGGTGTGCGGCGCGGCCGGAAGGGGCGTCGAGTCCCTGCCAGTGGCGCCGCGCCTCGGTGGAGCTCGCGACGACGGCGAGGAGCCGGGTGGCGCCGGTGACGCGCAGGGCTCCCCCGTCGGCGGTGACCTCTCCGTCGGTGGTCACGCGCAGGGCGAGCGCACCGAAGGGGTCGTAGCCGTCGACGGGGCCGTCGGCGTACCGCAGCGGCTCCGGGACGTCCGGTTCGTGGGCGGGAGCCCCGTCGACGGGGATCTCCACGCCGATGACGACCCCCTCCGGACCGGCGGCGCGGTGCACCTCCCGGAGCGGGGTGGTGAGTTCCAGCCGCAGGTCCACGGAGCCGCCCCGCGCGGCCAGGGCGGTGCACAGCGTGCCGGTGGTCGCGTCGGCCCAGGTACGGCGGCCGACCGAGGTGCCGGAGGGCAGGTCGAAGGCGTCCTCGGCGATCCCGCTGTCGAGGTTGAGGGTGCGGCCCCGGTAGGTGGCGTCCTGCGCGCCGCGCACCGTCAGCCACAGGTCGGCGTAGGGCAGGTACTCCTGGCTGTACGGGCCTTCGAAGGCCATCAGGAGTTCTTCGGCGCGGTGCGGGTCACCGGCCCGGAGCGCGTCGCGGACCCGGGCGAGGCGCCCCGGGCCGGCGCCGGCGGCGACGACGTCGGCAAGTGCCTTCGCCGGTCCGCCGGGTGTGCCGGACCACACGGTGGAGTCGTTGATCTGGATCCGGGCCCGGTGGGTGCCGCCGAAGACCGCCGCGCCGAGCCGTCCGTTGCCGACGGGGGCCGCCTCGTTCCACTCGGCCGCGGGAGCGGGCCAGCGGAGCAGCAGGTCAGTGTCGTTCATGGGGTGCCGTCCTGGGGCGCGGGCGTGCTCACTTGAGCCCGGAGAAGCCGATGGAGTTCACGATCCGCTTGCCGAAGGCGAGGAAGAGCAGCAGCATCGGCAGCGCCGCGATGAGGGCGGCGGCCATCAGTCCGGCCCAGTCGGGGGCGGCCTGCGGCGAGGACTGCTTGAACACGCCGAGCGCGAGCGTCAGCGGCTGCACACTGGCGTCGTTGGTGACCAGCAGCGGCCACATGTAGTCGTTCCAGGCGTTGACGAACATCAGCAGCGACACGGTGGCGATCGGCGCCGCCGACATCGGCAGGATGATGCGGTAGAAGATCCGCAGCGGTCCCGCGCCGTCGATGATCGCGGCCTCCTCGATCTCGCTGCTCAGGCCGAGCATGAACTGCCGCAGGAAGAACACCGTGAACGCCTGGAAGAGCCCGCCGGGCAGGATGAGGCCGGCGAAGGTGTTGGTGAGGCCGAGGTCCTTGATGAACACGAAGTTCGGCAGCAGCGTGAAGACGCTCGGCACCATCAGGGCGCTGATCAGGATGCCGAACACCAGGTTGCGGCCGCGCCAGTGCAGTCGGGAGAAGGCATAGGCCGCGCAGGCGGAGAACAGCACGATGAGCACGGTCTGCACCGACGCGTAGATCACCGAGTTGCGCAGGTAGAGCGCGATGTCGAGGGACGCGCCCGAGCCGCCCTGGGCCTGGGCCTCGGCGAGGGAGGCCAGGCCCAGCGCCCGCTTGAAGGCGCCGAAGGTGAAACCGACGGGCAGGGGCGAGGAGGGGTTGGTGGCCAGCTGGTAGTTGTTGGACAGCGCGGTGCGCAGGATCCAGTAGAAGGGGAAGAGCGTGATCAGCGAGACGACGCCGAGGTAGGCCCAGGCCGCGATCCGGCCGGGGGTCGCCTTGCGGGCGCGGGGGCGCCGCACGCTCGTCGTACGGGGTGCGAGGGGGAGCGTCATCGGGGGCCTCCTTCAGTTCAGGTCGGATTCGTCGGCCCGCGCGAGCCGGAGCTGGGTGAAGGTGACCGTGATGAGCAGGGCGAACAGGGCCAGCGACATCGTCGCCGCGTAGCCGAAGTCGAACTGGCGGAAGGCCTTGTCGTAGATGTACATCTGCAGCACGTTCGAGGCGTTGGCGGGGCCGCCCCGGGTGGTGACGGCGACGATGTCGAAGACCTGGAAGGCGTTGATCACCGTCAGGACGACCACCATCACCAGGATCGGCCGCAGCAGCGGCACGGTGAGGCGGCGGAACATCTGGAACTCGCTCGCGCCGTCCACCCGGCCGGCCTCGTAGATGGTGGACGGGATGGTCTGCAGCCCCGCGAAGATCAGCAGGGAGTAGTAGCCCATCCATTTCCAGACGCTGATCGCGGCGAGCGAGGGGATCGCCCAGGGACCGCTGCCGAGGAAGAGCACCGGGTGGCCGATGACGTGGTCGAGCACGATGTTGACGACCCCGAGGTGCGGGTCGAGCATCCACTGCCACACCAGCGCGGCGATCACGTTGGAGATCAGGAACGGCAGCAGCATCACGCCGCGCAGCAGCGAGGAGTCGGTGACGCGGTGCAGCACCACCGCGGTCGCCAGGGAGATGAGCGTGCCGAAGACGACGGAGAGGACGACGAACCAGAGGGTGACGAGGAGGGAGTGCCAGAAGACCCCGTCGCCGGCCATCTCGTGGAAGTTGGCCAGGCCCACCCAGCGGGGCGGGGTGAGGACGTGGAACTCGGTGAAGCCCAGGTAGATGCCGCGCAGGGTCGGGTAGGCGTAGAAGATCGCGAACCCGACCACGGCGGGCAGGATCAGCAGCAGCGCGACGGGCAGGTCCCGCCGGCGGGCCGCCGCGGACCGGGTCGCGGTCACGCGCCGGGGCCGGCGGCCGCCGGTGTCCTTGCGGACCTTGACGGGTCCGCGGGTCTTCGGGCGGGAAGAGGCCGTGGTGGCCCCCGTACCGGCTGCGCCGGACGGTGGTGCCACCGGCGTCGTGTGGTTGCCCTGCGATGTGACCACCACGGCACTCTCCTTCGTGTGCGTCGGGTCGGACGGGTGGGACGGTGTCCCGTTGCCGGGCCGGCCGTCGGTCAGACGGTGATCCGGTCGACGTCGGACACGTAGTCGGACGGGTTGCCGAAGGCGATCGTGTTGGCCCCGGCCTTGAGGTGGACGGGCACGGTGACCGATCGCGGGCGGCCCCAGTCGTTGTCGTTCCCGCCGTGCAGCGGCAGTTGGAAGGCGGTGCCGTTGACGGTGACCACGGCCGTGCGGCCCGAGGATCCGTCGGTGAAGTCCAGCTTCATCAGGTAGGTGCCGTCCTTCGGCGCCGTCACGTCCTTGATCGTCACGGAGGCGTCGACGCCCAGGTTGCCGACCTTCTTGCCGCCGGAGCAGCGGGAGCAGTCACTGATGCTCGCGTTGCCGGTGCGGGGGTTGCCGGACGCCTCGGCCTCGTAGGCGGTGGGCCCTTCGGCGGCGGGCGTGGTCAGGGAGACGGCTTTGCTCGGTGCGGACGTACGGCCGCGGGCGTCGTGGGCGACCACGGTGAACGTGTAACCGGTGGCCGCGTGCAGGCCGGTGACCGTGGCGGAGGTGCCGTCGACGGTGGCGACCCTGGCGCCGTCGGCGTAGACGTCGTAACCGGTGGTGGCGGTGCCGGTGTTCACCGCGTCCCAGGCGAGCGAGACGCTGCCGGCCGTGGAGGCGGTGGCGTGCACGCCGAGCGGTACACCGGGCTTCCCGGTCACGCTCGCCGGGGTGACGCGCAGCAGCCGGGAGCCGTGCGGGGGCAGGTTGTCGGTGAAGCCGTCGGCCACCTTGCCGAGGTTCTTGCGGCTCCACAGGTCACGGACGGCGGGCTTGCCGCTGATGCCCAGTTCGCTCCAGTCGGCGGTGACGTCGGAGTAGCCCTTGCCGAGGTTGAACAGGGCCACCGTGTAGCTGCCGTCGGCGTTGCGGGCGTACCAGACCTGCTGCGGGGTGTCCTGGCTGAGCGGCCTGGCGGGGTTGCCGGCCTGGTCGACGGCGATGACCTCGTCGTTGGTGAGCAGCGACAGCCCGTACGCGTCGAGCTTGGTGAGGTCGTCCCCGATGTAGAGCGGGGCGCTCTCGATGGCCCAGAGCGTCATGTAGCTCTGCCGCTCGACCTCGTTGAGTCCGTCGAGCGGGCCTGCGCCGACGTCGAGGGAGTCGAGGTTGTTCCAGTGTCCCGGCCCTGCGTCGTCGATCCACGGGACGACGTCGTTCCACCGCTGCTTGACCGAGTTGTTCCAGGTCACCAGGGTGTCGCAGTAGCACTCGACGTCGGTGTCCACGCGCCAGCCGTTGGAGTTCTCCTTCCAGACGTCGGCCTTGTCGTGGCTGAGCGACCAGGACAGTACGAACTGGATGGGGCGCCCGGTCCGCTGCAGTGCGGCGTGCCAGGTCTTGATGTCGGGCACGTTGTCGTGCGCCTCGTCGCCCTGGTTGGAGCCGGGGCCGACGCCGTCGATCTTCAGGAAGTCGACTCCCCAGCCCGCCAGTTGGTCTGCCACGGACTGGATGTACTTCTCGGTGCAGGGGCTGGCGAAGTTCAGCTGGTAGGAGACGTTGTCCCAGCCGCTGGTCTTGCGCAGGTCGGGGTAGACGATGTCCTTGGTCGTGCACCCCGGCGCGTCGTGGATCGGCGTCCTGCCGTCGTTGTACGTGTCGATGTACAGGCCGACCGCCAGGTAGAGCCCGAACTTCAGGCCCTTGGCGTGCAGCTGGTCGCCGAGCCACTTCATGCCGTGCGGGAACTTGACGGGGTCCGCGACGGGCCGGCCGTACTCGTCGGCGAGGCTCTTGCTGGTCTCGCTGCCGACGTTCCAGCCGGCGTCGACGTTGACGTACTCGTAGCCGTGCCGCTTCAGCTTCGAGGCCAGGATGTCGGCCTGCTGCAGCACGTGCGGCTCGGTGAGCCAGGAACCGCCGTAGCCGGGGAAGTTGGTGGACTCCAGGCTCCAGCTGCTCCAGCCCATGTAGGGCTTGGCGGCCACCGCGGGGGTGGCCGCGGAGCCGGCGGCCTCCGCCCGGTACGCGGCGGACGCGGCCGCGTCGGACGCGGGTGCGGCGGGAGACGCGGCGGCGGGTACGGCAAGGGCCGTGGCGAGCGCGCCGGCGACGAGCGCGGGCACGGCGGCCCTGCGCATGCCGCCGCGCCTGCGTGGCGCGGGCCATCTGAGACGTGCGAGTACAGCTGAACGAGCCATGGGGGCACTCCATCCCGGCGCGACGGCGTCCGCTTCGAGTGGGCAGGGGGTACGGGAGGCAAGGGGCGTCCCTCGGTGGCGGTCGTCCCGGAACACCACCGAGGGCGGGCGTGCTGCGACCGGGGGAGGCTCCGGTCGCGCTCCTCGGCCGGGGGCGCTTCGTCCGCTCCGGCGAGGAGTGCGGCGAATGTAGCCAGGCTTTCCTTCCAGCGTCAACATATTCAGCGGCAAAAATCGGATGTCTGCCCCGTCAAGTCGTGGCCTTCGCCGCAAAATTCGCGCCGAAGACCAACCCTCCCCAGCCAAAGATGGGATGAGTGGGCCCCTTCCTTACTTTCCATTGGAAAGGTATGGTCCCGGGCATGAGCCTCGCCGACCAGCCCCCCGCCGCCGTCCTGGTCTTCCAGACCCTTCTCGTCCACGGCCCCCTCACCCGGGCCGAGATCGGGCGGCGCACGGGGCTGTCGGCGGGTGCGGTGACCAAGGCCGCCACTCCCCTGCTGGCGGACGGCTGGATCACCGAACTCGGCAGGCCGGCCGGGGAACGGGCCAGCGGCCGCCCCGCCACGCCGATGGCCGTGCGCGCCGACCGTGCGCGGTTCGTCGGCGTGAAGGTGACCGGCGACGAGCTCATCGGCGTGCTCACCGACCTGACCGCCCGGCCGCTCGCGTCCCGGCGCGCCGCACTGGACTCCCGGGACGTCGGGACCGTGGTGCTGGCGATCGCCCGGCTCATCGGGCAGCTGCGCACCGCGGCGGGAGCGGAGGAGGACGGCGCCGTCCACAGCGTCGGCATCACGATCTCCGGCGACGTGGACGGGCAGACCGGCACCGTGCAGTATTCACCGTTCCTCGACTGGCGCCGCGTGCCGCTCGCGCAACTGGTCGAGTCGGCCTCGGGCATCCCGACCGTGATCGAGAACGACGTGCGCGCGCTGACCGTCGCGGAGCAGTGGTTCGGCGCAGGCGTGGGGCTGTCCTCGTTCGCCCTGGTCACGGTGGGCGCGGGTATCGGTTGCGGGCTGTCCATCGGCGGCCGGGTGGTGTCCGGGGCCCACGGGGTGTCCGGAGAGGTGGGACATCTGCCGGTGGGCGGCACCGACCGCACCTGCACCTGCGGCAACACCGGGTGCGTGGAGACCGTGGCCTCCACGCACGCCATCACCGAGCAGGCCCGGCAGGCCACGGGCGACCCCGCGCTCACCATGGAGGAAGCGGTACGGCTGGCCCACGCCGACAACGCCGCCGTCCGCGCGGTCTTCTCCCGCGCGGGGCATGTGATGGGCCTGGCCATGGCCTCGGTGGCCAACCTCATCGGCCCGGAACGCATCATCATCTCCGGCGAGGGCGCGGCCTCCTACGACCTGTTCGCCGACCAGATCCGGCAGACCTTCGCCGACCACGCCTTCGGCGCCGCGGCCGACTGCGACCTCGTCGTACGTCCGCTGCCCTTCGAGGAGTGGGCACGCGGCGGCGCTGCCGTCGCCGCGCAGCGGGTCTTCGCCCCCGCCAAGTGACCGCACCGGCGTGAACTCCCCTCCCCGGATGGGCTGGTCGCCGTCAGGAGCCGGACGGCGACGGCCTCATCGGGCGCGGTGACGGCGGGCCCGGCACCGGCTGTGGGCCGGCGAGCTGCCGTCGGCGGCCGCGCGCCGCTTCGGCCTTCGGCCTCCCGGCCGGACGCGCGGACCTCGGGAAAACGGGAGGCGCCCCGGCCGCGTGCCGGTGCGGACTCGTGCGGTGATCGTCGTACAGCCCGTACTGGAGATCGGAACCACGGACGGCTTCGCCCTCTGGCCGGTGGCCGAGTGGGAGCCGTTCACCTTCATGCCGCTGCACGGCGCGCTGCCGGCGGCCGAGTTGGGTACGGCCGTGATGACCGTCGCCGCCTACAACGGCCTGGCGGCGGACGATGCCGACCTGCCCGACCGGTCCCGGGATCCGGTGGAGGACTTCCTCCAGGGGCTGCTCACCGAGGACGAGGTCCAGGCGCCCGGCGGACTGCGGGTCACCGACACCACCGACGGGTCCGTGTTGCGGCCCGGCTGCTGCAACGGGCTGGAGGACTGGCGCGAATGGCTCGACGTCCTCGACGGTACCGGCGACGTATGGCTCGGGCACGACCCGTCACCGCTCGCCGAACGGCACGGCGACGTCGTCCGGTTGACCGTCGACGCCGGGCGGGACGACAGCCCCGCGTTCGACGTCGCCGCCGACGTGCTGCGGGACGGGATCACCGGCGACGAGCGGGACCTGGCGGAATTCCTCCGTGCCGCCACCGGCTGGGCCGCCGTCCATGTGCCCGGCCACACCCCCGCGCTCGTCGCCGCACTCGCCCGCGCTGTCGGCATGCCGCCGCCGGCGTAGGCGCGGCCGGCGAAGGCGCGACCCCCGCGACCGTGTGAGCCCGACCCCGACGAGGACGACCAGCATGCCGGCCACCACCCGTCCGTCCACCGACTCGTCGAGCACGAGCGCACCGAGCCCCACCGACACGACGGGGAGCAGGTAGCCGACGGTGGCCGCGTCGGTCGCGCCCTCGTCGGCGATGATGCGCACCGTCAGGTAGAAGGTGACACCGGTGCACAGGACGCCGAGGACGAGCACCGCGAAGGCCGAACGTACCGTCACCGCGACCCCGTCGCTGCCGTTGACGAACCCGGTGACGAAGAGGGCCGGCACGCTCAGCGCGGTCGCGGCGCTCAACTGGGCGGCGGCCGGCGGCAGTGCCCCCGTACCCGTGGCGACGAGCCTGCGCCCCATGTAGGCGAAGGCGAGCGCGTAACTCGCGGCCGCGCCCAGCAGGGCCAGGGCGCCCCAGCTCACGAGGCCCGAACGGTGCCAGGGGGCGAAGATCAGGAGGACGCCCGCGAAGCCGGCGAGGAGCCCGCCGAGGCGGGGTCCTCGGATGCCGCGCTCCGTGCCCAGGGCGAGACCGATGAGCAGCGACCACAGGGGCGTCGTGGCGTTGAGCACGCCCGCGACACCGGAGTCGACGCTCTGCTCGCCGACGCTGAACAGGAGGAAGGGCAGGGCGTTGCAGAGCAGGGCCGCCACCGCGAGGCGGCTCCAGAGGACCCGCCCCCGCGGCAGGCGCAGGCCGGAGCGGCGGCAGAGCACGAGCAGCAGGGCCGCGCCAAAGGCGCAGCGCAGGAAGGTGACCCAGGCGGGCGGCAGTCCCTCCAGAGCGATCTTGATCCACAGGAAGGTCGACCCCCACAACAGGGCCAGCATCCCCAGCCTCAGCAACGCCCTCGCACCCACCCCGGCCTCAATTCGTCGCGCGTCATCGTCTGTCCGACGCTCCCCCACGGCATCCTGGTACCACAAGCGAAGATTCGCGCATCCACCGTTAAGCTGAGCTACATGCTTGACGTGCGCCGCATGCAGGTCCTCCGGGCGGTGGTCACCAGTGGGTCGGTCACCGCGGCCGCCACCCACCTCGGTTACACGCCCTCGGCCGTCAGCCAGCAGATCGCCGTCCTGGAGAGGCAGGCCGGGATCCCGCTGCTCGAACGCGTCGGTCGCGGGGTGCGACCGACGCCGGCCGGGCTGCTGCTCACCGAGTACGCCGCGCGCATCGGCAAGGAGGTGGCGGAGGCCGAGACGGCACTGGCCGATCTGCGCGAGGGCCGCACCGGCAGCCTGACGGTACGTTACTTTTCCACGGCGGGGGCCGACTTGGTGGCCCCCGCCGTCGCGCGGCTGCGCCGCGAGCACCCGGGGGTGCGGATCGACCTCGGCCTGGTCGACCCCGGCGATCCGCTGCCGGAGGTGGAGAAGGGCCGTGCGGACCTCGCGCTCGTGGTGCGGCCCCGCGGGCAGGACCGCGAGGGCCTGCGCCTGGTGCACCTGCGGGACGACCCCTACCGGGCGGTCCTCCCCAAGGGCCACCGCCTCGCCGCGAAGCGGGTGCTCGACCTCACCGACCTCGCGGGCGAGCCGTGGGTGGGCAGCGAGTCCCCGCACGGCTCGTGCCTGGAGCTGATCCTCCAGGCGTGCGCCGCGGCCGGCTTCAGCCCGGACGTCGTCGTGCAGAGCGAGGACTACCCCACCGCCCAGGGGTTCGTGGCGGCCGGGCTGGGGGTGAGCCTGCTGCCGCTGGCCGCCCTGGCGCACCACCACCCCGGGGTCGTCGTACGGAGGGTGCGCGGCCCGGAGCCTGTCCGGGCGGTCCACGCCGCGGTCCGGGAGACGTCGCTGCGGCAACCCGCGCTGCGGGCGCTGCTCGACGCGCTGCGCGACGTCGCGCTGGGCGCCGCGGGCCCCGCCCGATCCTGACCGGCGGTCAGGCGGCGTCCTGCGGATAGCCGATGTTCGCGACGTCCTCGGCCAGCGCCTCGACCGTCACCTCCGGGTTCAGCCTCGCGACGACCTCCGGGGTGAGCGGGCGCAGCGCGTGGACATGGCGTACGGCGTCCAGGTCGACCGGCACCTCGTAGTAGTCCTCGGCGAAGGAGCGAAAGGCCTCGGGGGAACGGTCGGTCAGCAGCTCGAACAGATGCGATGCGCCGTCGGCGTCCTCGCGGTCCGTCGGCAGGTCGACGGAGCCGTGCCGCCACGCGTCGTCGCCGGCGCCGCGCCACAGGCAGACGGTCGCGACCGGCACCCCCTCCTCGTCGCAGAACGCGGGCTCCTCGACGTAGGGCCGGAACACCTCGGGAACCTCGTCGACGACGCCCGGCCAGGGCTCGTGGTCCTCCGAGCCGTAGGGGCTGACGGGCGACTCGTGGTCGAAGCCGCGGATGAAGGCCCCGGCGGCGGAGAACACGATCGCGTACTCGTCGCCCGAGCCGTTGCGCAGGGAGGCCATCTCCTCGCCCGTGTCCCATGCGTCGTCGAAGGAGTGGAACCGCATCTCCCATTCGGGGCTGAGGATCGCGTCGAGCATCGCCAGGGCGCGGCAGTGGTCGCGCAGTTCGGCGATGGAGGGCAGCCGGGGGGCCACGTCGTGAACGGTCACGCGCACATCCAAGTCCATGGCTCCGACATCCCCCCGCCCGGGGCTCCCCGCGCACGCGGAAATCCGTTGCCGCCCGCACCCGCTGTCCGCTCATCATGGTCCCGCGAGACCACTTCGGAAGGCGGACATGCCCTCACGCACCCTGAACGGCGACCAGACCGGGATCGACGCGGCGCTGGTACGCCGGCTGCTGCACGCGCGGTTCCCCCACTGGGCGGACCTCGCGCTCACCCCCACCGGGTCGGCCGGAACCTCCAACGTCATGTACCGCCTGGGCGGCGACATGGTGGTACGGCTGCCCAGGACCGCGGGGGCCGCGGGCGACGTGGACAAGGAGCACCGGTGGCTGCCGCGGCTCGCGCCGGGGCTCCCCGCGTCCGTCCCCGCGCCCCTCGGCAAGGGCGCTCCCGCCGACGGCTACCCGTGGCCGTGGTCGGTGTACAACTGGCTGGAGGGCGAGAACCCGTCCCCGGGCCGCCTCGCCGAACCCGGCGCGCTCGCCCGCGACCTGGCGGCGTTCGTCGCCGCCCTGCAGCACGCCGACCCCACCGGCGCACCGCCCGCGTACCGCAGCGAGCCCCTCGCGGCGCGCGATCGCGCGACCCGCTCCGCGATCGGCGCGCTGCGTGCGGAGGTCGACGCGGCGGCGGCCGGCGCGGTGTGGGAGACCGCGCTGGCGGCACCGGGACCGCAGGGGCCGCCGGTGTGGGTGCACGCCGATCTGCAGCCGGGCAACCTCCTGGTGGCGGGCGGACGGCTCTCCGCGGTCATCGACTTCGGGTGCGCGGGCCTCGGCGATCCCGCCGTCGACACGATCGCCGCGTGGTACGTACTGCCCGCCGCGGCCCGTGACACCTTCCGCGCGGCGCTGGGCCCCGACGACGCGACCTGGGCGCGTGGGCGCGGCTGGGCGCTGTCGATCGCGCTGATGGAGCTGTGGCACTACCGGGACACCCATGAACGGATGGCGTCGATCGCGCGGCACGTCCTCGGCGAGCTCCTCGCCGACGGAGAGCCCTGACCCGCAGGGGGCGGCGCATCCTACCCGGGGGTTCCGGGCCGCTCCCCGGCATCGCCGATTCCCCCACGGGCCCCGTCACTTTCAGTAGCTTCTCCGTCACCAACCGGGGCGGCGGCGCGCGGACGCGCGGACGCCGGGAGAGCGACGGCAAGGAGCGGACGCCGATGGCGAATGTGGAGACCTCCCTCAAGGAGACGATGACGTCGATCGAGGGCAGCGTGGGCGCTGCCCTGGTCGACTACACCAGCGGCATGGCGCTGGGCACGATCGGTGGCGGCAAGGACCTCGACCTGAGCGTCGCGGCCGCCGGCAACACCGACGTGATCCGCGCCAAGACCCGCACGATGAAGGAACTGGGCCTCAAGGAGGAGATCGAGGACGTCCTGATCACCATGAACACGCAGTACCACCTGATCCGGCTGCTCAAGAGCCGCGACGGCAACGGACTGTTCCTCTACCTCGTGCTCGACCGGCGGAACGCCAACCTCGCGATGGCCCGGCACCGGCTCCGGCGCATCGAGGCCGACCTCGAGTTGTAGCGTCCGTCCCTTCCCCGGGGTTCCGTGCGCCCGGGAATTGAAGAATCCTTCAATTCGGCACATCCTGATCAGCACAAGCACGGCGGTGCACGGGCCCCGGAAGGGGAAGGATTGGACGCGGCGTCGCGCCGGCGGCCGCGGGTGCGGCCGCCGGCGCGTGCGGGAAGGGCCGTCGGAGACCGGGCAGGAGCGACACACCATGCAGGTACCCCTGTACCAGGCCAAGGCCGAGTTCTTCCGCATGCTCGGGCACCCCGTGCGGATCAGGGTCCTGGAGCTGCTCCAGAACGGCCCGGTGCCGGTACGGGACCTGCTGAACGAGATCGAGATCGAGCCCTCCAACCTGTCCCAGCAACTCGCTGTGCTGCGCCGGTCCGGCATCGTGGTGTCGATACGCGAGGGCTCCACCGTCAGCTACGCCCTCGCCGGCGGGGACGTCGCCGAACTCCTGCGCGCGGCCCGCCGGATCCTCACCGAACTCCTCGCGGGCCAGACCGAACTGCTCGCCGAACTCCGCCAGGCCGACGCCCCGCCCGGACGCGCGGAGGAGCAGGTCGGCCACCCCGCCGGCTGAGCGCTCCGGCGCCGCCTGGGCCAGAATGGTCGGGAGGTGAGCGCGATGACGCCCTGGCGGGTTCGTGATCTGGAGGAAGGCGACCTGGACCAGGTCGTGCGGATCTGGGAGGAGTCGCGCGACACGGCCGAGGACCCCGCCGTGACCCTCGCGGAAGTGGTCGGCGCGCTGCGCGCGGGGGCGCCCGCCGTGGTGGCGATGGTCGGTGACCGCGTGGTGGGCGCCGCGATGTCCTCGACGGCCCAGGAGCGCGCCTGGGTGCTGCGGCTGGCCATCGCCCGGCAGTGGCGCCACCACGGGATGGGCTCGGCGCTGCTGGCCGCCCTCGAGGACAGCCTGGGCCGGGCCGGGGTGCGCCGGATCGGGGCGCTGCTGCCCGAGGGTGAGGTCGGTGAGCAGGCGTTCCGGAACTCCGGGTACTCCTTCCGCCCGGGGCTCGGCTACTTCGAGAAGCTGCTGTCGGCCGACTCGGCGCAGGACACGCTGCTCGACCAGCTCGGTGGGGCGGTCCCCGAGGTGGGGCTGTGGGACCGCATCGCGGGCATGGCAGCGGAGAAGACGCTCATCGAGCGGCGGCTGGTGCTGCCGCTGGAGAATCCCGGGGTAGCGGAACGCTACCACCTGGTGCCGCCGCGTGCCGTGGTCCTCTTCGGTCCGCCGGGCACCGGAAAGACGACGTTCGCCAAGGCCGTGGCCTCCCGGCTGGCGTGGCCGTTCATCGAGGTGCTGCCGTACCAGCTGGCCGAGGACGCGCACGGGGTGGCGGACGGGCTGCGGCGGCTGTTCGCCCGGGTCGAGCACCTGGAGCAGGTGGTGCTCTTCTTCGACGAGGCGGAGGAGATCGCCTCGGAACGGCAGGACCCGTCCACCCTGGCCCACCGGGTGACCAACGAGCTCCTCAAGCTCATCCCGCAGTTCCGGCGCGGCGAGCGCCGGCTGCTGATCTGCGCGACCAACGCGGTGCGCTCGCTGGACCCGGCGTTCCTGCGCCCGGGCCGCTTCGACTTCCTGATCCCGGTGGGCCCGCCGGACCCCGCGGCCCGCCGGGCGATCTGGATCCGCTACATCGGTCCGGACCGGGTGACGGACATCGACCTGGACGCGCTGGTCGAGGCCAGCGACCGCTTCACCCCGGCGGACATCGAGTACGCGGCCCAGGCGGCCGCGCAGACCGCCTTCGAGCGGCACCTGGCGACGGACCCCCGCACCACGGCGGACCTGACGCACCGCACCGAGGACTACCTGCAGGCGGTCGCCCGCACCCGCACCACCCTCACGACCGAGGACATCCGGGCCTTCGACCACGACCTGCGCTCCGCCGCCCGGGTGTGAGGCCCGCGGGGCGCGGCGGACGGGCGGTGACCGCTCCGCGCCGGCTTCGTGGCCGAATCCGGCGGACATCCGCGATGCCCGGGCGGCGACCCCCGTCGGGGCCCTATGGTGATCGTGGGTCGGCAGATACGCGCTCCCCCGTCCGTGTCTGCCGGCCCGTCCTGCCTTCCGGCCGCCGCGGGGCCCGGCGCGTGCCGGGCCCCGCGGGGTGTCAGGACAGCTCGGGGACGTCGATCCGGTCGATGTCCGGGGCGTACCAGGAGCCGCTGTCGAAGGTGATGGTGTTGGCGCCCGCCTTGAGCGTGACGGGAAGGCCGACCGTCTCGGCGGTGCCCCAGTCGCCCGTGGACGCGAACTTGTGGCCGGTGGCGGTGCCGCCGTTGGCGGAGACCTGGACGGTGCGGGCGTCACCGCTCACGTAGGCGACCTTGACCAGGTAGGTGCCGGGCTTCTTCACCACGACGTCGCCGAAGGTGAGCGAGCCCCCGAGGTAGAGGTTGCCGACCTTGCGGCCGCCGGAGCAGGCGGAGCAGTCGGCGACGGTGGCGTTGCCGGTCAGGGTGTTGCCCGCCGCCTCGGCCTCGTAGCCGGTGGCGGGCTGCGCCGCGGCACTGTGCGGGGTGACGGTGAACAGGCGCGAGCCGTGCGCGGGAAGGGACTTGGTGACCTTGTCCTTGTACGCGCCGAGGTTCTCGTGGCTCCACAGGTCGCGGACCGAGGCGCGGCCGGAGAAGCCGAGCGAGGCCCAGTCTGCGGTCACGGCGGCGGGGGCGCCGCCGAGGTTGAACAGGGCGACGGTGTAGCTGCCGTCGGCGTTCTTCGCGGCCCAGACCTGCTGGTCGTCGGCGGGAGTGACCGGGCGGGCCGGCGGGGTGCTCGACTGGTTGAGGCCTATGACCTCGCGGTTGGTCAGCAGGGACAGCCCGTAGTCGTCGAGGCGGGTGAGGTCGTCACCGGTGTACAGAGGGGATTTGGCGATGGCCCACAGGGTCATGTAGGTCTGCCGCTCGGCCTTGGTGAGGCCGTCCATCTTCCCGTTGCCGACGTCCAGGGAGTCCAGGTCGTTCCAGCCGCCGGGGCCGCCGTGCCGGCTCCAGGCCGCGGCGTCGTCGAAGCGGTCGTCGACCGAGTTCTCCCAGCTGACGAGCGTGTCGCAGTAGCACTCGACGTCGGTGTCGATGCGCCAGCCCTGCGAGTACTTCTTCCAGTCGGCGACGTGGCCGATGTCCAGCGACCAGGACAGCTCGAGGTGGATGGGACGGCCGGTGGCGGCGATGGCCTTCTGCCAGGCGGCGATGTCCGCGCGGTTGTCGTAGTTGTCGCCGCTCTTGAAGGAGCCGGGGCCGACGCCGTCGATCTTCAGGAAGTCGTAGCCCCAGTCGGCGATCATCCGCGCCTGCGAGTCGACGTACTTCTGCGCGCAGGGGTTCGAGAAGTCGATCTTGTAGGAGCTGTCCCAGCCGTTGGTGGTGCGCAGGTCGTCGTAGACGATGTCGGCGGTGGTGCAGTCGGTGGTGTTCCAGATCGGCACCTTGCCGTCGCCGTAGCCCTCCTTCTCCAGGCCGACGGGCAGGTAGATGCCGGCCTTGAGGCCCTTGCCGTGGATGTGGTCGGCGACCGCCTTCATGCCGCGCGGGAAACGCTCGGGGTCGGGGGTCTGCCGGCCGTAGGCGTCGAACTCGGGCTTCCAGGACTGGTCGCGCCACCATCCGGCGTCGAGGTTGACGTAGCTGTAGCCGTACTTCTTCAGCTTGGCGGCCATGGCGTCGGTCTGCTTGAGGACGTTCGCCTCGGTGAGGTAGCTGTAGTCGCCGGTGGGGTTGAGACCGGGGTACTTCGAGGACTGCATGCTCCAGCTCGACCAGCCCATGTAGGGCTTGGCGGCGATCTGGTGCGCGGCGGCGGTCGTCGCGGCGGGCGCGCTGTCGGGGCCGGCCGCGCCGGCCGCGGGGACGGCCGCCGACACACCCGCGGTGAGGGCCAGGACGAGCAGTGTCCTGGCGGCGGTCGAGGGCAGGGTGGAGCGCGAGGGTGACCGCATGGGTCGGGCCTCCTGATGGTGGGGGGTACGGCGGGTGCGGTGCGGGGTGTTCCGGGCCCGGGGTGTCAGCCCTTGCCCGAGCCGATGGTCAGGCCGCTGATGAACTGCCGCTGGAGCGCGAAGTACACCAGCAGGGTGGGGACGGCGGTCATCAGTGCACCGGCGGCGATGAGGTTCGGGTTGGTGAAGTACTGGCCCTGCAGGTTGGCCAGGGCGGAGGTGATGGGGCGCTTGTCCCCGGTCTCGATGAGGGCGAGCGGCCAGAAGAAGTCGTTGTAGATCCAGATCGACTCCAGGGTGGCCAGCGCGGCGAAGGCGGGCCGGCACAGCGGCAGGATGATCTGGAAGAACTGCCGCCACACCTGGGCGCCGTCGACGAGGGCGGCCTCGGAGATCTCCCCGGGGATCGTCTTCATGTAGTTGCTCAGCACGAAGGTGCAGAAGCCGCACTGGTAGGCGATGTGGATGGCGATGATGCCCCAGGTCGAGTTGTACAGGAGCAGCGAGTCGCTCATCCACGCCGGCAGCGGGACCAGCAGGTAGAGCCGGTAGAGCGGGGTGATGAGCACCTGCGCGGGCAGCAGGTTGCCCGCGGTGAACAGCATCAGCAGCGCGATGTTCCAGCGGAAGTCGAAGCGGGAGACGAAGAAGGCGACCGCCGCGGAGAACAGCAGGGTGCCCAGCACGGACGGGACGGTGATGAGGACCGAGTTCCAGAAGAAGTGCGGCATGCCGGACTGGTTCCAGGCGTCGGTGTAGTTCTGCAGGCTGACCCCGCGGGGCCAGGACAGGTAGCCGTGCTTGCTGGTGTCCGCGTAGGGGCGCAGCGAGGTGTAGACGGCCCACAGCAGCGGCAGCAGCCACAGCAGCGCGATCGTCGCGAGCATCAGGTGCCGGCCGGTCTGCCGCGGGGGCTTGGACACGGCGCCGCCGTGCGGCGGTTCGTCGCGGGGGCGGGCCGGGGTGACGGCCGGAGTGGCGGTCGTGGTCACCGGTCCTCCTTCCGGAAGTTCTGGACGAGGAAGGTCCCGATGGCGGCGAGGGAGACCAGGAGCAGGACGACCGCGAGGGCGGAGCCGTAACCGATGTGGCTGGACTCGCCGATGATGTTGTCGGTGATCAGCAGCGACAGCAGTTCCATGCCGGGCTTGCTGCCGACACCGCCGCCGAGCACGTAGACGACGTCGAAGGCCCGCAGGGACTCCATGACGGTGACGACCAGGATGATGACGTTGACCGGCTTGAGGGCGGGGAAGACCACCTTCAGGAAGGTCTGGCGGCCGTTGGCGCCGTCGAGGGCGGCGGCCTCCTTCAGGGCCGGGTCGAAGCCCTTCAGCCCGGCCAGGTAGAGGATCATGATGTAGCCGGTGTGCCGCCAGGCCGAGGCGACCAGGACGGCCCACAGGTTGAGGTCGGGGTCGCCCAGCCAGTCGATGTGGTGGCCGGGGGCCGCCGCGCCCAGGATGCCGTCCAGCAGGCCCGTGTCGGGGTTGTAGATGATCTCCCAGATGAGGCCGACGACGGCGAGGGAGAGCACCATCGGCAGGAAGATCGCCGTCTGGTAGACCCGGGTGAAGCGGAGCTTCCGGTCGAGCTGGTAGGCGAGGAAGATCCCGAACGGGGTGGGCAGCAGTGCGGTGAAGAGCAGCCAGATGACGTTGTGCCGCACCGCCGGCCAGAACGGCGGGTAGTTGGTGAGGATCTGGTGGTAGTTGTCGAGCCCGACCCAGTGGATGTCGGACAGGTAGATGCCGTCCCAGCTGGTGAACGACAGGCCCATGGAGGCCAGGGCCGGCAGCCAGACGAAGACCAGGAGGGCGAGCAGCGGTACGCCGACGACGACCGCGAGGAAGAGCCGGTCGCCGGGGCCGAGCCGGCGGGGGCGGCGCCGGGGCGCCGCGGTGGCGGCGGCCCCGGGAGCGGCGACGGGGGGTGCGGTGGGGGACGCGGAGGGCACGGTGAACCTTCCCGGTCCGGTCAGGAGGTGAAGAAGCGCGAGCGCTGCGACTCGATGCGCTTGAGCAGGGCGGCGCCGTCGTCCGGGTGGCCGAGCCACTGGGTGAGTCCGGGCAGGACGACCGTGGAGATGAAGCCGGGGTCGCTGTCGCGGTCGGCGAACTGCGTGATGTGCTTGGCGGAGGCGATGAGTTCGGCGGACTTCTTCTGCAGCGGGTTGTAGGAACCCGTGTCGGCCTGCGCGTGGACGGCCACGTTGCTGGGGTCGACACCCATGTAGAGGCCCTCGGCCTTGGCGCTGCCGAGGAACTCCAGCAGCTTCTTGGCGCCCTTCTCGTTCTTGGGACGGCGGCTGAGCATGAAGCCGTCCGTGGGCGCCTCGACGGCGTCCTGCCCGTTGGCCGGGTCGATCTCGGGGAAGGGGAAGAAGTCGATGTCGGCGCGGAGCGCCTCGTCGGAGACCTGCTGGCCGAGGAAGAGGCCGATGACCGCCATGCCGGACTTCTTGTCCAGCAGCGACTGGGCCGCGTCCTGCCACGAGCGTCCGCCGGCGCCCTGCTGGTAGTAGGGGCTGATCTCGCGCCACAGGTCGAGGGTGGCGGCGGCGCGCTTGTCGGTCCAGGAGACCTCGCCCCGCATCAGGGACATGTGGAAGTCGTAGCCGTTGGCCCGCAGGTTGAGGTAGTCGAAGGCGCCGAGGATGCTCCAGGCGTCGCCGCCGCCGTAGCCGGAGGCGATCGGGGAGAGGCCGTCCTTCTTCATCCGCTTGGCGAGCGCGGTGAACTCGGACCACGTGCGCGGGACGGTGTAGCCGCGCTCCTTGAACAGGCTCTTCCGGTAGAAGACGCCCCACGGGTAGTTGTACAGCGGGACGAAGTAGAACTTGCCGTCCTCGCCGCGGGAGAGCTGCTTGGTGGCCTCGCTGAAGCCGCCGCCTATCTTCTCCCACACGTCGTCGAGGGGGGTGGCGAGGCCCTTCTTGGCGAAGTACTGCATGCGGTAGCCGGCGAACCAGGTGAAGACGTCGTCCGGAGTGCCCTGCAGGTAGCTGGAGATGCCCTTCTGGAAGCTGTCGTGGTCGACGGTGTTGGTCTTGACCGTCAGGCCGCTCTCCTTGGTGAAGGCCTTGGTCACCGCCGCGTAGGCGGACTTGGGCGTGGCGTCGGCCCCGTTGGACCCGAAGGTCACCGTCTTGGGGTCGGCCGCCGCTCCCCCGCCGCAGGCGGTGAGGAGGGGGGCGGCAAGCGCCGCGGCACCGAGCCCGAACAGCCCGCCGACCACGGTGCGGCGGCTGGGCTGAGGCGCGGTCAGGACGGTGCGGCTCTGCAGCGTCATCGCTACTCCTAGTACGTGTCTGATCTGATGAAGGACTGGATCGCGGTGGCCGCGGCCCCGCGCGCCCACTCCTCGAAGGGCAGCGGCCGCGTCCGCAGGTCGCACTGCCCGGCGGTGCCGAAGGCGGAGGCGGCGAACGCCTCGAGGATCTGGTCGGCGAACAGGTCGTGGGCCACCAGGCCCTCGCCCGAGATGATCACGCGCTCCGGGCCGAAGAGGTTGGCCACCGAGCCGATGGCCCGGCCGATCGCCTCACCGGCCCGCGCGTACACCTCCCTGGCCCCCGGGTCGCCCCCGTGGGCCAGCCGCAGTGCCTCGGCGGCGTCGGCCACGGGGGTGCCCGTCACCTCGCGGACGGCGCGGACGATGGCGGGGTCCGCCGCGATCGCCTCCACGCAGCCGCGGTTGCCGCAGTGGCACAGCGGTCCCGCCGGGTCGATGGACAGGTGCCCGATCTCACCGGCCACCCCGTACGCGCCCGAGACCACCCGTCCGTGCACGACGAGACCGCAGCCGATGCCGGCGCCGACCGTCACCACGGCGAAGTCGGACAGGCCCACCCCGGCGCCGAACCACTGCTCGGCGACGGTGAGCGCCCTGACGTCGTTGTCGACGGTGACGGGCAGGCCCGTGGTCATCCCCGCCAGTTCCGCCAGCGGGATGTCGCGCCAGTCGAGGAACGGCGAGTAGCGCACCACGCCGCCGGCCCGGTCCACGTCACCGGAGACCGCGATGCCCAGCCCGCTGACGGGCACGCCGAAGTCGTTGGCCTCCGCCAGCAGTTCGTGCACCAGCGCGGCCGCCGACTCCAGGACGGCCCTGGGGCCCGGGGCCGCCAGCGGCACGTGGCGGGAGGTGCGGATCCGGCAGCACAGGTCGGTGAGCACGCCGATGATCTCGTCCCCGGTGATCTTGAGGCCGATGAACAGCGCCCGGCCGCCGTCCACCCGCACGGGGTTGGCCGGCCGCCCCAGGGAGGGGCGGGCCTCCTCGTCCACGTCCTCGACGAGGTAGCCGGCCTCGATCAGCGGCCGGACCGCCTTGGTGACCGCGGCCGCGGACAGCCCGGCACGCTTGGCGACCTCGGTGCGGGTGAGCGGACCGTGGCACAGGACGGTGGTGAAGATCTGGGAGGCGGCCGGCGTGTGGGCCGGGAACGCCTCCCCCGGCAGGATCGAGCGCATGGCCGGGAACCTAGGTGGGTTCTTTTCTGCTGTCAATAAAAGAAGCAAGGTTCCTCGGAAGTTACCCCCGTGAGGCATCGTCAGCTTCAAAAGTGCGGATCAGGGTGGGTGTTGACATCTGATCCAAGGTAAGGATTGGCTGCCACCTGTCCCCTGGCACCACCCGAACGTGAGGACCCATGCCCGTGATCTCCCATGCCCCGGACACCGGGATCTGGCTGCTGAGCACCCCGCGCACGTCGTACGCGCTGCGCATCGACGCCACCGGTGCCCCCTGCCACGTCGCCTGGGGCCCGCGGCTGACCCTCGAGGAGGCGGCGGAACTCGCCGTCCCCCCGGGGCCGGACGCGAGCAGCTTCGAGGGCCGGTCCCCGGTGGGCGAGGAACTCCCCGTCGACGGCGGGGCCCGCTTCGGGCCGCCGTCGCTCCAGGTACGCTTCGCCGACGGGACCCGGGCCTTCGAGTGGCAGCCGGTGGGACACGACGTATGCGAACCCATGCCCGGTGCGGCCGAGTTGTCGCTGCGGTTCCGCGACCGCCTCCACCCGCTGGAAGTCACCCTGCGGTACCGCGTGCACGACGACAGCGACGTCATCGAACGGCGCACCGTCCTGCGCAACGCGGGCGACCGCCCGCTCACCGTGCTCCGCGCCGACTCCGCCGCGTGGAGCCTGCCGCCGCTGCCCGACTACCGGCTCAGCCACGTCACCGGCCAGTGGTCCGCGGAGACCCGACTGCGCCGGGACCGCCTGCCGTACGGCGAGACCGTGCTGACCAGCCGCCGCGGCATCACCAGCCACCACGCCAACCCCTGGGTGATGCTCGACGCGGGTGACGCCACCGAGACCCACGGCCGGGTGTGGAGCGCCGCCCTGGCCTGGAGCGGCAGTTGGCGGATCACCGCGCAGCGGACCCCGGACGGCCGGGCCGGTTTCACCGGGGGCTCCGGGCACGACGGCACGAGCGTGCCGCTCGCCCCCGGCGAGGAGTTCACCACGCCGGCCTTCTCCGCGGTGTGCACCGACGGGGGGTTCGGCGCCGCCAGCCGCGCCTGGCACGCCCACACCCTGGCCCACGTCCTGCCGCACCCGCGGGAGATCGCGCCGGTGCTCTACAACTCCTGGGAGGCCACCGGCTTCGACGTCGACGAACCCGGTCAGATGGCGCTCGCCGCGCGGGCCGCCGCGCTCGGCGTGGAGCTGTACGTCGTCGACGACGGATGGTTCGGGGCCCGGCGCGACGACCGTGCGGGGCTGGGCGACTGGACCCCGGCCGCCGACCGCTTCCCCTCCGGGCTCGCCCCGCTCTCCGACGAGGTGCACCGGCTCGGGATGCGCTTCGGCCTGTGGGTGGAGCCGGAGATGGTCAACCCCGACAGCGACCTCTACCGCGCGCACCCGGACTGGGTACTGCACGTCCCGGACCGCACCAGGACCGAACTGCGCAACCAGCTCGTCCTCAACTTCGCACGGCAGGACGTCGCCGACTGGGCGTACGGCTGGCTGACCCGGCTCGTCGCGGAGAACGGCGTCGACTTCCTCAAGTGGGACATGAACCGCGCCTTCAGCGAGGCCGGCTGGCCCGGCCGCGAGGACGGCGCGGACCGGCTGTGGACCCGGTACGTGGACAACCTCTACGGGGTGATCGACCGGCTCCGCGCCGACCACCCGCGGCTGCGGATCGAGTCCTGCAGCGGCGGCGGGGGTCGCGTCGACCTCGGCATCCTCTCCCGCACCGACCAGGCGTGGCCCTCGGACAACACCGACGCCGCCGACCGCGTGGCGATCCAGCACGGCTACGGCCAGATCTACCCCGCGCGCACCATGGCCGCCTGGGTGACCGACGTACCGAACCAGCTGACCCACCGCACCGTGCCGCTGCGCTTCCGCTTCCACGTCGCGACGGCCGGGCTGCTCGGCATCGGCGGTGACCTCACCCGCTGGTCCGAGGAGGAACTGACCGAAGGCGCCGAGCTGGTGGCCGAGTACAAGCGGGTCCGCCACCTCGTCCAGCACGGTGCGCTGCACCGGCTGCGCGGCCCCGGGGACGAGGGCCCCACCGTGGTGCAGTACGCCGCGCAGGACGGGAGCGAGGCCCTGGTGCTCGTCTGGCAGGGCGTCCGGCGGCACGGCGGCCCGCGGGGACCGGTTCGGCTGGGCGGCCTCACCCCGGGTGCCCGCTACCGCGACACGCGCACGGGGACCGTGCACCACGCGGCCGTGCTCGCCGGGTACGGGCTCACGCCCGACCTGCCGCCCGGGGACTGGGCCAGCTCGGCGGTGCACCTGGTCCGCGTCGCGGAGCGGGACGGCGCGTGACCGCCCGGCCGGGCCGCGCCCCGCGCATGTGGGCAACTGCACAAACCCGCAGCTCTCGGAGCTTGTCCGGTGTGACGTGACACCGTCAAGGTGAGCTCCGTCCCGCGTCCCGAAGACCCGCCGGCCCTCTGCGCGTTCCTCACCCGATCATCGAAGGGCGTTGCATGTCCCACCGCTTCAGACGAGCACGCTTGACGGCGCTCGCCGCCCTGTTGTCCACGATCGCCGCGCCTTCCGTCGCGCACGCCGCGGACCCGGACGCCCCGGCGTCCCGGTCCGCGGCGCACGCGGCCCCCGCGGCCCACTCCCTCACTCTCGCCGACGGCTCGGTCCTGCGCTGGTCCGACGACGGGTCGGGCTCCCTGACCCGCAAGGACGGCACCACCCGGGCGTTCCCCGTGGCGGCCGGCAAGGGCCGCAGCGCGTTCGGCGACCCGCTGACCCCCTCGGCCGAGATCCTCCGGCGCCGGGCCGACGCCGCCGCGCTGACGCCGTACAGCGTGGGCGCGTCCACCGGCCCCGGCTCCGCGGTCGCCCCCCGCACGATGAACTCCGGTGCCGTGCAGCTCCCGAAGGAGGTCCTCGCGGCCGTCGGCGCCCTCGGCGACCGGAGTTCGGCCCGCACCGCCGCTCCCTCCGGGGCCACAAAGGACCTGCCCGCCAACGAGGGCCTGACCACGTCCTTCCAGTCGTACCTCAACGCGGGCGGCGTCAACGCGGTCGGCGCCTTCCAGGACACGGCCACGTACCTGCGCGCGTTGCCCGGCGAGGGCCAGATCGTCACCAACGTGTCGCTGGGCGACCTCACCGACCAGGCCATGGCCGACGCGGGCGACGAGTACGTGCGCCTCAACGGCCCCACCACGGTGCTCCGTGACGGCAAGCGCTACCTGGACTTCCCCTCCCTGCCGCTGATTCCGACCTACACCAGCGACAACAAGGGCCGCCTCGACCCGGCCGGCGCCATCGAGGGCCAGGACCCCAACCTCGCCGAAGTGCTGCTCGACTTCTCCATGATGGCCCCGCTGCCGCACGACCGGCAGCGCCCGGAGGCCACCGGGAGCGGCGCCACCGACCTGCTGGGCATCGCGCCCGGCGCGCAGTACCGGCTCGTGATCCCCGAGGAGCCCTCCGCCGTGGGCATCGCCGCCGCACTGCGGGCGGCGGCCGCCCAGAAGCCCCGGCCGGACGTCATCACCGCGAGCCTCGGCTTCGGCACGGACGGCTCGATCGGCTTCCCCTCGCGGTGGCTGGAGGACGACCCGGAGATCAGGGACACCCTGCGCTCCATCGTGGACTCGGGGATCGTCGTGGTCGTGTCGTCCAACGACGGCACCCGCCTGGGGCTTCCGGTCTCCGTCGGCCCCGACGGCGGCAGCACCCCGACCGACGTGACGTCGAGCAGCGGCGCGCAGACGTCCATCGACGACGTCGCGCCCACCACCACCCCCACCCTGGTCCGTGACACCGGGGTGATCGCCGCCGGCGGCACCACCGTCGACGACACCCTGAGCTCGGACGACGTACGCACCGCCGTCTACCCGACGACCCGCTACAACGGGTCCGCCGGCTACTCCTCCGGGTTCGGCAGCAGGATCGACCTGGCGGCGCCCGGCGACAACCTGCCCTCGCTGATCCACACCCCGGACGGACCGGGCGTGGTGCTCAACGGCGGGACCTCGGCCTCCGCCCCGATGATCGCCGCCGCGGCGGCCAACGTGCTGGCGGCCGCCGAGGCGACCGGACAGAGGCTCAGCCCGCGCGAGGTCAGGAAGCTGCTGGTCGACACCGGCCGCCCGATCGCCCAGCCCCCGCAGGCCGACCGGGAACTGCGGATGGGCACCCAGCTGGACGTGACCGCGGCGGTGGAGAAGGTGCTCGCCAAGCGCCACGACCTCACCCCGGCCGCGGTGCGGCTGTCCGTCGCCGAGCGGCAGTTGCTGTCGGTGTCCCCGACCACCTCCTTCGTCGAGGCCACCGATCCCTCCGCCATCGACCTGGCGGGCCCCGCGGACGCCTGGGGCAACCCGTCCGGGCAGAACGCGGTCTCACCCATCACCTTCGGTCTCGACCTCACCGGCGGGCACCGGAAGCTGACGTACCGGCTGCGCGTCGGCGACCACGGCACGATCCCCTCCGCCGGCCCCAGCCTGCGCGTCCTGCCCGGTGAACTGCTGGGCGCCGCCGGGCTGCCGCCGGCCTCCGGCGGACCGCGCAGCGTGCAGGTGACGTTCGAGGCGCTCTCCGGCGGCAAGGTGGTCGCCTCGGCCGGGAAGCGGCTCACCTTCGGCGCGGCCGACGGCACGTACGTGCAGCCCAAGGCCCCGTCCGCGCCCGGCTCCTCGCCCCTGGGCAAGCCGGTCACCGTGCACTACGACCTCACCGGCCTGCGGGACACCACCTCCCCCGAGCTGGTGCTCTCCTCGGTCGGTCACTGGACGCCCTTCACCACCAGCGACAAGTGGCGCGCCCAGTGGCGCACCCCGCTCACCGGGACCAAGGGCACGGTGACCATCCCCGCCTCCGCCTTCGAGCCGGGCGGCGCCGGTCTCTACGGCATCGGCGTCACGCTCTACGACGGCGAGCTCTTCGGGGACTTCCGCGCCCTGCGGGTCGGACCCGGCGCCGACCAGCGGCCGCAGGCACCCCTGCTGGGGCTCGGGAAGTCCGCCACGGCGCACGCCGTCGAACTGAGCCGGCCGGCACCGAAGCTGACGGTCTCCTGGGACGCCTCCTCGGTACGCCACGCCGACGGCGCGGCCATCGAGTTCCTCACCCCGGCCCCCACCCTGTACGGGGCGCTCAACACCGCCACCAACCAGAACGGCAGCGGCCGTGACGACAACGGCGTCGACCACGCCTCCACCCTCTTCCGGCCCCTGCCGTCGGTGAAGGGCCGGACCGTGCTCGACCTGAAGGCGCTCGGTCTGCCGACCGGACTGCAGTACCCGGTCCGGATCCTGCCCACCCGGGCCGGCAAGCCCGTCGGACAGGCCTCGCCCACGTCGTTCGTGCAGTACCTCGACGGCGACACGGTCTCCGGCACCCTCGAGAACATCGAGGTCAGCGACGGCAAGGCGCTGCTCGCCACCGACGAGTTCGCCGAGGGCGAGGACGGCTGGATCCACCTGGAGGGCTCGGCCACCACCGCGTACTCGCTCTCCGAGGGCACGCTCGGCACCACGGTGTCCCACGAGAGAGGCACCTCGATGATGCAGGAGGTGCTGGGGGCCGACCCCGGCACGGGGCACACCCTCATCGGCCACCGGCCGTTCGACGGCGGCGTCCTCCCCGAGGTCGACCTGCGCGACACCGCGACCGGTGAGCGCGTGAAGCTCAGCACGCTCGACCCGGGCACCGGCTCCACATCGGTGTACTACCAGGGCGGAGCCGTCGACCCGGCCCGGCACCGGGCGGCCGTGACGACCTTCGACGGGGTCACCGGAGTGGCCTCGCTGTGGACCGTCGACATGGCCACCGGCGAGGTGTCCGCGCCGATCCCGCTCAACGCGGACAACCCGGGGCGTGCCTTCGGCAACGTCTCCGTCGACACCTCGACCGGCACCTTCTTCGTCGCCACCACCGGCACCATGGGCCCCTGCCTGTCCGGGCGCGTCCCCTACTGGGCCGTGTCGGTCGACGCCGGCAGCCGCAAGGTGTCGCCGCTGACGACCATGCCTGCCTGCACCGCGGGGCTCCTGCCCGACGGCAAGGGCGACAAGGTCTACGTCGCGGCGGGACCCGCCACCCCCAGCTACACCACCGGCGAGTTCCCCACCGGCACCTGGCGTTCGGCCGACCAGAAGACCCTGGCCACCGGCGCCCCGGCCGACCTGGGCACCCGGGGCGTCATGTGGCCGGTGCTCGACACCCGGCACCACGTCGCCCTCGTCGCCCACCTGTACGAGGAGGCCACCACCGGCGACAACAACGCCCTCAGCGAGATCACCGTCCTCGACCCCGACACGGGCAAGGTGCTCTCCCGGCACCCCGTCGCCAACCTCGTCAACTCCACGCTCAGCACCAGCAACTTCGACTTCACCAGCCGGCGCGGCCTGTTCGTCGACCCCGCCACACGCACGGTCTTCCTGGTGAACCCCTGGGCCAACGGGCTCCAGCGCTTCACCTACTGACCGCAGGACCGAGGGGCCGGGTCCGCCGCCAATACGTGGCGGGTCCGGCCTCCCGGCCGGCCGGCGACGCATGTGCTAGGTTCGTCGCGTTGCAGTTTTGGTACCCATGAACTTCTTGTGCACCTGCCGGGATGTAACCGTCAGGTGCATTTTTTGTTTTTCCGGTCTTTCCGGAGGGGTCATTGCGGCGACGGGAGTCCGCAAAGTGCGGACTTCATGTACTGCTCCCAAAGGAGATTCCCATGGCGACCGGCACCGTGAAGTGGTTCAACTCGGAAAAGGGCTTCGGCTTCATCGAGCAGGACGGCGGCGGCGCCGACGTCTTCGCCCACTACTCCAACATCGCCACCCAGGGCTTCCGTGAGCTCCAGGAGGGCCAGAAGGTGAGCTTCGACGTCACGCAGGGCCAGAAGGGCCCGCAGGCGGAGAACATCCTCCCCATCTGACCCATCGGGGATGTACGGGCCGGCACCTCACGGGGTGCCGGCCCTTCCTCTTTGGGGCACCGCGGGCGCCACGGGTGCCGTGCGCGCCACGGGTGCCGTGCGCGCCGGGTCTACCGGGCGAGGGCCGCGGTGACGGCGGCCAGGCGGCGGTCCACCGGGCCCGCGGTGAGCAGGCCGCTGCCGGCCCCGGCGAGTTGGCCGGAGGCGGGAAGCAGACGGGCATGCACCGTTTCCAGCGTGTCGCGGTCGCCGAGTTCGACGGCGAGCACGGACTGCAGGCAGCACAGCGCCTCGTACAGCAGGTCGGGCGGCGGCTCCGGCAGCGCCCGCAGGGCCGTCAGGGCCTCGGCGCGCCGTCCGGCACGGAGCAGCACGAAGGCGTCCGCCCACGGCCGGTACGGTCCCCAGTCGGCGGCCGGGTCCACGCGTTCGGCGATGTGCGCGGCCGGGGCGGTCCCGTCGGCCAGGTCGAGACAGAGCAGCGCGAGCGGCAGCAGTCCCCGTTCGACGCCCGGCATGCCCGCGCCCTCCAGCCGTGCCGCGGCCGCCCGGTAGGCGGCCCCGGCCCGCGGGCCGCCCGCGGAGGCGGCCGTGCGCAGCGCGCGGTACCACTGCGTGAACACGCCCGCCAGGGGCAGTTCGTGGCGTTCGGCGAGGACGTCGACCTCGGCGGCGTGCACATCGGCCCCGGCGAAGTCGGCGAGCGCGCTGCGGGCCTGGACGCGGATCAGGTGCCCGAGCACCTCGTACGTCGTCAGGCCGTGCCGCCGGGCCAGTGCGACCAGTTCGGCGCCGACCGCGTCCCGCCGCGGCGCCAGGCCCGCCCGGGTGCACGTCTGCATGAACACCCCGTTGAGGGCGAAGGCGAGGAGCGCCGGGTCGTCGAGCCGGCGGGCCGCCTCCTCGGCCTGCCGCGCCGCCAGCGGTCCGCGCCGGGAGCGGATGCCGCGCGACTCCACCGCGACCGTGGCCAGCAGCCGGCAGCGGGCCGTCTCGTGCGCGGCGTCGGCCGGCAGGGCGGCCAGGGTGCGCTCGGCGGCGGCGACGATGCGCCGGGCCTGTTCCGGGTCGTCGCTGCGGGTCCAGATCGCGGGCACGTCGTACGCGCCGATCACCCGGGCGGTGAGCTCCGGGTCACCGGATTCCTCCGCCGCGACGACCGCCGCCAGGCGGTGTTCCCGGGCCGCCTCCAGGCCTCCGCCTCCGGTCAGCGCGAGATTGCGGAGCAGGCCGACCGTCGACTCCAGCCGGGCGCGGGACCCGGCGGCGACCGTGCGGTCGTACGCCTCGGCCGCCCGCGTCCACACCCTGGCGGCCGTGTCGCCCGGGCCCGCCCGCGGGGGCTGCGGGTCCAGGCGCGGGTCCTGGGCGAGCACGTCCGCCTCCAGGCGGCGCAGCGCCGGTCCCGGGTCGAGGCCCAGGCCCTGGGCCAGCAGCGCCCGGGCCCGGCGCAGTACGGCGAGGGCGTCGCCCTGACGGCCCGAGCGGTACAGGGCGAGCGCCAGGAGCCGCCAGGCGTCCTCCCGCCACGGGTGCTCGGTCAGGTGCGCGTCGAGTTCGGGCACCGCCTCGGCGGCCAGGCCCAGTTCCAGCCGGGCCCCGGCACGCCGCTCCACCGTCCGCAGCCGCAGTTCGGCGAGGCGGGCCCGCTCACCGCGGGCCCATTCCCGGTGGGCGTACTCGCCGTACGAGGGGCCGCGCCACAGGTCGAGGGCCTCGCCGAGCCGCGTCAGCGCCCGGGCGGGCGGCAGTGCCGCGGCGGCGTCCACGGCGGCCTCGAACCGCCAGGCGTCCACCGTGTCGGGGTCCGCGCGCAGCGCGTACCCGGTGCCCGCGGTGACCAGGAGCCGGGCGGGGGTCCGGGGCGGCCGGTCCGGTTCCAGCTCGCGGCGCAGCGCGCCGACGAAGGTCTGCACGGCCCCGACGGCACCGGCCGGCGGCTCGTCCCACAAGTCGGCCACCAGGCGGTTCACCGGTACGACCCGACGGCGTGCCACGACCAGCCGCGCCAGCACCTCCCGGTGCCGCGGTCCCTTGAGCGCGAGCGTCCGACCGTCGCCGTCCCAGGCGACGACCGGCCCGAGCACACCGAACGCGACCCGCACCCTGCCCACCTCTCCGGCCGTCCTCCCCGCTGCCACGGTACGCGCTGACCGGTTGCTGATTCGCGGGCGGGAGGCTCGGGGCGTCCGCAGCCGGCGGGCACTCCACTCCCCCACCACCGAACGAGAGCAGCGCACCATGACACCGGTCGTCCCCGGATTCGCCTACCACCGCATCCCCGTCGCCGACGGCGTCGCCCTCAACGTCGCCGTCGGCGGCTCGGGCAGCCCCGTCGTGCTGCTGCACGGCTTTCCGCAGACCCATCTCATGTGGCGGCACGTCGCCGCCGACCTGGCCGCCGACCACACCGTGATCTGCCCCGACCTGCGTGGTTACGGCGCCAGCGACAAGCCGGCGCCCGAGGGACCCGACACGTACGCCAAGCGCACCATGGCTGCGGACGTCGTGTCGCTGGCCCGTGCGCTCGGTCACGACCGCTTCGCGCTCGCCGGCCACGACCGCGGCGCCCTGGTCGCCTTCCGCGCCGGGCTCGACCACCCCGAGGCGGTCAGCCGGCTGGCCTGTCTCGACGTGCTGCCGACCCTGGACATGTGGGACGTGATGCACGGGGCCGGTGCGGCCGTCGGCTTCCACCTGTACCTGATGGCGCAGCCCCCCGGCCTGCCCGAGGAGATGATCGGCGCCGCCCCCGACGCCTTCTTCGGGCACTTCCTCGACGCGTGGAACCGGTCCCCGGGCGCCGTCCCTCCGGCGGTGCGCGCGGCCTACCTGGACGCGTGCCGCGCGGCCGTCCCCTCGATCGTGGCCGACTACCGCGCCTCGGCGACGGTCGACGTCGACCACGACCGCGCCGACCGGGCCGCGGGCCGGCGGCTGCGGATGCCGGTCGCGGTCCTCCAGCGGGACTGGGGAGCCGCCCTCGGCTACGAAGCCCGCGCCCTCTGGGAGGCCTGGGCACCGGACCTGAGGCACACCACGGTCGGCTGCGGCCACTTCATGGCGGAGGAGGACCCGGAACTCGTCGCCACGGCGCTGCGGGCACTCGTCGCCTCCTGAGCTCCCGCACGCGGCGGCGGCCCGGGGGCGGGAAGACTTCGTGAGTGAGTTACGTTACAGCCGTTTGAAGTAACGTAACAGTGGTAACACATCCCGCGAACCCGTGAGGAGCATCGGATGACCGCCACCCCGTCCCCCGGGACCTGCTCGCCGCGGCACACCGCGACCGCCGAGCACTGGTTCGACTTCGCCTGCCCCTACTGCTACGTGGCCCAGGACCGCACCCGGATCCTCCACGAGCACGGCATCCGCGTGATCGGGCACGCGCTTCGGATCCACCCCTGGACGGGGCCCGGCGACAGCCCGGCCGGCCGGCACGGTGACCCCGCGTACGCGTTCCTACGACACGAGGCGGAGGCTGCGGGTCTGCCGCTGCGCCGGACGGACCGAGTCCCCCGCTCGCGCCCCGCGCTGGCGGCCCACGAATGGCTCGCCGCGAGCGACCCGGAAGCCGCCGGCCGCTTCGCCACCGCGGTGTTCGCGGCCAACTTCGCCGATGGCCTCGACATCGGGTCCCGGGAGCTGCTGGTCTCCCTCGCGGAGGAGGCCGGGGGCGACGCGGACGGGCTGCACGCCGCCTGGGGCTCCGCGGTAATGGCCGAAGGGCTGGCCGCGTCGGAGCTGCTCGCCTGGCGGCACGGCGTCCACGCCGCACCCACCTGGGTATCCGGACGACACGGGATCGCCGGGCTGCGGCCCCCGCAGTCCTTCCGCGACTGGGCCGCGGCCCTCGGCTCGTGAGGTACGGCCTACTTGAGCAGCGCCTCCATGTGGGCCGCGGCCTCACGGGCGGCCTCGTCCGGGGTGCGGCCCTGCTCGCGGGCGAACAGGTAGGCGGCGTACCAGTCCCACCAGTGGTGCTCCGGTGCGGTCGCCTCGTAGGCGCCGTGGCGGTCCTCGGTCTCGTGCAGGAGCCCGGCGAGGGTCGGGACGTCCATGGCGGAACCTCCTTCGTGATGGGGCCAGGGATCCCACCGTCCCCGCGGACGGTGGGATCCCGCAACCCCGGGGGGGCTACGCCGTGCCGTCACATGCCCGCCTGCCCCGCGCCGCCCGGCACGGCACTCCCCCAGCTCCGCTGGGAGGTACCCCCACGCTGCGTTGTCGAATCGTCCGAGTAGCCCACTACGAGGACGACTCTCCGCCTTGCGATGCACCGCACTGGGGGCACCTCCCAGCGCAAGCTGGGGGAGCCGTTGGGCCCGCCCTTCGGGCGGTGGGGGCACCTCCCAGCGGTAGCTGGGGGAGCTCATGTGACGACACGCCCTACCGCATCGGGCGGAAGCCCGTGCGGACCTCGTTCACGAACAGCTCCGGCTGCTCCCAGGCGGCGAAGTGCCCGCCCTTGGGGAGCCGGTTGTAGTGGACCAGGTTCGGGTAGGCCTGCTCGGCCCAGCTCCGGGGAGCCTGGTACAGCTCGTCGGGGAAGACGCTGACGGCCACGGGCAGCTTGACGCCCTTCGCGCCGAAGAACGGGGTCGTGTTCTCCCCGTACAGGCGTGCCGCGGAGACGGCGGTGTTCGTGAGCCAGAACAGGGTGATGTTGTCCAGGACGTCGTCGCGGGACAGGCCCTCGCTCACACCGTTGAAGGAGCGGGTGATCAGCTCCAGGCTGGCCTTGTCGTGGTCGAGCAGGAAGGCCGCCAGGCCCACCGGGGAGTCCGCCAGGGCCGTCAGCGACTGCGGGCGCGAGCCCATGATGTACGCGTAGTAGACGTGCCGGTACACGAAGTCGAGCTGCTCGACGGCGGCCTTCTCCTCGTCGTTGGCGAGGACGACGTCGGACGGCAGCGGGTTGCCGGCCACGATCGCCTCCTCGATCGCGGGCGGGATCACCTTCGGCATGTTGGTGTGGATGCCGACCAGGCCCTCGGGCTCCTGCACGCCCATGAGGTCCGTGACGACCGCACCCCAGTCGCCGCCCTGCGCGACGTACTTGGTGTAGCCCAGGCGCTTCATCAGCTCGCCCCAGGCGGCGGCTATGCGCTCCGGGCCCCAGCCCTTGGCGGTGGGCTTGCCGGAGAAGCCGTAGCCCGGCATCGAGGGGATCACCACGTGGAAGGCGTCGGAGGCGTCGCCGCCGTGGGCCGTCGGGTCGGTGAGCGGCTCGACGATCTTCAGCTGCTCGACGATCGAGCCCGGCCAGCCGTGCGTCACGATCACCGGCAGCGCGTCCGCGTGCTTGGAGCGGACGTGGATGAAGTGGATGTCCAGCCCGTCGATCTCGGTGATGAAGTGCGGCAGGGCCTTCAGCCTGGCCTCGACCTTGCGCCAGTCGTACTCCTCGGCCCAGTAGCGGGCGAGCTCCTTGACGGTGGCGAGCTGGGTGCCCTGCGACTGGTCGCCGACGGTCTCCTTCTCGGGGAAGCGCGTCGCCTCGATGCGCGCGCGCAGGTCCGCGAGTTCCGCATCGGAGAACTCGAATGTGAACGGACGGATCTCCGGGGTCTGCGGAGTGAAGGACATCAAGGTCTCCTCGTCGTTTGCGGCGACCCTGCGTCGCCGGCTCACCCAAGGTCATCCGAAAGGGGCGGGCATCGCCCCGGGGAAAACCCCGGGGATCGGCCCGGGGCCGCCCCCCGGGCACGTGGGCGACCCCCGGGACCGGACTCCGTACCAACCCACTCGAAAACCGCGAAAGGACTAAAATGAGCACGTCACGCAGGAGATCAGGAAGATCGACCCATGGGCGTGCCCACCGTCGACGCACAGCTCGCGCTGCGGGGCCGGGACCGGGAGCTGGCCGCGCTGGAAACCGTGCTGGCCACGGCACGGGCGGGCAGCAGTGCGGTGCTGGTCGTGCGGGGCGAGCCGGGAATCGGCAAGACCGCGCTCCTCGACCACGCGGCGGCCCGGGCCACCGGCTTCCGCACCGCCGCCATCGCGGGCGTCGAGGCGGAAATGGAGCTGCCGTTCGCCAGCCTCCACCAGCTGTGCGCTCCGCTGCTGGGCCGGCTCGACGGACTGCCCGGACCGCAGCGGGACGCCCTGTCCGTCGCGTTCGGGCTGCGGGAGGGCGCGCCGCCCAACCGGTTCCTGGTGGGCCTGGCCGTGCTGAGCCTGCTGGCGGGCGCCGCGGAGGAACGCCCGCTGGCGTGTTTCGTCGACGACGCGCAGTGGCTCGACGACGGGTCCCGGCAGGTGCTGGCCTTCGTCGCCAGGCGGTTGATGGCCGAAGCGGTGGCGATGGTCCTCGCCGTACGCGAGCCCGACGACGACGGGGAACTGGCCGGACTCCCCGCGCTGGCCGTGGCGGGCCTCAGCGAACCCGACGCGCGCGCCCTGCTGGCCTCTGCCGTCCGCGTCCCGCTCGATCCGCTCGTGCGCGACCGGATCGTCGCCGAGGCCCACGGCAACCCGATGGTCCTGCTGCATCTGCCGAGCACGCTCACCCCGTCCGAGCTGGCGGGCGGCTTCTGGCTCCCCGGCAGGCGTCCGGCGGCGGGACACGTGGAGAGCGCGTTCCACCAGCGGTTCCTGTCGCTGCCGCGGCACTGCCGACAGCTGCTGCTGACCGCCGCGGCCGAGCCGACCGGCGACGTGGAGCTGCTGTGGCGTGCGGCCGCCCTGCAGGGGATACCGGCGGACGCCGCGGGACCGGCCGAGGCCTCGGAGCTGGTCGAGTTCGGCGCCAAAGTGCGCTTCCCGCACCCCCTGGCGCGCTCGGCCGTCTACCAGCGGGCGCCGGCACCGGAGCGCCGGGCGGCGCACCACGCACTGGCCGAGGCCACCGATCCCGGCCTGGACCCCGATCGCCGGGCCTGGCACCGCGCCCACGCCGCCGCGCGGCCCGACGAGGGCATCGCCTTCGACCTGGAACGCTCGGCGTGCCGGGCGCAGGGCCGGGGAGGGGCCGCCGCCGCTGCCGCATTCCTGCGTCAGGCGTCCGAGCTCACGCCCGATCCCGCGCGCCGCGCCGGTCGTGCGCTGGCCGCCGCCCAGGCCGCCATCGACGCGGGCGGGGTGGACCGGGCGCGCACCCTGCTGGCGACCGCCGAGGCCGGCCCGCTCGACGACCTGCAGCGCGCCCGGCTGGAACGGCTGAGGGCCCGCCTGGAGTTCTCACAGGTGCGCGGGAGCGTCGCGCCCCGCCTGCTGCTCGACGCGGCGCGCCGGCTGGAACCGCTCGACGCCGCCCTGGCCCGGGACACCCTGCTCGAGGCGGTCGGCGCGGCGATCTTCGCCGGCGGACTCAGTGAGGGGCCCGGGCTGCGCGAGGTCGCGGAGGAGGCCCGCGCGGCACCCGGGCCCCCGGTGCCGCGGACCCTCGACGTGCTCCTGGACAGCGTGGCCGCCCTGGTCCTGGACGGCTTCGGCACGAGTGTGGACGCCCTCAGGGACGCGCTGGGGCGGGTCCGCCAGGACCTGCGCTCCGGCACCGTCCGCGCGGACGGCGACCGGCGCTGGCTCTGGCTGGCCTGCCCGGTGACACCCGAACCCCTCGCGCTGGAGCTCTGGGACGACGAGGCGTGGCACGAACTGGCCTCCGGCGCGGTGGGCATCGCCCGCGCGGGCGGAGCGCTCGCCGTCCTCCCGATGGCGCTCAGCTACCAGGCGTGCTTCCACGTGCACGCCGGTGAGTTCGACACCGCGGAGGCCCTGATCGACGAGGCGACCGCGATCTCGGAGGCGACGGGGAGCGTGCCGATGATGTACACCTCGCTGCTGCTCGCCGCCTGGCGTGCGCAGGAGTCCCGGGCGCTGGACCTGATCGAGCACCACATCCGGGAGGTCGGCGAGCGCGGCGAGGGGCGCGCCCTCGGCCTCGCCGAGTACTCGACCGCGGTGCTCTACAACGGACTCGGCCGCTACGACGCCGCGCTGGAGGCGGCGACGCGCGCGTGCCGGTACGAGGACCTGGGCTTCCTCGGATGGACGCTGTTCGAGCTGGTCGAGGCGGCCGCCCGCAGCGGACGGCCGGAGGCGGCCGCCACCGCGCTGGAGCGGCTCTCCGAGCGCACCCGCGCCAGCGGCACCGAGTGGGCGCTGGGCATGGAGGCCTGCGCACGCGCTCTGCTGAGCGACGACGACCGCGCCGACGCGTTCTACCGGGAGGCGGTCGAACACCTCGGCCGCTGCCGCATCGCCGTCCATCTGGCCCGCGCCCGCCTGCTGTACGGGGAGTGGCTGCGCCGCCGGAACCGCCGCCAGGAGGCCCGCACCCAACTGCGCGCCGCCCACGAGGTGTTCAGCAGGCTCAAGGCCGACGGTTTCGCCGGGCGCGCCCACCGCGAGCTGCTGGCGACCGGCGAGACCGTACGCAAGCGGACGGTCGACACGGCGAACCGGCTCACCGGCCAGGAGGCCCAAATTGCCGCCCTGGCACGGGACGGGCACACCAACTGCGAGATCGGCGCCCAGTTGTTCATCAGTCCGCGCACGGTGGAATGGCACCTGGGCAACGTCTTCACCAAACTCGGCGTCTCCGGGCGCCGGCAGCTCCGCACGGCGCTGTCGCCCACAAGGCGGGCGACCCGGCAGCCGGGGCTGTGAACCACCGGGCGCGTCAGACCGCGTTCACCGTACGCACAGGTCCGCCGTCGGCCGGGTGCAGCTCGCGCACGTGGACCCCGTCGCCCTCGCCGGCGCCCAGGGTGACGCGGACGCCTTCCGGTGCCTCCCGGTTCGCGCCACCCGTGCGGAAGATCCTGAGGCCCTACCGTCGGGCGGGGCCACCGTCGACGGGGATCCGGTAGAGCACGTAGGGCTTGCGCCGAAGATCGACGCCGGCGTTGTAGGCGGCCTGCCGGTTGAGCTGGTTGGCCATGACGTACAGGTTCCGGTCGTAGCCGATCGACAGGGTGTCGGGCCAGATCAGCGGGTTGTCGTGGACGAGGGTGCGGAATCGTCCGTCCGTGTCGCGGACGACGAGCGCGTTGTGTTCGATGTCGCCTCCGTAGACGCGCCCCGTGCTGTCCGTCTCCAGCCCGTCGGACATCCCCTTCGTGCCCAGATTACGAACGGTCCTGGCGATCTGGGAATCCGGGACCCGGCGGTCGGTCAGACCGCTGGTCGGCACGGAGTACAAGGTGCGGCTGGAAAGGGGGCAGTAGTAGAGGGTCTTGCCGTCCGGGCTGAGCGCGATACCGTCCGATCCGATGTTGATGGGGCTGGTGGTGCCGTGCGCCGGCCGGTTGAGCATCCGTTTCCCGTCGATGACGGGGACGAAGTCCGGCACCGGGCGTACGGAAGGTTCGTTGTTGAGTCGCCGCCAGGATGCCCCTGATGCCAGATCCACGATGATCAGGCCGTTGGGGCCGTCCGGGGAGGCGTCTGTGAGGTAGGCCGTGCCCGCCCTGCCGCGCGTGAGGTCGAGTCGCACGTCGTTGACGAAGCTGCGGGGGCCCGCGACCTGACGCGGCAGCAGGATGGTCCGGACGACCTTGTCGGTGCGCAGGTCTACGGCGACGAGCTTGGGCCCGCCCACTGGCGCGTCGCCGAACCGGATGCGCCCGGTGTCGACCACCCACAGCCGGTCCGCCGCGTCGACGACGACGCTCTGCACCCCCAGGAAGTGGTGCGCGGGGTCGCGCGTGTCGGCGGTGTTGATCTCGCGGTTCGGGTAGGGGACCGCCTTTCCATTGCGCACCTCGGCGACCGAGTACGGAACCTTGTCCCCCCAGTGGGGGAAGTTCACGAACACCCGGCCGGTGCGTGAGACGCTCACTCCCGTGGGCATTGCTCCGCCGAACTCCGCGACGGTCTCCAGGCGTTCCCTTTTCTGCGTGGGTGCGGCGGGGCGTTCCCCGGAATCGGCCAGAGAGCTCCCTTGTGAGGTCTGGGCCGCGCCGCCACCGATACAGAGAGCGGCCAGCAGTGCGATGGCTCCACGGCTCGCTGTTTTCCTCCCAGTCACGTTCTGCTCCTGTTCCAGAGTCCAGGGAACGAGAATTTTCCGACTGATTTACCCATCCGTTCATTTACGGCCACAAGAACTCACACGAACCTATGAGCGATGAGGGTGGATCGCAACTGGAGCATTGTCGGGCCGGCGGACGGAAGGCGAGCAAACACGTTCGGCGCACGTTCCGGCACTCTCTGGAATTCGCGAAACGCATCGTGCCGCCCGGCCGCGCCCTGTCATATCCGGGGCGAGGGCATCATTCGCGATTCCACGGTGTCGCGTGCGTGGTGCGGTCCGCGTCGCGCAGGCGCTCCGCCACGTGCGGGGGCATCAGGGGGGCATGGGTGCTGAGGACGTCGAGGAAGGAGGTGGTGACCGGGTCCGGGCTGGTACGGGTGCATCCGGTCAGTTGTCGGCGCACGGGCGGATCGGCCGGAGTGGGCCGGACCCCGCGGGGCAGCCGTTCCAGCAGGGGGCCGCCGACCTCACGTTCCAGCGCCTGGAGCTGATGGGAGAGCCCGGGCTGGGTGGCATGGAGGCTTTCGGCGGCCCGGGTGAACGACCCCTCGTCCACGATGGCCACCAGGTATTCCAGCTGTCGCAGCGTTGCCATGAACTCGGCATATACAAACAATGCCAAATTCTTCTTGGACTTATGGTCGGCGCGGGTGGAGAGTGGTTTTCGTATGACGATCCGACGGGATCGGGTTTTCGGTCACGTTGTGAGGCCTCACTATCGGCCGTACTGCGTGTAGGCGGTGCCGCCTTATGTTCCCGTGGACGAGGTCGGGGAGATTGCCGATCTCGGCCGGCCCGGAATCGCCGGGCGAATGACGACAGTCATCGACGGCATCAACCCCGGCGCAGGAATCAGCCGCTTCTCCGCCACGATGGTGGGTACTTACGGCCTCGACCGGGCCGGATACACCTTCGCGCCCGGGGACGAGGAAGATTTCATCGCCCGTGTGAACCGCGGCATCGCCGCACGCGAATGGTTCGTGATCCCGCTGTGGCGCCCGCAGTTCCTCAACCGCCGCCACCGGCTGCGCCGACTCGAAGAGCCCAAGGGACTTCTGGGCACCGTGGACGACGCCTGCCCGGTCATCGGCCTGGAGGCGCTGGAACGCATTCGCCCCGAGGCGGTCTCACAACTGGACGCTCTGCGTCTGGGCGACGACGGCGTCGAGGACATCGACGCCGTCATCAACGTCAGCGGCCTGAGCCCGCTCCAGGCCGCCGACCGCTACCTCGCGTACCACCACCCCGACATCTCGCCCTGACCCGGCCCACGGCAGCACGAGCGGGAACCGACCGCACCGATGCCGGGGTGCACGGGTCCGTCCGTTCACCGCGAGGGGTACGAAACGCCGGTCAGTTCCTCGGAGATCGTCCACAGCCGGCGCTGGAGCGACGCATCGTAGGACCGACGGCTCGACCGGACGGCCTTCGGGTAGCCCCTGCTCTGCTGGAATCCACGCGGGCCGTAGAACTCTCCTCCCCGGACGTTCGGGTCCGTCGCGGCACGGAGAACGGTCAGCGCCCCCATCGCCGGGGACTGGAGGAGGAGTGGCCGGACGGCGGCGAACGCCGTGCGGGTGAGAGCGGACGCATGCGTCATCGCGTCCTTGGAGCCCGTGGTGTCGGCGCCGCCGGGATGGGCAGCGACGGCGAGCGGCCCGCCCGGGGGCAGCCTGCGCTGGAGCTCGTAGGTGAACAGCAGATTGGCCAGCTTGGAGTGCCCGTACGCGGCGGTCCGGTTGTACGGGCGCGTCCGCCATCCGAGATCGGTCAGGTCGATGGGACCTCCCATGCGGTGACCGGCGCTGCTGAGGGTGACGACGCGCGAGCCGGCGGAAGCGGGCAGCAGGTCGAGCAGCAGCCCGGTGAACGCGAAATGCCCCAAGTGGTTGGTCCCGAATTGGAGTTCAAAACCGTCGGCGGTCGTCCCGCGCGGGGTGTACATCACGCCGGCGTTGTTGATCAGCAGATCGATCCGGGGGCAGCTGCCGCGCAACTCGTCGGCGGCGCCGCGGACCGAGGCCAGGGAGCTCAGATCCAGCCGCAGCACACGCACCTCCGCGGCGGGCGCGGCGGACGTGATCTGGGCCGCGGCCCGCTTGCCCTTGTCCGGGTCGCGGACCGCGAGGACCACGGATGCGCCGCTCCGCGCGAGCGCCATGGCGGTCTGGAATCCGATGCCGGTGTTGGCGCCGGTGACGACCGCGGTGCGTCCGTGCTGATCGGGCATGCGGCCTGCGGTCCAGCGTGCGGGGGTCGGTCGGGGCATGTCTGTCTCCAGGTGTCACGCCGGGGCGGCCTCGATACGGGCACGTCGCGAGGTTAATGCCATTCACCTCGTGGTTAATAGTGTTAACCTCGGAGATGTGACAGTCAACCGGCGCCCCAGCGGCACCCATCACGGAGATCTGCGCAACGCGCTCGAGGAGGCCGCGCTCGCCCTGGTGGCGGAGCGTGGCCCGCACGGCTTCACCCTCGCCGAGGCGTGCCGGAGGGCCGGGGTGAGCGTGTCGGCTCCCTACAAGCACTTCGCCGACCGGGACGCCCTCCTGGCCTCGCTGGCACTGAGGGGCTACCAGGAGCAACAGCGCCGCTACAGAGCCGCACTGACCTCCACGGCGGACCCCGTCGACCAGTTGGCCGCGTTCGCCGCCGCCTACGTACGCTTCGCCGCCGAGGAGCGCGCGCTCTTCGACATCACGTTCCTGGCCGGCCTGGACAAGAGCCGACACCCCGAACTGACGCAGGCAGGTGCCGCCCTGCACGACGACCTGATGCCCGTCACCAGCCGGCTCACCGGTGACCCGGAGGCAGCGTTCGGTCTGCTCGTCCGCGTCTCCGCAGTCGCCCACGGACTTGCCCTGTTCCTCCAGCAGGACATGCTTCCCGGCACCTGGAACACCCTGGCAACGGTCGAGGCCCAAGCGGCGCTCACGGCCCGTGCCCTCATCGACCAACTGGCACACGCCACCGGCGCGGAGGGTCACCATGTCCACCGGGACCGATGACTTCGGGCACGCTCTCGACCGCATCCGCCGGGGCAGGTACGTCAGCCTGACCACACTCCGCAGGGACGGACGCACGGTCGCCACGCCCGTCGGCTGTGTCGTCCGGGACGGGATCCTGTACGCCCTGACACCGCCGGACTCGGGCAAGATCAAGCGGATCCGCAACAACGCTCACGTCACTCTCGCGCCTTGCGGCATGAACGGCACGGTTCCTGCCGGCGCGCCCGTCGCCCCGGGGACGGCCCGGCTCCTCGACGAGGCGGGGACCGCTCGTGTACGCGACCTGATGCGGCAACGGTTCCTCATGTACCGCCTGGTGCTGCTGACCGACCGGATCCTGCGCCGCGAACGCCCACTGGTGGCGATCGCCGTCTCCGCGCGAAACAGGCCACGTCCAGGGGACCGTTGACGACGAGGTCGGTGACGCGGTGGCCCCGGTCCCGGCCTCGGGTGCCGCCGCCGACAGGCCGGGGGTCCGGGGGTGCCGTCCGGGTATCAGTCGCAGTCCGTGAGGCGACGCAGCAGCCGGCCCGCCTCGAGGACCCTGCGCACGTCGTCCGGCGCCAGGGTGCCGAGGCGCGCAGCGAGGGCCTCGGCCTCACCGCGGGCCATCCTGACGAGTTCCCGCCTGCCCGGCGCGGTCATGACCACCCGCGTGGCACGGCCGTCGACCGGGTCGGGTTCGCGGCGGACCAGTCCGGCCGCCTCCAGCTGCCCGATCGCGGCGGTGACCGTGGGCTGGGTGCAGGCCGCCCGCTCGGCGAGGACGCCGACGCGTGAGGGACCGTACTGGTTCAGCAGGGCGAGGACGATGAGCGGGGTCGGCTGCACCCGCGGTTCGGGACGGGCCCGGCGCAGCAGCCGCACCAGTCGGTGCAGGGACACCACGAAGTCCAGGGCGTCGTCCTCGCTGACCGCCGCCATCGTCCGCCCCCTCGCTCCGTCTCCGTCGGGTCAGGGAATCCCGATCGTCGGCGAGTACAGGTCCATCCACAGCGCCAGGTCGAGGGCGCGTTCCAGGCCGTGCCGGGCGGCGTGGGTGCTGACCGGGGTGTCGGTCCGCACCGCGTCCCCCAGCCAGGTCCGGCTGACCAGGTCGAACACCGGGTGCGTGGGCTTGGCCAGCAGGTCCTTGGCGTTCTCCTGGAGCGCGACGAAGTACTTCGGGTCCTGGGTGGAGGGGTAGGGGCTCTTGACCCGGTCGTAGACCGAGCGGGGCAGCACGTCCGCGGTGGCCTCGCGCAGCAGGCTCTTCTCCCTGCCGTCGAAGGACTTCAGCGACCAGGGCGCGTTGTACACGTACTGGACCAGACGGTGGTCGCAGAACGGGACCCTGACCTCCAGCCCGTTGGCCATGCTCGCCCGGTCCTTGCGGTCGAGGAGGATGCGCACGAAGCGGGTGAGGTGGAGGTGGCTGATGACGCGCATCCGGTACTCGAAGTCGCTCTCGCCGTCGAGGCGGTCGACGCCGGCGACCGCGCGGCGGTAGCCGTCGTGGACGTAGCCCTCCAGGTCAAGGGCCTTGGCGACCTGGTCGGTGAGGATGTTGCCGTCGTCGCCGAACTCGGTCGTGAACCGCACCAGCCAGGGGAAGGTGTCGGCCCGGCGGGCCTCCTCGTCGAAGAACTGGCGGTAGCCGCCGAAGACCTCGTCCGCGGACTCCCCCGAGAGGGCGACGGTCGAGTGCTGCCGGATGGCCTTGAACAGCAGGTAGAGCGAGGAGTCCATGTCGCCGAGCCCGGCCGGGATGTCGCGGGCGCGGATCACCCTCGCCCGCACCTCGGGATCGGCGAGCTGGTCGGAGTCGAGGACGATGTCCTGGTGCTCGGTCCCGCAGAGCGCGGCGACGTCGTGGACGAACGGGGTGTCGGGCGTCCCGCGCAGGCTGTCGGGGACGAAGTGCTCGGTCTGGCCGACGAAGTCGACCGCGAAGCTGCGCACCTTCTCGCCCTGTTCACCGAGTTGCCGCGCCGCGAGCGCCGTCATCGCCGAGGAGTCCAGGCCGCCGGAGAGCAGGGTGCAGCGCGGCACGTCGGAGACGAGCTGACGGCGCACGATGTCCTCGAGCAGCTCGCGCACGCGCGCGATCGAGGTCTCCTTGTCGTCGGTGTGCGGCTCGGTCCGCAGCGACCAGTAGACGTGGGTGCGGATGCCGTTGCGCCCGACGGTGACCACCGTGCCGGGTTCGACCTCGCGCATGCCGTCCCAGATCGCGTGACCGGGCGTCTTGACGAACGCGAAGAGCTCCCGCAGCCCGTCCAGGGTGACACGGCGGGGGACGAGCGGGTTGGCCAGGATCGCCTTGGGCTCGGACCCGAACAGCACGCCGTCGTCGGTCGGGTAGTAGTAGAAGGGCTTGATCCCCATCCGGTCGCGGATCATGACGAGCTTCTGTTCACGGCTGTCCCAGATGGCGAAGGCGTACATGCCGTTGAGCCGTTCGGCGACGCCCTCCCCCCACTCAAGGTAGCCGCGCAGCACCACTTCGGTGTCGGAGGTGGTGGTGAAGCGGTGGCCGCGCGCGGCCAGTTCCTCGCGCAGTTCGGTGAAGTTGTAGGCCTCACCCGAGTACACCATCGCCACCGCGCCGCCCTCGGGTGCCTCCGCGCTCATCGGCTGCCGGCCGCCCGGCAGGTCGATGATCGCGAGCCTGCGGTGCCCGAGCGCGGCGGGTCCGTCGACCCACGTGCCGCGGTCGTCCGGACCGCGGCAGGCCATCGTCTCGGTCATCGCGTCGACCGTTTCCTGCTCGTTCCGCAGGTCCCTGCGGAACGAGATCCATCCGGCGATTCCGCACATGCGTATGCCTCCGGGCTGTCACTGTGCCCGTCCGTCGTTCGCGACGTCACGGATCGGGTTGGCCCTGGCCGGCTCCGCGGCGCGGTTGTCACTCTCGGTGATATGTATCGGGCACCTATCAATCGAGTCTCCGTCGGCTCCGGTCGACCGTCAAACGCCGGCGCCGACCCCGTGCTCCACGAGGGGGCCGACCGTCAGACCGGCTTCCCGGCAGACCCCGACCAGCGCGGGAAGCGCCGCGAGGGTCGCCCGCCAGGACCCCGGGGCGGAGGCGTGGTCGCTGTCGTGCAGCAGGACGGTGGCGCCCGCGCGCAGATCGGGGCGGAGCGTCGCCAGCACGGACTCCGCGGTGGCGTCGGGCGTCCAGTCACGGCCCCAGGCGCTCCACAGGACCGGGGTCAGGCCGGCGCGTGCCGCCGCCGCCCAGCGGCCGCCGGTGAGGATGCCGTACGGGGGGCGGTACCAGAGCGGCACGGTGCCGCAGGTCTCGCGGACGGCGCGGACGGCACGGGCCAGGCCGGTCCGCTCGCGTGCCGGATCCGGCAGCCAGGGACGGTCGTGGGTCCAGCCGTGGACGGCGATCTCGTGGCCGCGCCGGGCGGTCTCGCGAACGATCCCGGGGTGCCCGTCCACACGTGCGCCCAGGACGAAGAAGGTGGCCCGGACCGAGAGTTCGTCGAGGGCGTCCAGGAAGTGCGGGGTGGAGACCGGATCGGGACCGTCGTCGAAGGTGAGGGCCACGTGGTCGGGGCGCCCGAGGCCGGCCAGGGCGGGGAAGGCCCGGCGGCGCAGTCCGGGGAGCCAGGTGGCGGCCGGGACGACGTGGCCGGCCGCGAGGACGCCGCCCGCGAGCGCCGCCCGCCGGACGTCGGCGCCGCGCCTCATCGCGGCCCGCCGTGGACGGTGCGGTGCCGGCCCTCCGCGCTGCCCGGGCGGTGCCGGTGCGGCACGTCCCAGCCGCCGGCCACGGCGGGCGAACGCGACAGCCCGACGGCGCCGGCGGCCATCAGGGCGACGCCGGCCGCCTCGGGCACGACGTGCGCCCCCAGCGCGATCCTCTCCTCGAAGAGCGCCCAGCCCAGCGCCACGCTCACCACCGCGTCCCCGATGGTCAGCGCGGGCTGGGACGCCGCGAGGCTGCCGGCCCGCAGGGTGACCTGGAGCAGCAGGAGGCTGAGCAGCCCGACGGCGCCGACGGCGTACAGCTGCCAGGAGGCGAACACCCGGGGCAGGCCCTCGGGGACTCGCCCTGTGACGTCCTTGATCAGTGCCGCCGTGCAGGCGAAGCAGGTCGCCGTGGCGCACCCCAGGACGCAGGCCCGCGCGCCGCCCTCCAGCGCCCGCCCGACGAGCCACAGGACGAGCACGAGCAGCGCCAGCGCCGCACCGGCGCGCGGCCAGGTGCCCGGCAGGGCCTGCGCCTCGCCGCCGGACGGCGTCGCGGCGCCGAGGAACAGGGCCAGCCCTCCGGCCAGCGCCAGGAACCACAACCAGGTCGCGGCGTCGGGCCGCCGGGAGAACGCGAGGCTCCCCGCCATCAGGGTGAACAGCAGCTCGGTCGCCATCAGCGGCTGCACGACCGAAAGCTGTCCCACCGCCAGGGCACTGGCCTGCAGGCCGCCGGAGACCACGAGCGCCGCCATCCCGGCCGCCCAGAACGGGCGCCGGACGAGTTCCAGCAGACGCCGCAGCCGTCCGCGCACGCCGTGCGCCGCACCCCCGTCCTCCTCCTGCTGGAGGGCGGCGCGCCGCTGCAGCGCGGAGGCCGCGCCGTTGGCGAGGGCCGCCAGCAGCGCCAGTACGACGGTCAGGACGGGCACCGCGTCATCCGTACTTGCCCGCGAGCCGCCGGTAGACCCAGGGCATGACGCCTCGCACGGCGACCGGGACGCGCAGCCAGCGGGGGACGTACACCTCGTCCCGTCCGCGGCGGATGGCGTCGGTCACCACCCGGGCCACCCGCTCGACGGGCATCGGGCGTGGCCGGGACCGGGTGTACGCCACGCCGCGCGTCGCGAAGAACGGCGTGTCGACGACACCCGGGACGACGTGGGTGATCCTCACCCCGGTGCCGGCCAGCTCGTAGCGGAGCGAGTCGGCGAAGGCCCCCAGCGCCGCCTTGGCCGCGGAGTAGACGGCCTCCTCGCGGACGCCGACGCTGCCGGCGAAGGAGCCGATCAGCACGATGTGGCCGCTGCGCCGGGCCAGCATGCCCGGCAGCACCCGGCGGACCAGCTCCATCGCCGAGACGACGTCCACCATGAAGATCCGTTCGATGACGCCCTGCGGCATCGAGGCGAAGGGGCCGGCCCAGCCGATGCCCGCCCCGGCCACCAGCAGGTCGACCCGGCCGCCCGTCACGAGCCCGGCGTCGCGCACCAGCCGGCCGGTGCCCTCGGGGTCCGCCAGGTCGGCGGGCAGCGCGGTCCCCGAGGTGCGCTCCGCGACCGCCCGCAGGCGCTCGTGGTCGCGTCCGCTGACCAGCAACCGCCATCCCTCGGCGGCGAGGCGGTCGGCGATCGCGGCGCCGATGCCCGAGGACGCGCCGGTGAGCAGCGCGACGGGGGCCGGTCCGCCGGCCGGGTCCGCCGGGCCGCGCACGGGCTTGCCGTGCACCGCCTTGCCGCCGGAGACCGCTTGGGGAGGCTGAGAGGTCATGGCACCGCTTTCTGTCCCTGCCGCTGCAGCTGCCGCCCGAGGTGGCCGGTACGGCTCCCCCGGGGCACGTCCCCCCTCCGGTCTCAGTAAACCGCCCGATCGCCGGACCGGCTCTGCGGGCGACCCGGCCGGGACGCCCGGGGGGACGCCCCGGCCGTCGGTCGCACGGCGGTACGGGCGCTTCGTTTCAAGACGGGGCAAATCGGTTAGACCCGAGTAGTCCGCGACTGGTGTACGAGGTGATCACGTGCCGGATGTGTTCGCAGCAGCCCCGCCCGTCCGCCCCCGGCGGGACATGGTGTCGCGGTGACGCACACCGGGCGGGCGGGCCGTGAGCCCCGGCGTTTCCTCGTGCTCAGCGCCGCCATGGGAGCCGGCCACGACGCGGTCGCCGACGAGCTCGTCGCACGTCTCACCGCACGCGGCGGACAGGCCCGCCGGGCGGACGTCCTGGAACTCCTGCCCGCCCACGCCGGCGCGGCGCTGCGCGCGTTCTACCGCGCCACCGTCCTGCACCTGCCGCTGCTCTACGCGGGCATCTACGCGACCTTCCTGCGCCCGGGCGGATCACGCCGCACCCCCGGCCCGGGCGGGCTCGCCGGGCTCGCCGAACACGGGCTGGCCGAACTCGTCCGGCGCGAGCGGCCGGGGCTGGTCGTCCCGGTGTTCCACCTGGCGGCGCAGCTCACCGGCGGGATGCGGACCCGCGGATCGCTTCCGGTGCCCAGCGCGGTGGTGGTCACGGACTTCGACGTGCACAGCCAGTGGCTGCACCCCGGCAACGACCTGTACTGCTGCCTCACCGAGAGCGCCGCCCGCCGGGTGCGGGAAGCCACCGGACGCCCGGCCGCGGCGACCGGCCCCCTGGTGGCCTCCCGCTTCCTGGCGACCGCCCCGGACGCCGGGCCCTGGCACCGGGTGTTCCGTTCCCGGGCGCCGGGCCGGCCGGCCGTCCTGCTCTCCGCGGGTGCCTGGGGCGCCGGCACGCACCTGGCGGAAACCGCCGCCCTGCTCGCCCGGGCCGGTTTCCTGCCGGTGGCGCTGTGCGGCGAGAACCGGCGGCTGCGGGCCCGGCTCTCCCGCGTCCCGGGAACGCTCGCGCTGGGCTGGGAACGGGACATGCCCGGGCTGATGAGCGCGGCGGACGCGCTGGTGGACAACGCCGCGGGGCAGACCGCGCTCGAGGCGCTGGCCATGGGGCTGCCCGTCGTCGGCTACCGCCCCATCCCGGGCCACGGCAAGGCCGGGGCGCACCAGATGGCCGCGCTCGGCCTGACCCGCTTCGCCCCCGACCCGTGGACGCTGATCGACGTCCTGGACGGCCTCACCCGACCCCGCCGCACGCAGCGCGCCCCCTCCGCGGCCGCGGCCGCGCTCTTCACCGAGGACACCGCGGCGCACCTGATGGAGGCGTGCGCACCGGATCCGGTCGCGGTCTGACCGCATGGACGCCCTGCTGCACGCCCTGTCCATCACGGGTGCCATGACCTGGGACATCACCTGGGCGCTGATCCTCGGCTTCGCGCTGTCCGCGGTCGTCCAGGCCGTGGCCCGCAAGCAGGGCGTCGTCGGCCTGCTGGGCGACGACCGGCCGCGGACCCTGGTGATCGCGGCGGGCCTGGGCGCCGCGTCCTCCTCCTGCTCGTACGCCGCCGTCGCCCTCGCCCGGTCGCTCTTCCGCAAGGGCGCGGGCTTCACGGCGGCGATGGCCTTCGAGATCGCCTCCACCAACCTCGTCGTCGAACTCGGCGTCCTGCTGGCCCTGCTCATGGGCTGGCAGTTCACGGTGGCCGAGTTCGTCGGCGGACCGGTCATGATCGTCGTCCTGGCGCTGCTCTTCCGGCGCCTGCTCCGCCCTGACCTGCTGCGCGAGGCCCGCGCCCAGGCCGACCGCGGTCTCGCCGGGTCGATGGAGGGGCACGCCGCGATGGACCCGGTTCGCCGTACTGCCCATCCGGTGCTGCGCCCCTGGGGACCGTTCCGCCGTCGGACTCGCGCGACGAGTGCCGGTCCTGGTGAAGGCGGTCTGAAGCCGGCCGTCCCGCACACCGCCCACCGCCCCCGTCCGGGGCGCCGGGGCCTGTGGTCTCATGGGCGGCGTGAGCCGCGCCACCGAAGAGACCAACCGCCGGATGCTCCGGGCACGGGACGCGATGGACCGCGCCTACGCACAGCCGCTGGACGTGCCGGCGCTGGCGCGGATCGCCCATGTGTCGCAGGCGCACTTCACGCGCACCTTCCGGGCGGCCTTCGGCGAGACGCCGCACCGCTACCTGCAGCGCCGCCGCGTGGAACGGGCGATGTTCCTGCTGCGGGAGAGCGACCGCAGCGTGACGGACATCTGCTTCGAGGTCGGCTTCGGCAGCCCGGGGACCTTCAGCCGCACCTTCCGGGACATCGTGGGCACGTCACCGCGGGCCTACCGCAAGCAGGCGACGGCCATCGACGTGCCGACGTGCTTCGCCAAGGCGTGGCTGCGGCCGCGCGCCTGATCACCGGGCGAGCCGTGCCGGCCGCGCGAGGGGACGGGTGGGCCGAGCAGTTTTGGATAAGTTTCCGCCCGGCCCGCGCAGTAGCGTGATGCACATGTTCAACGCCATCACGCACTCGCAGATCTACGTCCTCGACCAGGACGAGGCCCTCGCCTTCTACGTCGGCAAGCTCGGCCTGGAGGTGAACGCGGACGTCGACCTGGGCTTCATGCGCTGGCTCACGGTGAGCGTCCCCGGCCACCCCGAGCGCCAGATCCTGCTGGAGAAGCCGGGCCCGCCGGCGATGTCCGAGGAGACCGCCCAGCAGGTCCGCGAGCTGGTCACCAAGGGCGCCATGGGCGGCCACCTGATCTTCAGCACCGACGACTGCCGCAAGACGTACGAGACCCTGCGGGACCTCGGGGTGGAGTTCACCGAGGAGCCGACCGAGCGCCCGTACGGGATCGACTGCGGACTGCGCGACCCCTTCGGCAACAGCATCCGCTTCACCCAGCCGAAGGCCTGAGCCGCGGCCGCCGCGAGGCGCCCGCGACCGGTCCCAACCGAATGCCCCTCCCGGACGTCTGTATCGCACGTCCTTCCGCCCGGAGGGCCCGTGCCACCGGCACGCGGCCCCCGGGCGGGCGATCAACGCCCCGAGGAGCATCATGCCGTCACGTCAGGCACCCCGTTCCGCCCCTCCGCACCGGCCGCTCCTGGCGACCGCCCTCGTCGCCGCGGCCGTGCTGGTCACCGCCCCGGAGGCGTCCGCCGCCGGGACCGTCCCGCCGTCCGCGGCCGCCGTGGCCACCCACGACCAGGCGGTGACCCGGGCCGAGCGGCAGGCCGTCCTCGACCACTGGACGCCGGAGCGGATCGCGGCGCTGACCCAGCCGTCGTCCGGCAACCCGCCCAAGAGCGGCCCCGACGGCGCCCCGTGGACGGAGCGCAACGGCCTCGCCCGCACAGTGGGCCGGCTGTTCTTCACCGACCACGGCGAGGACGCCAGTTGCACTGCCACCGTCGTCGACAGCGCCAACGGCAGCACCGTCGTCACCGCCGGGCACTGCGTGAACAACACCGACCTCATCGGTGAGGACAACCAGTGGACGCGGAACGTGCTGTTCGTGCCCGGCTACCACGACGGCCGGGCGCCCTACGGGAAGTTCACCGGCCGGCTGGGGGTCGTCGCCCCGGCCTGGCTGGAGAACGACCAGCAGCACGGCGAGGTGTACGGCGCCTACGACCAGGCCTTCGTGGTCCTCAACACGGACGCGCGGGGCCGGACGGTGCAGGACGCGGCCGGCGCGGCGCAGAGGATCGGCTTCGACCGGCCCGGCGGACGGACGGTCCACCAGTTCGGTTACCCCCGCTCGGCCTCGGACCCGGACCGTGAGGGCCTGCCCGAGTACACCGGCGAACGGCTCGCCTACTGCGCCGGACAGCCCGAACAGGTCGTCGGCACCCCCGAGTTCCCCGCGGCGAAGGGCCTGTGGGGGACCGAGTGCGTCATGGGCGGCGGCTCGAGCGGCGGACCGCGGATAGCCGGTCTCGACCCGGAGACCGGCGTGGGCACCGTCGTCGGCGACAACTCCGAGGGCAGCCGGCTCGACGCCGGGGGCAACGCCTGCGACCCCTGGGACCCGGCCCCGGGCTGCGCCCGTCACCTCGTCGGCCCGCAGTTCACCTCCGCCGTCACCGAGCCGCTCTACGAGCGCGCCGGACGCGCCGGACGCTGAGCGGGCGCCGAGCGGGCGCCGAGCGGGCGCCGAGCGGACGGCACCGGCACACCGGGCACCGCCCGGCCGCGGCCGGGCGGTGCCGTTCGCGCCTTTCGCCCAACGGCGTCCGGGATCACCGTCGTTGGGCCCGGAGCCAGTGACTCCCAACCCTCTCCCGGCGGCCGGGAGGGCGTTAGTCTGTGCAATCTCATTGCACGGGCCATCGAGAACGGGGGGCATGGTGCCGGGGTTCGTGTTCCTGCGTCTGCGCGCGCATCGCCTGCTGCTCGGCGCCGCCGTGCTCTCCGTTCTCCTCACCACCTGCGCCGTCGCGGCGCTCGCCGCGTTCAGCTCGGCCGTGGGGGACGCCGGTCTGCGGCGGGCGCTGCAGGAGCAGTCGGCCGCACGGACCCTGGTCGAGATCACCGCCGACGTCGACGGCAAGGACCCGGGCGCGGCGGACGAGGCCGTGCGCGCGACGGTCAGCGGCGCCTACGACGGCCTGCCGGTATCCGTCAGCGCGGTCACCCGTTCCGGGCCGTACGGGCTCCCGACCGCGCTGCGCCCGACCGGAGCCCCGCGCACCGTGGACCCGGACCTGACGGTGCTGTCGACGCTGGACCGGGCGCGGGTGACGATGGCCGAGGGCGCCTTCCCCGGTCCGCCGGCGGACGGCGGCCCGGTCCCGGTGGCGCTGCCCGAGGCCGCCGCCGCAGCGCTGAAGGTGCGCACCGGCCAGGAGATCACCCTGGCCGACCGACTGCACCGCGGCACGCTGCGGGTGCGCGTGACCGGGACATACCGGCCGGTCGACCGGTATGCCCTGTACTGGCGGCTCGACCCGCTGGACGGCCGCGGCGTGCGGACGCTCTCCTTCACCACGTACGGCCCGATGCTCACCGACCCCGCGGCCTTCGGCCCCGGAGGCGTCCCCGCGGTGGAGATGGCGTGGCAGACGCGGGGGAACTTCGCCGCCATGACCACGGCCCGCGCCGACGCCGTCAGCGCGAGCGTCCAGCGGACGGTGCAACGGCTGGACGCCCTGCAGGCCACGAATTCCCTGGTGGCGAAGAGTGAACTCCCCGACCTGCTAACGGAATTGCGCGGCACCCTGCTGGTGAGCCGGTCGACCCTGCTGATCAGCGTGCTGCAGCTGATGCTCCTGGCCGCGCTGTCGCTGCTCCTGGTCGCCGGACTGCTCGCGGAGGAACGTTCCGGCGAGACGGCGCAGTTGCGGGCCCGCGGCGGTTCGCGCGCCCAGATGACGGGTTTCGCCGCGGCCGAGGCCCTGTTGCTGACCGTGCCGGCCGCGGCTCTGGCCCCGCTGCTGTCCGGCCGGCTGGTGCGGTTGCTCGCCGGTCATGGGGCGCTGGCCCGGGCGGGGGTACGGCTCGAACCCTCGCCGGTGACCGCCTGGTGGGTGGCGGCGCTCACCGCGCTCGCCTGCGCCCTCGCCGTCGTCGGACCCGTGCTGCGGCACTCGGGGACGTACGCGCAGGAGCACTCGGCGCGGCGGCGCCGGCGGGCGCTGCCCGCAGCGGCGCAGGCGGGTGCCGACGCGGGGCTGGTGCTCGTGGCCGGCCTGGCCTTCTGGCAGTTGTCCCGCCGCGAGACGGGCGGCGGGGCGCTGAGCACGGACACCTCCGGACGGCTGGGACTGGACCCGGTCCTGGTGGGGGCGCCCGCGCTGTGCCTTCTGGCGGGTGCGGTGCTGGCACTGCGGCTGCTGCCGCTGGCGGCCCGGCTCGGTGAACGCCGCGCGGCGAAGGCCCGGGGGCTGCCGGCGTCCCTGGTGGGCTGGCAGCTGGCGCGCCGTCCCGGACGCGGGGCGGGGCCTGCCCTGCTGCTGGTCTTCGCCGTGTCGATCAGCATGTTCGCGATCGCGGAGAACAGCACCTGGACGCGGTCGCAGGCCGACCAGGCGGACTTCGCGGTCGGCGCCGACCTGCGCGTGTCCGGTTCCGCCACGCCTGCGTTCGGGCAGGGCGGGATCTACGACGACGTCCCCGGCATCACGGCCGTCACCCCGGCCGTCCGCGACACCGTGTCCCTCCCCCGCGACCTCGACGCGACCGTCGTGGCCGTCGACACCACCTCGGCCGCGCGAGTCCTGCGACTGCGCGACGACCTGTCCGCCGAATCCCTCGCCGACCTCATGCGGCCCCTGCGGGCGGACGGCGGCCCCGCCGCCCGCGACGCGGGGTTCGTCCTGCCCGACGGTACGGACCGGCTCCGCCTGACGGTCCGGCTCCGCGCCCTGGGGGACGGGGACCGCACCCTCGCCGGCACCGTGACGGACGAGTTGTCCGTGACGCTGACCGACCGGTACGGCGTCCCGTACACGCTCTCCCTGGGCGAGGTCCGGGCCGACGGCGAACAGCACGTACTGGAGGCCGACTTCGGATACGTGACGGGCCGGGCACGCGGCGCGGGCCCGGCCGGGCCGCTGCGGCTGACCGGCCTCAGGGCCGAGTACCCGGTGCCCCGCAAGAACGAGCGGCACAGCCTGACCGTCACCGGCGTGCACGTGGTGACCGGCGGCGGCGTCCGCGAGGTGCCCGCCCCCACCACGACGGCCTGGTCCGCCGGCACGCAGATCGACAACCCGGACTTCCCCGAGGCCCCCGGCCTCGGCTACCGCCCCGCGCACGCCGGCGCACCGCGTTCCGCCGCCGGCACCCCGCTGACCGTCCGCTACGACACCGGCGAGGAACCCTTCCAGAAGGACACGCCGAGCGGTGCCGACGGGGCCGCCCTCACCCTGCGGGCCGGGCCGCGGCCGCCCGCGGTGCTGCCCGCGGTCGTCACCGACGCCTTCCTGGGCGCGCTCGACGCGAAGCCCGGCGCCACCGTTCCCGTCGAACTCGGCGGCACACGGCTGTCCCTGCGCATCACCGGGTCGGTCCACGCGCTGCCCACCACCGGGCGGGACGGCTCCACGGGCACCGGCGGCGGCGCCGTCCTGCTGGACCTGGCGAGCCTCGAGCGCACGCTCGTCTTCCAGGAACAGCGCGGGCTGGAGCCCACCGAGTGGTGGCTCGCCGCCGGGCCGTCCGGCGCGCCCCGGGTGGCCTCGGCCCTGCGGGCCCGGGGGGACGCCGCCACGATCGTGGTCCGGGACGAGGCGCGGGCGGAGTTGCGGCGCGATCCGCTCGGCGCGGGTCCGCTGTCGGCCCTGCCGGCGGCGGTGGTGGCGGCCGCGGTGCTGGCCGCGGTGGGCTTCGCGGTCGCCGCGGCGGGTGCGGTGCGGGAGCGCTCGGAGGAGTTCGCGGTGCTGCGGGCGCTGGGGGCGCCGCAGAAGTCGCTGGCGCGGGTCATCGCGGCGGAGCAGGGGCTGCTGGTGCTGACGGCGGTGGGGGTGGGGGCGCTGCTGGGCGGGGTGCTGACCCGGTCCATCGTGCCGTTGATCGTCCTGACGGCGCGCGCTGACAGCCCGGTGCCCGCGGTACGGGTGGAGTTGCCGGCCGTGCCGCTGCTGGAACTGCTGGCCGCGGTGGCGGTGCTGCCGCTGCTGGCGGTGGTGGTGGCGGCCTTGCGCACGGCCGATCCGGTCCGCGCGCTGCGCCGGCAGGGAGGGGAATGAGATGACCGAGGTGCGTGCGCCCCGGCCGGCCTCGTGGACCGGTGCCCGACTGCGCGCCGCTCCGGGCGGGGCGCTGGCGCTGGCCGCCCTGGTACTGGTGACCGCGTTCCTCGCGGCGGCGCTGCCCCGCACCGTCGAGGCGTACGAGGACGCCGCGCTGCGGGACACGCTCCGGCGGGCCTCCCTGCCCGACCGCAGCGTCACCGCCACCTTGGACGTCTCGTTCTCCGGGGCACGCACCGGAGTCGGTTCGCCGTTCCGGGCGAGCGCCCTCGCCAGGACCGAGGACGCGTTCCGCAGTGTGGTGCGGCCACCGTTGGCCCTGGACACCGCGCAGACCGTGTACGGGGTGCGCAACGCGGTTGCGGCGGCCGCGACCGACCGCGGCCTGCCGCGTCCGACCGGGAACCGCGATCCGCGGGCGACACTCGTCTCGCAGCCGGGCCTCGCCGCCCGCTCCCGGCTCGTCGCGGGGCGCATGCCCGCGTCCGCCTCCGGTGGCTCCGGTGAGCGCGAGGTGGAGGCGGTGCTCACGGCCCGGACCGCGAAGGTGATGGGCGTCAAGGCGGGTTCCGCGGTCCACCTGCTGGACACCACCGGGGCCGGGCTGACCGTGCGGATCACCGGGATCGTCGAACCGCGCTCGCCCGGCGCCGCCTTCTGGAACGCCGAGCAGGACCTCCTCGCCCCGACCCTGGTGAGCGTCCCCGGGCCGCCCGGTGAGGACCCGGAGCACTACTGGCACTTCACCGCGCTGATCGGCCAGGACGCGGGCGGTGTGGTGCTCGACCTGCCCGAGGGCGCCCGTCTGTACTGGCACCATCCCGCCGACGTCGGCTCGCTCTCCGCCCGCGACGTGCCCGCGCTGCGCGACCGGCTGGCGTCGCTGTCGGGCGGGCCGGACTCCACCAAGCTGCGGCTGCTGACGGGCAGTCGGGCGATCACCGTGGGCCAGGACGGACTCGCCGAGCTGCTGGGGCCGTTCGTCCGGGAGCGAGAGGCGGCCGCGCCCCTGGTGCTGATCGCGGCGGTGGGCGTGGGCGCGGTGGCCGGCATCGTGCTGCTCATGGCGGGCGGGCTGTCGGCGACCCGCCGCCGTACCGAACTGCGGCTGCTGCGGGCCCGCGGAAGCAGCCTGACGCGCCTGTGCGCGAGTCTGCTGACGGAGACCGCGGTCGTGGCCGTGCCGTGCGCGGCGGCCGGAGTGCTGCTCGCGCTGCTGCTGGTGCCGGCTGGACGCTCGGCGCCCTCACTGCTCGCGGGGGCGCTGGTGGCGGCGGTCACCGTGCCGGCGCTGCCGCTGCGGGCGGTGCTGCTCGTCCGCCGGCTGGGTCCCGAGCAGCGCGACGACCTCGTGCAGACCCGGCCCTCGCGCCGCCGTACGGTGGCGGAGCTGACGGTGGCGGTCGTCGTGACCGGCGCGGTCGTGGCGCTGCGCCGCCGGGGCACCGCGGACGGCGGCACCGACCTGCTGACCGCCGCGGCACCGGTGCTGGTCGCGGTCATCGGGGCGCTCGTCCTGCTGCGGCTCTATCCGCTGCCGCTGCGGCTGCTGTCCCGGCCCGCGGCCCGGCTGCGGGGCACCGTCCTGTACCTGGGGCTGGCGCGGGCCGGCCGCACGCCCTCCGCCACGGCGCTGCCGCTGGTGGCCGTGCTGGTGGCGCTGGCCGTGACATCGTTCGGGGGCTCGGTGCTCACCGGCGTCGAGAGCGGCCGCGACCGCGCCGCCACGCGCGCGGTCGGCGGTGACGCCCGGATCGACACCCTCAACACGCTCCCGGACGGGCTGGACGCACGGGTCCGGCGGGTGCACGGCGTGCTCGGCACATCGCCCGTGCGGATCGAGTCGGGACTGTCGACGACGCCGGCAGGGACCCCCTACGACCTGGTGGTCGTGGATCCGGCCCGCTACGCCGCCCTGGTGTCGTCCACGGGGATCGGCGCCCCCTTCTCCGCCGACCGCCTGGAGGGCGACGGCACCGGTCCGCTCCCCGCGATCGTCTCCCCGGGACTGGCAGGGGAGTTCGGCACGACGACCGCAAGCGTGCAGGCCGCCGCCGGGGCCACACCGGTGCGTACCGTCGCCGTGCGCGACGTGACGCCGGCCGTCCAGGGCGGCGACTTCGTGATCGTCTCCGCCGCGGGTCTGGCCCGCACGCACCCCGAGACCGCCGACTCCCCCGTCCAGGCCCCGACCGCGCTCTACGTGACGGGGCCGCGGGTGGACGGGCGGGGGCTGAACGGCGTCGCGCGCGCCGCCTCACCGGACCTGACGGTGGCCCTGCGCTCCGAGGAACGCGCCTCGTTCACCTCCTCGGCGCTCCAGACCGGCGCCCGCCGGGTGTACCTGGCCGCCGTGGCCGCGGGCGCCGGCTACAGCGCACTGGCCCTGCTGCTGTCGCTGATGGTGCACACGCCGCAACGCAAGGCGCTCCTGGCGCGGCTGCGGACGATGGGGATGACGAGCCGCCAGCGGCAGTGGCTCGCCGTCCTGGAGACGCTGCCGCAGGTCCTGCTCGGCGCCCTCGGCGGCATCCTGGTCAGCCTCGCCACGGTCCCGCTGCTGCGTCAGGGGGTGGATCTGACCGCGCTGGCCTTCTCCGCGGCCAAGCCGGTCACCGGAGTGTCCGGGACGGTGCTGCGCACCGACGCGCCGTCGCTGCTGCTGCCCGCGGCCGCGCTGGTCGTACTTGCCTGCGCGGTGCTGGCGGGCCAGGCGTGGCTGACAGGACGGCGCGGAGAGGGAACGGAACTGCGGATGGGGGAACGTGAATGAGCCAGGACACACCGGGGACGGCGGAGCGCGGCGGCACGACGCTGGCGGAGCTGGAACGGCGCGTCATCGAGAGCCGGGAGCAGCCCGCCTACGGGCACGACGCCCTGATCGTCTGCGACCGCCTGGTGCGGATCTTCACCGCCCAGGGCGTGGAGGTCCAGGCCCTGCAGGGGCTGGACCTCCTGGTCGCCGAGGGCGAACTGATGGCGCTGGTCGGAGCGTCCGGCAGCGGCAAGTCCACCCTCCTCAACATCCTCGCCGGGCTGGACACCCCCACCGCGGGGGCGGCCTCGGTCGCCGGCTTCGACCTCCTCACCATGAACGCCGCGGCACGCCTGCGCTACCAGCGCGAAGTCGTCGGCTTCGTCTGGCAGCAGACCTCACGCAACCTCCTGCCCTACCTCACCGCCCTGCAGAACGTCGTCCTGCCCATGCGCCTGAGCGGCCTCGCGGGCCGCCGCGACCGTCACGCCCGGGCCACCGAACTGCTCGAGATGATGGGCGTCGGCTACTGCGCCGACCGCCGCCCGCAGCAGATGTCCGGCGGTGAGCAGCAGCGCACCGCGATCGCGGTGGCGCTGGCCAACCGCCCCTCGCTGGTGCTGGCCGACGAGCCGACCGGGCAGCTGGACTCGGCCACCGCAGAGCAGGTCTTCGCAGCCTTCCGCACCGCCAACGAGCAGCTCGGCACGACGATCGTCGTCGTCACCCACGACCAGGCGGTGGCCGCCGCCGTCGACCGCACCGTCGCCATCCGCGACGGCCGCACCGCCTCCGAGGTCGTCCGCCGCACCAGCACCGACGACGAGGGCCGCACCACCGTCCACGCCAGCGAATACGCCACCGTCGACCGCTCCGGCCGCCTCCAGCTCCCCCGCGACTTCACCCACGCCCTCGACATCCGCAACCGCGTCATGCTCGAACTCGAACCCGACCACATCGCCGTCCGCCCCGACCGCCCCGACCGCCCCGCCGACGACGCCGAGGGCGCACGGGACTCCTGATCCCGCTGTCCGTGGCGGGTGCGAGCATCGCTCCGCGCAGTTCACGAGGCGACGGCTCACGCCGGTCGCTGCGGCGCGGTGGCGCAGTGGCGTCATCACGGCAACAGGCGTGCGGGCAGCGCCGTCTCCCGCACCGTGCCGCCGGTCCCGGGCTCCACTCGGTGCAGGGTCGGGCCCGGTCGTTCCGCGACCACCTCCGTGAGCTCGCCGTCGGTGAACAGGGCCGCCGCGCCGTCGTCCAGTGCCCAGCCGGCGGGCAGTTCCCCCGCGGCCACGGCGGCGCGGAACGCCGGATTGCGGGCGGGCTCGCTGTCGTAGTGCGGGCAGAAGCCGCCCGGGAGCAGGCCGAGACCGTCGTGCAGGGGCGTGACGGGACCGAAGGAATCGGTGAGGCAGGCCTGGAACCAGCAGTTGACACCGGCGCTGATGCCGCACAGGAGCACGCCCCGGTCATGGGCCTCGCGGAGGACCGCGTCGAGGCCGTGCACCCGCCACACGGCGAGCATGGCCGCGGTGTTGCCGCCGCCGACGTAGACAACGTCCTGGGAGAGGACGAAGGAACGCAGATCCTCGTGGTCGCGGCGGAAGAGCGGCAGGTGGGCGGGTTCGCAGTCGCGCGCGGCGAACGCCGCGTGGAACTCCTCGACGTAGGGCTGCGCGTCACCGCTCGCGGTGGCAACGAAGCAGACCTTCGGGCGAGGCCGTCCGGTGGTGCGCAGCACGTATGTGTCGAGCGGTGAGCCGGGGGCACCGGGCGACCCGGAGAACCCGCCGCCCAGCAGCACGATCCTTCTCTTCACGGTCATGAGGACATCCTCGACGGCCGCCCGGCGGGCGGCACCTCTCGCCCCGGAACGCGGCCGGACCGGCCAACGGCGCGGACGGGCCAACGACTCTGACGGCGAACCGGGCCGATGTCAATATGTATTCCTAATTTAGGAGAATCCCGGAACGCGGCGTGCCCAAAACCTTGACAGGCTCTTCCCGGCGGGTGCATGTTCGGCAACGTTGTCATCGGGATGGCAACGTTGTCATCGCCATGATGCCAGGCCGTCTCGTCATTGAACATCCCTGAACGGAGCCGCTGTTCATGCCGGATATGTCCTCCCTGCCCTCCCGACGCGCCGTACTCTCCACCGGCTCCACCCTCCTCGCGGGGTTCGGGCTCGGCATGGCCTTCCCCGCCGCCGCCACGGCGCAGACCCGGTCCTCGAACCCCGCCGGCGCCCGGGGCGAGCTCGCCGCGTACCGCCCCGTCACGGTGTCCTCCACCGACTACGCCCCCACCCCGGCCGAGTTCGCCGTCGACGGCCTCGACCGGGTCGGCGTGCGGGGCTCCGGCTGGCGGGCCGCCGCCGGCGACCCGCAGTGGATATCCGTCGACCTCCAGGCCCTGTGCGAGGTCGAGTCGGTGCGCCTCACCTTCGAGGCGACGACCGACGACCCGCCGTACACCCCCGGGACGGGCGGCAACCCGCGCGACAACACCACCGGCCAGGAGATCCTGTCGAGTTGCGCCGTCGCCTTCGTGATCGAGACCTCGCGCGACGGGAAGTCGTGGACCGTCGTGCACCGCACCGACGACGGCAAGGGCGGGGTCGTGGAGATCGCCCTGCCCGAACCCGTCACCGCCCGCTGGGTGCGGATGACCGTCACCAAGCGCTCCAACGCCAACCCGCTGGGCCTCAACGGCCTCCAGGTGTACGGCACCCCGCGCGGCAAGCGCCCCGAGGCCACCGGCTGGACCGACTGGGGCACCCACCACCGCACTCCCCCGGCCCTCGAGGTCGCCGCCGACGGCACCGTGCCGCTGGAGTCCGGCTGGGACCTGACCATGGACGACTGGGCGGGCGGCACCGCCGCGGAGCTGTCGGCGCCGTCCGTGGACACCAGCGCCTGGCTGCCCGCCGTCGTGCCCGGGACCGTGCTGTCCTCGCTCGTCGCCGAGGGCCACCTGCCCGACCCGGTCGCCGGCTTCGCCAACCTGCACATCCCCGAGGCCCTCTCCCGCCACTCCTGGTGGTACCGGCGCGAGTTCCGCCTGCCCAAGGGCCTGCGCACCGGGGCCGGACGCCGCGTCTGGCTGGAGTTCGACGGGGTCAACCACGAGGCCGACGTGTGGCTCAACGGCAAGCAGGCCGGCACCCTCACCTTCCCCTTCGCCCGCGCCGCCTACGACGTGACCGCTCTCCTGGCCGCCGACGGCCCGCAGGCCCTCGCGGTGAGGATCAGCCCCATGCCGTTCCCCGGCAGCCCCGGCGACAAGGGCCCTGCCGGGCTCGCCTTCGTCGACGCCGGCGCGAACATGATGAACCGCAACTCGCCGACCTACCTTGCCTCCTCCGGCTGGGACTGGATGCCCGCCGTGCGCGACCGGGCCGCCGGCATCTGGAACCACGTGCGGCTGCGCTCCACCGGCGACGCCGTCCTCGGCGACCCCCGCGTCGACACCGTCCTGCCGGACCTGCCCGACACCGGCACGGCCGAGGTGACCATCGTCGTCCCGGTCCGCAACGCCGCCGCGGACGCCAGGTCCGTGACCGTCACCGCCGCCTTCGACGGCGTGCGCGTGCAGCGGACGGTCACCGTGCCCGGGGGCGGCAGCACCGACGTCGTCTTCGCCCCGGCCTCGGACCCGAAGCTGCGCGTGCGGAACCCGAAGCTGTGGTGGCCCAACGGCTACGGCGAGCCGGAGCTGCACCGCCTCACCCTCACCGCCTCCGTGTCCGGGCAGGAGAGCGACCGGCGCACCACGCGCTTCGGCCTGCGTCAGTTCGGCTACGAGTACGACGTTCCGCTGACCTTCCAGTCCGGCTCCAACGCCTACGCGCAGACGGTGACGTTCACCCGCCGGACCGCCCGCTACGTGCGGATCCTGTGCCGCACCCGGGCCACCGACTGGGGTTCGTCGATGTGGGCGCTGTCGGTGGCCGACAGCACCGTGCCCGACCTCGACCTCGCAGTGCACAAGGACGCGACCGCCTCCTCCACCGACGACCCCAGCAACCGCCCCGGCAACGTCACCGACGGGGACCCGGGCACGCGCTGGTCGTCGAAGTTCGAGGACGACCAGTGGGTGCAGGTCGACCTCGGCTCCGCGGTGCCCTTCGACCGCGTCGTCGTCACCTGGGAGCAGGCGTACGCCGAGACGTACACCGTCCAGGTCTCGGACAACGGCGACGACTGGACCGACGCCGCGTCCGTCGACAACGCCGCCGTCCCGCTGCCCTTCCAGACCTCGGGCTCGGCGAGTCTGCAGGACGTGGAGTTCGCCGCGACCACGGCCCGCTACCTGCGCATCCTCTGCCACACGCGCGCCACCAGCTGGGGCTCGTCGATGTGGGGCCTGTCGGTGGTCGACAGCGGCACACCCGGCACCGACCTGGCGCTGCGCAAGGAGGCCACCGCCTCGTCCTCCGAGGGCGACGGCAGCGGTCCGGGCAACGCGGTGGACGGCAAGCCCGGCACCCGCTGGTCCTCGGCGTACGAGGACGAGCAGTGGATCCAGGTCGACCTGGGCTCCCCGGTGCGGTTCGACCGGGTCGTCATCACCTGGGAGCAGGCGTACGCGAAGACCTACACCGTCCAGGTCTCCGACAACGGCGACGACTGGACGGACGTGAAGTCCGTCGACAACTCCACCGTCCCGCTCAAGATCAGCGTCAACGGCGTCCGGGTCTTCGCCCGCGGCGGCAACTGGGGCTGGGACGAGCTCCTGCGCCGCATGCCGGCGGAGCGCATGGACGCGGCCGTGCGCATGCACCGCGACATGAACTTCACGATGATCCGCAACTGGGTGGGCAGCAGCAACCGCGAGGAGTTCTACGCCAGTTGCGACGAACACGGCCTGCTGGTGTGGAACGACTTCCCCAACGCCTGGGCGATGGACCCGCCGAACCGCCAGGCCTTCCTCGACCTGGCGCGGGACACGGTGCGGCGCTACCGCATCCACCCCAGCGTCGTGGTGTGGTGCGGCGCCAACGAGGGCAACCCCCCGGGCCCGGTCGATGAGGGGATGCGCACCGCGGTGCGCGCGGAGGCCCCCGGCCTGCTCTACCAGAACAACTCGGCGGGCGGCATCGTCTCCGGCGGCGGCCCGTACGGCTGGGTCGAGCCCGAGCGGTACTACTCCGCGTCGACCTACGGCGGTGGCAGCTTCGGGTTCCACACCGAGATCGGCATGCCGGTCGTCTCGACCGCCGAGACGATGCGGCGCATGGCCGGCGACGAGCCCGAGTGGCCGGTCGGCGGTGTCTGGTACCACCACGACTGGAGCACCCGCGGCAACCAGGCCCCGCAGAACTACCGCGCGGCCATCGAGGGCCGGCTCGGCACGGCCGAGAACCTCGACGACTTCTCCCGCAAGGCGCAGTTCGTCAACTACGAGAACTTCCGCGCCATGTTCGAGGCCTGGAACGGCCGGCTGTGGGAGGACGCCTCCGGCCTGATGCTGTGGATGTCGCACCCCGCCTGGTACAGCACGGTGTGGCAGACGTACGACTACGACTTCGACGTCAACGGCGCCTACTACGGCGTCCGCAAGGCCGCCGAGCCCGTCCACGTGCAGGCCGACCCCGTGAGCGGCAAGGTCGTGGCGGTTAACCACACGCCCGCGGCTCTCAAGGGTGCGACGGTGTCCGCGCGGCTGCTCGACCTGTCCGGCCATCCGCTGTCCGCGGAGCGGCGCGGCACGGTGGACGTCGCGGCGTCCGCGAAGGCGGAGGCGTTCACCGTGGCGTGGACGGACGGCCTGCCGGACTTCCACCTGCTGCGGCTGAAGCTGACGGACCGTCACGGAGAGGTGCTGTCCGAGAACGTCTACTGGCGTTACCGCAAGCCCGAGCACATGCAGGCGCTCAACAAGGCCGCGCGGACCCGGGTCGCCGCCGACGTCACGGACACGGACCTCTCGGGCGACCGTCACGGGCTGACCGCGCGGGTGAGCAACCGGGGGTCCTCGGTCGCCTCCCTGGTCCGGCTCTCCCTGCTGGACGCCCGCTCCGGCGACCGGGTGCTGCCGACGCTGTACAGCGACAACTACCTGTGGCTGCTGCCCGGTGAGAGCCGCACGGTGACGCTGTCCTGGCCCGCGGGGGCGCTGCCGTCGAAGCGGCCGGAACTGCGGGTCGACGGCTACAACGTGCCGGCGGTCACCGCGCGGCCGTAGCCGGTCGCGCCGCCGTGGCGGTCACCTTCCCGGTGGCCGCCACGGCGGTCCCGCGCGCCGGGAACCCGTCCCACATCGCGGACGTCTGACAGGAGGTGACGACTTCTCCATCCCTGATGCGCCCGGCGCGGTTCGGCGACCTGGCGGCCATCGTGGACGTGCACACACAGGCACGTGCCGCGTACTACCAGGCGGGCGGCCTGCCCGGATCCGAGATCGACAGCCCCGACGGGTGGGCGCGCCGCCGCGCGACGTGGGCGCACGCCATCCAGTCGAGCGCGACGACGGTGCTGTGCGCCGTCGAGGACACCGAGGTGGTCGGTGTGGTGGCCATGGGGCCGCCCAAGGAGGGCGCGGAGGCCGCGCCCTCGTGCGGTGAGCTGCACCGGATCCATGTGCGCCCGGACCGCTGGGGCCGCGGCGTCGGAGGGCTGCTGCACGCCGAGTTCGTGCGCTTCCTGCGGGAGTCCTCCCTGGAGACGGGGCTGCTGGACGCCTGGGAGCGCAACAGCCGCGCCCTCGCGTTCTACAACCGTCACGGCTGGGTCCCGGAGGGCGGTCGCCGCCCCGGCCCGGGCGGCGTCGACTTCCTGCGGCTCCGGCTCGACCTGGGCGGCCGCATCGCCGCCACGGTGTCCTCGAAGGGCACCGTGCCGCTGGCCTGACCTGCGGCCCACTGGCATTCTGTGCGGCGTGCTGATCAACGGCTACGACCACGGACCTCTGACGGCCGGTGAGCCGCTGGTGGACCGGCCCGGCTTCTGGGCGAACCACCTCCTGGGGTGGTGCCAGGCCGGGCCGGACGGCGAGCGCCCCGAGCCGCAGTGGTTCGGGGACGACGGCGCCGACACCGACGCCCTGGCGGAGGTGCTGTACGACGAGCGGGCCTGGCCCGTCCTGCGGGTGCCGTTCCGGGACGGGCACAGCGCCGTCGCGGTCTTCCGGAACTTCGCCGACGACCCCGGGCTGGACTTCCTTCTCACCCATCCCGGCTGGGCCGGGGCGGAGACCCTGCTCTCGTTCGACGGCGACCGCCGCGGCCCCGGGTTGCGGTGGCGCCAACTGGTGCACGTCGCGGACTCCGTGCCGGATCGCGGGCCGGAGTCCGGACCGGACTCCGGGCCGGAAGGGGGCCTGTACGGCCCCGCCGCCCGGCTGCTGCTCCTGCTGCCCGTGCTCACCGACGGCCGGCGGAACGCGACCGAGGCCGTTCCGCGGATCGCCTCCGCGCTCACCGCGGTCGGGGCGCCGCAGGAGACGGCGGCGCTCACGGCCCGCTGCCTCATCGACGGGCCGGGGGACGGGGCCTGGCACGACCCGGCGTGGGGCTCGCCGCTCAGCGGCGGCACTCCGCGTGCCGGGGAGGGCGATGGATTGCCGGGCCGGGTGCCGTTGCCGGGCCTCGGCGTGACCGCCGCCCAGGGGGAACGGCTCGCCCGCGCCCTCGGCGGGCACGGGGAGCCGTCCACGGGGATCAGTGCGCGATCGACTTGACCCATTCCTCGACGGTGACGACGTCCGCCTGCCGGGGGAACACCTTCTCCGTGAGGACGCGGTGCACCTCGGGGTCGGAGTCCAGGCATCCGTCGGACAGGACGGTCAGTCCGTAGTCGAGGTCGGCGGCCTGACGCAGCGTGGACAGGACCACGCCGGAGGTGGCGATTCCGGTGAGCACGAGGCTGTCGACGCCGCGCGCCCGCAGGACCATGTCGAGGTCGCTGCCCGCGAAGGCGCTGACGCGCTTCTTGGTGACGACCACGTCGCCGGGCGCGGGCGCCACGTCGGGGTGGATCTCGGCGCCCGGGTCGCCCTCGGCGAAGCCGCCGCCCAGGGCGAGCGCGCCGAAGGTCCTGTTCCGGGCGCTGACCTCCGGGTGCCCGGCGCGGAACCCGATGACGACGTAGAGGACGGGGACGTCCGCGGCGCGCGCGGCGTCGATCGCGTCACGCAGCCGGGGCAGGTGGCCGTCGTCCCCGGTGAAGCGGTCCGTGATGGCCCGCTGGACGTCCATCACGAGGAGTGCGCTGTGCGCCATTCTTGCTGTCCTTTGTTCGTGCCGTTCTTGCTGTTCGTGCCGTTCGTGTCGCTCGGGTCGTTCGGGCCGTCACCGGGACGGCGCGCCGCGGGGGTGTCGCGGCGGCCGCGCAATGCCGAGGCGAGCGCGGCGATCAGGGCCATGACGGTGGCCGCCCCGAAGACGGTGACGAGTCCGTGGTGGAAGGGGCCGGAGACGAGCGCGGGGAAGAAGCCCGTGCCGGTGAGGATGTGCACCTGGTGCTCGGGCAGGGTGGCGAGGACCCCGCTGGGCCCGAGCAGATGGCCGATGGGGTTGTCGCCCAGGAAGGTGGCGAACAGGGTGCTCACCGGCGGCAGTCCGGCGACCTGCTCGGCCGTGCCGGCGGGCACGCCGTTCGCCCGCAGGCCGCTCTCCAGCGTCTGCGGCAGCGAACCGGCGAGCCCGGCGATCATCAGCGAGAAGCACAGGCCGATGGAGAGCGCGGTCCCGGAGTTCTGGAAGGTGGAGCGCATGCCGGAGGCGACACCGCGCTGTTCGGGTGCGACGCTGCCCATGATCGCGGAGGTGTTGGGGGCCGAGAACATGCCCTGCCCGATTCCGCTCACCAGCAGCATTGCCGCGAAGGCGGGGTACGGGAAGTCGACCGGGAGCGCGAGCAGGCCGACGAACGAGGCGGCCACCAGTACCAGTCCGGTGGTGGAGAACAGCCGGGCGCCGAAGCGGTCCGACAGATGCCCCGACAGCGGTCCCGCCACCAGGAAGCCCACGGTCAGCGGCAGCATGAAGATGCCGGCCCACAGGGGCGTCTGCTCGAAGTCGTAGCCGCGCAGCGGCAGCCAGATGCCCTGCAGCCAGATGATGAGGGTGAACTGCAGGCCGCCGCGGGCGATCGCGGTGAGCAGCGCCGCGAGGTTCCCGGCGGCGAAGGCCCTGACGCGGAACAGCGCGAGCTGGAACATCGGCTCCGCGACCCGGGTCTCCGCAACGCAGAACACCACGAGCAGCAGCACGCCCGCCGCCAGGCCGCCCAGCACCCAGGGGTTGGTCCAGCCCGTGGGGTGGCCGCCGTAGGGCTGGATGCCGTACGTGATGGCGGCGAGCAGGCCGCCGGCCCCGGCGGTGAAGGTGAGGTTGCCGATCCAGTCGATGCGTCCCGGCTTCCGCGCGCCGGTCTCCCGCAGGCTGCGGTAGGACCAGACGGTGCCGACGATGCCGATGGGCACGCTGATCCAGAACACGGCGCGCCAGTCGACGGTGGCCAGCAGGCCGCCCGCGATCAGCCCGAGGAACTGGCCCGCGAGCGCGGTGATCTGGTTGATGCCGAGCGCCATGCCGCGCTGCCGGGTGGGGAAGGCGTCGGTGAGGATGGCCGCCGAGTTGGCGGTCAGCATCGACCCGCCGACGGCCTGCACGATCCGGAAGCCGATGAGCCACAGGGCGCCGCCCCCGCCCCGCAGCGGGTCGAGGGAGAGCGCGAGCGACGCGCCGGCGAAGATCGCGAAGCCCATGTTGTACATGCGGACGCGGCCGAACATGTCGCCGAGGCGGCCGAGCACGACCACGAGGACGGCGGAGACCAGCAGGTAGCCGAGGATCATCCAGAGCAGGTAGCCGATGTTGCCGGGGGCGAGCGGGTCCAGGCCGATGCCGCGGAAGATGGCAGGCAGCGAGATGATCACGATCGAGGCGTCGATGGTCGCGATCAGCACGCCGAGCGTCGTGTTCGACAGCGCCACCCACTTGTAGCGGTCGCCGCCGTCCACCTGCGCGGCGGTCACAGCTCCTCCGCCAGCCTGTCGAGCAGCGGCAGCGCGTCGACCAGCCGGCGTCGCTCCTCCGCGGTGAACTCCCCGTCCAGCACGGCGGCCAGCCGCTGCACCGACTCCGACCGCCGGTCCGCGAGCACCTTGCGCCCCGCTTCCGTCACCGTCATCACGACGCGCCGCCCGTCGTGGGCGTCGGGGCGGCGGCTCACCAGCCCGCGTTCCTCCAGCGCGGCAAGCGTCGTCGCCATCGCCTGCGGGCGCACCCGCTCCAGCTCGGCGAGCGCGCCCGGCGAATCCGGGCCGTCCCGGTCCAGCCGCGCGATCACCGACACCTCCGACAGCGTGACGTCCCCCACGGCGTGCGCCTGCCGCAACCGCCGCGCGATCCGCCCCACGCTCAGCCGCAACGCGGCCCCGACCTCGGTCGGGTCACCGGCTTCGAGTGCCTTCGCATCCATATTCAGTAACAGTAGATTGATCAATCTGATGTAACTTTCCGGCTCCGGTCAAAACCAGGCCAAGAGACGGCTCCCGCCGCACGGCCCCGCCGGACCGCGATCTTCGATCCCGGTGACGCCGGGGCCCTTCTGCGCCAGTCTCTGTAGGACGTCACCGCGGAACCGTGCGACAGGGAGAGTCATGGACCTCAGCAAGCAGCCCATCGGCCGGGTCAGCCTGGACAAGGGATCAAGGGCGACCATCCCCCTGGAGAAGAAGGACCCGGAACTGACCATCGTGGCGTCCCTCGAATGGGACGGCGGCAGCGACGCACGCCGGAGCCAAGGCGCGGACCTGGACCTCTACGCGCTCTTCGTCCCGGCCACCGAGGCCGTCCGCGGGGCGGAACTGCCACCGGGTCACGTCTTCGAGCGTCCGCCCGGCGGGATGCTCAACCGTGCCGCCCGGGAGGCGAGAAAGGCACACGGCGCCGAGCTCGCCGCGCGCGTCGACACCGGGCACGCCGTGTTCTGGAAGGACCTCGGGGCCCTGGACCAGGCGCCGTTCATCCGGCTCGACGGCGACTCCCGCGAGCCCGGCACCGAGACCATCCGCATCCGGCGCGCCTCGGAGCAGGGATACGCGCTGATCTGCGCTTACAGCGCCGTGTCCAACGGCACGGGCAGTTTCCGGAGCTACGGCGCCCGTGCGGTGGTCACCGACGGCCGCGGCTCCACGGTGACGGTTCCGCTGTACGAGGAGAACAGCTTCGCCTACTGGGTCGCCATCGCCTTCATCGACTTCACGGATCCGCGAGGAGTGGGCATCCAGCACGTCGAGCGCTACAGCCGGCGCTGGTCCGAGAGCCGTCCCGTCCTGCACACGGACGGAACGATCGTCATGGACCGGGGCCCCGTGCAGTTCAAGCGGGGGTGACCGGAACGCACGGGGACCCCCCGATTGCGGAGGACCCACAGGCAACGCATAAGGTTAGGCTCGCCTAATACTTCAAAGGTGAACCACGTACAGGAGTCTCCACATGTCTCTTCGGCGCCGCGGCACAGCCGCCGTCGCTGTCGCCATCGCCGCCGCGCTGTCCCTCGCGGCCTGCGGCGGGTCCAGCAGCAACGGGAAGGAGGGCAGCGCAGCCGCCTCCGCGACCGCCGGTTCCAAGGACTCCAAGTCCGTCGCACAGGGCGGCAAGGACTTCGGGGACGCCGCGGAGAAGACGGCCGCGATGGGCACCACCGCCAAGCCGGGCGAGTGGCCGCGCACCATCACGCACGCCATGGGCAGCACCGTCCTCAAGGCGCAGCCGAAGCGCGTCGTCGTCCTGGACGTGGGCGAGCTCGACAACGTCGTCTCGCTCGGCGTCAAGCCGGTCGGCCTCGCGCCCACCGAGGGTTCGCCGGAGCTCCCGTCCTACCTCAAGGGCGAGGCGGGCAAGCCCGCGAACATCGGCACCATCAACAGCCTCAACCTCGAGGCGATCGCCGCGCTCAAGCCGGACCTGATCCTGGGCAGCCAGCTGCGCGCCGCCGACTCCTACGACGAGCTGTCGCAGATCGCGCCGACCGTCTTCTCCATCCGCCCCGGCTTCACGTGGAAGGAGAACTACCTCCTCAACGCCGCCGCGCTGGACAAGACCGCGCAGGCCAAGGCGAACCTGGACGCCTACGCGAAGAAGGCGGCCGGCCTCGGCACGAAGCTGGGCGCCGACAAGCCGAGCGTGTCGATGGTGCGCTACATGCCCGAGGGCAAGATCCGCCTCTACGCGAACGACTCCTTCATCGGCACCATCCTCAAGGACGTCGGCATCCCGCGGCCGAAGAACCAGGACATCGAGGACCTGGCCGCCGAGATCAGCGCCGAGAACATCGACCAGGCCGACGCCGACTACATCTTCACCGGCGTCTACGGCGACCCCAAGGCCACCGACAAGTCCAAGGCCCAGGGCAACCCGCTGTGGAAGAACCTGAAGGCGGTCAAGGACGGCCACGCCTTCGACGTCCCGGACGAGACCTGGTACCTCGGCCTCGGGGTCACCGCGGCCAACGCGGTCCTCGACGACCTGGAGAAGCACCTCACGGCCTGAGCCGTCGAGGCAGGCCGTTCCAGAGCCGTGTGCCGGGCGCCGGCGGGCCGTCGTGCCCGTCGGCGCCCGGCGCGCGTACGACACCCGACCCGGAAAGAGAGAGTGAGCGCGGCGCATGGCGCGACCGACCCGTCGCCGTATCGCCTGGCTGGTGGGGTGCGCGGCGATGCTGCTGATCGCCGTCCTGCTGAGCCTGGCCGTCGGCAGCCGTCAGATCGCCCCCGGCGAGGTGGTCCAGGCCCTGCTGCACGGCGGCAGCAGTGACGACGCCCAGGTGGTGCGGGCGCTGCGCGTGCCGCGCACCGTCATCGGCGTGCTGGCCGGCGCCGCCCTCGCCGTGGCCGGGACCGTGATGCAGGGCATCACCCGCAACCCCATCGCCGAACCCGGCATCCTGGGCGTCAGCCAGGGCGCGTCCGTCGGGGTGGTGTGCGCGATCGCGTTCCTCGGCGTGCACACGCTCACCGGGTACGTCTGGTTCGCCTTCGTGGGTGCGGCGGTCGCCGCCGTCGCCGTCTACGCCGTCGCCGCGGGCGGCTACCGCGGCGCCTCCCCCGTGAAGCTCGCGCTGGCGGGCGCCGCGATGAACGCCTTCCTCGCCTCGGTGGTCTCCGGGATCGTCACGACGGACGCCCACGCGCTGGACGAGTTCCGGTTCTGGCAGGTCGGCTCGATCAGCGGCCGCGGCAGCGACGTCATCGGCCAGATCTGGCCGTTCGTGGCCGCCGGGCTGCTGCTGGTCGCGGCCATGGCCCGGGGCCTGGACGCGCTGGCGCTCGGCGACGACGCGGCCAAGGGCCTCGGCCACAACGTGGCGCTGCTGCGCGTCCTGGGCGCGGTCGGGGCGACCGTGCTGACCGGCGCCGCCGTGGCCGCCGTCGGCCCGATCGCCTTCACGGGCCTGGCCGTTCCGCACATCGCCCGGGCCCTGGTCGGTGCGGCGCACCGCTGGGTGCTGCCGGTGGCCGCCCTCCTCGGGCCGGTGATGATCCTCGCCTCCGACGTGCTCGGCCGTATCGTCTTCCCGCCCTCGGAGGTGCCGGTGGCCGTCATGACCGCCCTGCTCGGCGTGCCCTTCCTCATCGCGCTGGTGCGGCGCCGGACGGTGGTCGCCGCATGAGCCGCACGAAGACCACGCAGATCACCGGGCCGACCGTCCCGCCGCCCACCGCCCCCACCGCCCCGACCGCCGCCCGCTCGGTGCGCCCGGCGGGCCACACCGTGGTGCGCCGCGGGCGCGGCAGCTTCCTCGTCCACCGCAGGGCCGTGCTCGTCGCCGCCGCGCTCGCCGTGCTGCTGGCGGCGGCCGTCGTGGTCTACCTCTGCGTCGGCGAGTCCTTCGTCTCCCCGGTGGAGGTCGTCAACGTCCTCCTCGGCCGGCCCAGCCCCGACCAACTCGTCGTCGGCACCCTGCGGCTGCCGCGGCTGGTCCTGGGCCTGCTCGCCGGTCTCGCCTTCGGCGTCGCCGGGGCGCTGGTCCAGACCGTCGCGCGCAACCCGCTGGCCAGCCCCGACGTCATCGGCGTGACCCACGGCGCGGGCGCCGCGACGGTCGCCGCGATGAGCTTCGGCCTCGCCTCGCACACCGCGCTCCCGTACGTCTCGATCGGGGGCGGGCTCGCGGCCGCGCTGCTGGTCTACGTCTTCGCCTGGCGCCGCGGGCTGCACGCGTCGCGCTTCGTCCTCGTCGGGATCGGCGTCTCGGTCGCCCTGGGCTCGCTGACCCAACTCTTCCTCACCAAGGGCGACTTCCTCGTCGCGCAGCAGGCCAAGGTCTGGCTGACGGGCTCGCTCAACAGTCGCGGCTACGACCAGGCCGCGCCTCTGGTGACGGTGCTGCTCATAGCGGTCCCCGCGATGCTGTGGGCGGCCAGGGCCCAGCGCGGGGCGTCCTTCGACGACGACACCGCCGTGTCCCTCGGCATCCGGCTGGACCGGATACGGCTCGGCCTGACCGCGCTCGGCATCGTCCTGGCGTCGGTGGCGACGGGAGCGACCGGACCGGTCGACTTCGTCGCGCTCCTCGCACCGCAGATCGCCCGGCGGCTGACCCGTACCGCGCAGGTCCCGCTGCTGTCCTCGGCGCTGACCGGCGCGCTCGTGGTCGTCGTCGCGGACCTGCTGGCCCGGCGCCTTTTCTCCCCCGTCGAACTCCCCGTCGGCGTCCTCACCGCAGCGGTGGGCGCCCCGTACCTGATGTGGCTGATCGCCCGCACCCGCAGCCGTTCCGGAGGCACCACCTCATGAGCCGAACCAGCCGACTCACCGCCCGGGAACTGACCCTGGCGTACGAGGACCGCACCGTCGTCGACGGCCTGGACCTGGAGATCCCGGACGGCCGGGTCACCGTCATCGTCGGCCCCAACGCCTGCGGCAAGTCCACGCTGCTGCGCGCGCTGGGCCGGCTGCTCAAGCCGCGCTCCGGCACGGTCCTGCTGGACGGCACCGAGCTCGCCCGCATCCCAGGCCGGCAGATCGCCCGTACCGTCGGCGTACTCCCGCAGAGCCCCACACCGCCGGACGGCATCACCGTCGCCGACCTCGTGGCGCGCGGGCGCCAGCCGCACCAGAAGTGGTGGCAGCAGTGGTCCGAGGCCGACGAACGCGCCGTCGCCGAGGCCCTGGAGCACACCGGCACCGCCGATCTCGCGGACCGGCCGGTCGACGAGCTGTCCGGCGGGCAGCGCCAGCGGGTGTGGATCGCCATGGCCCTCGCGCAGGAGACCGACCTGCTCCTGCTGGACGAGCCGACCACGTACCTCGACATCGCCCACCAGGTGGAGGTGCTGGACCTGGTCCGCCGCCTGAACCACGGGCGCGGCCGCACGGTCGTCGCCGTGCTCCACGACCTCAACCAGGCCGCCCGCTACGCCGACCACCTCATCGCCATGAAGGCCGGCCGGATCGTCGCCCAGGGCCCGCCCCGCGACATCGTCACGGCGGAACTGGTCCACGAGGTCTTCGGCCTCACGTCCGTCATCGTCCCCGACCCGGTCACGGGCAGTCCCCTCGTCGTCCCCGGGGTCCCCTGGCAGCCCGTGGCCACCGGCTGACCCCTCCCCCGCCGAACGCGGCACGGCGGAGGCCGCCGGACTCCGCCATACTGCCCGGGTGAACGCACCGGCGGGCCCCGTGATCCTCTTCGACGACGACCTCCACATGTACGTCCTCAGGGACGTCGCCCACGCCGAGGCCTACTGGGAACTGCCGGAGGAGTTCACCTGTGGCTTCGACGCGCACGCCCGCCCCCTGCGCATGACGGGCGAACCCCATCGGGTCGCCCTCGCACTCACCGGCGCGGCACCGGCCGAGGCGGAACTGCGCCGCCTCGTCGCCGACCACTACCGGCGTTTCCTCCCCCGGGAGGGGCCGCCGCTTGCCGCCGGCCTGGCGGAGTTCGTGGCGGCGCTGTCCGGGAGCATCGGATCATGAGCGGAACCCATCTGAGCGTCAAGGACCTCGTCGTCGACTGTGCCGATCCGGAGCGGCTGGCGGCGTTCTGGGGCGAGCTCCTGGGGCGCTCGGTCGTGGCACGGATCGGCCCGTACGTCTGGCTCGCGCGCGGCGAGGGGCCGGGCCTGGGCTTCCAGCGGACGGACGAGCCCAAGTCCGGTAAGAACCGCGTCCACTTCGACGTGGCCTCGCCCGATCCTGCCGCGGAGCGGGCGCGGATCGAGGCGCTGGGCGGGCAGGTGCTCGACGCGTACGCGGAGGGCGGGTTCCTGGTCATGGCCGACCCCGAGGGGAACGAGTTCTGCGTCGTCCCCGAGGGGCCGTTCGAGCTCGACGACGACGGACGCGCGAGCTACCTGCGCGACGGCGGCTGATCGGGGACGCCCGGCCGGCGCCCTCAGCCCGTGCCGGCCGGCGCGGCCGCGAGGAGGTCTCGCAGCGGGTCGCGCTCCGTGGGGAGTCCCGCGGACCGCAGCCAGGAGACGCGGTTGGCGATGTTGCCCCAGCACTCCTCCCGGTCGGCCAGGGCCTGCAGGAAGGCGCGCTGGGCGTCCGTCAGCGGCCGGCCGGGGGCGTACGGAGTGGGAAAGGCGGAGGCGAGGAGCGGGCCCCACTCGCTGTCGACGGTGTACTGGCTGAACATCGGGACCAGCGCGAGGGCGGCCGGGAGGACCTCCTCGAAGTCCCGGGCGCGGTCGAGCAGTCCGCGGAGCAGGGTGAAGCGGAACCAGCCGTCGAACTGGGGCAGCGGCTCGCCGAACCACGCGTCGGCGGCCGCGGGGTCGCCGAGCGCGTCGAGCAGGGCGGCCACGGCACCGGGGCCGGTGGTGCCCAGGGCGGCGCAGGCGCGCACCGCCGGGTCAGGGTCCGTCAGGAGGCCGCCGGTGTCACGGCCCCAGGCACCCAGCGCCAGGAGGGCGCCCGCCCGTTCGCGGCGGTCGCCGTCGCCCCCGGCGATCCGCTCCAGGCGTTCGGCCGCGGCCGGTATGCGGTCGGCGAGTTCGGGTGCCCGGAGCAGATGCGTCACCGCGCCGAGGGCGGCCTCCCTGACGGTGGGGTCCGCGTCGTCAAGCCAGGGCGCGACCGCGTCGAACAGCTGCGGCCGGACGGCACGGCACGCCTCGATCGCGGCGATCTCCTCGGCCCACTCGTCGTCACCGACGCCGTCCTCGCTCTCGTCGCCCTCGTCGTCATCGTCGTCATCGTCGTCCTGGTCACCCTCGTACGCCGCGGAGTCGGCGAGTTCGCCCAGCCATTCCAGGAGCGCGGCGCGCAACGGCCGGACCCGGTCGTCCCAGGGGAAGAAGGCCTCGTGGACGGCGAGTGTGCGGGGGTCGTCGAGGATGCCCGCGATGAACAGCGCGGCCGGCGGGGTGGCGGAGTACAGCGACCCCTGGTGCAGGACGGACATCTCCAGCCGGCCGAGCGACTCCGCCTGCACCTCCGGGTCGTCGTGCAGCAGGCCGAGCAGGTCGTCCGGGGTGCCGTCGGCGGGCCCGTAGGCGTGGGAGAGGGCGGCCCAGTCGGTGGCCGTCAACAGGACGGCGGGTTCGGGCAGGTGTGCGGTGGCGTCGTTCGCGGACATGACGGCAGTCTTCAGCAGGGGTCCGACAACGGCCGTGCACATCAGGCGAATCCGGCTCTTTCGCCCGCGTTTCCACGTTAGCTGTGGGGCGGCAGTGAGCCGTGTGAAGAGGGGGAGTAGATTGCGGCTGCCATTGGCATCGGATTTAGCGACAGCCTGGAGAACTTGTGACCGCATCCCCCCGCCGTGCCTGGGCCCGCCCCGGCACCCTGATAGCAGCGGCCGCGACCGGCATCATCGGTCTCGGCCTGTGCGCCACCCCGGCGTCCGCCCACACGCCTCGCTGGAGCGCTGACTGCTCCAAGGTGGAAGTCCACCTGAAGGCGTACAACGGCAACGTCAAGAACACCGTGACGATCACCGCGGACGGCAAGGACCTGCTGCCGACCACGGAGTTCGACACCTCGTTCGAGCAGACCATCGACATCCCCGCGCACACCGCTCCTGTGCAGCTGCACATCGACGTGGTGGCCGGTGACGGCGAGAAGTACTCGTTCAAGGACGACACGACCTCCCCGGTCTGCGAGGGTTCGGGCGACACCACGCCCACGCCCACCCCGACCCCCACCCCGACGGAGACGAAGACCACCGAGTCTCCGAAGCCGAGCGAGGCGCCCAGCGAGTCGGCCGGCACGGCCCCCTCCGCTGCGCCCTCGACCCCCTCCACCGACGAGTCCCCGGCCGGCGACCTCGCCGAGACCGGTGCCTCCAGCTCCACCCCGCTGCTCGCGGGCGGTGCGGCCGTCGCGCTGCTCGCCGGCGGCGGTCTGCTCTTCGCGAACCGCAAGCGTCGCGCCGCAGCCCGTCACTGACCCAGGTCGCTGACGGCGGCGCGGTGACGCGCCGTGCATGACACAAGGGTGCCGGACCGTGCTCCGTACGGTCCGGCACCCGGCTTTTTGCGCCCCGCAGGGCGCGCGCCCCGCCTCAGCCCACGGGCCCCGGCGCGGCGGAGGCCTCGAACTCCCCCTTGCGCAGCCGGTACACCTGAAGCCGCAGGTCGTAGTACTTCTCGGTCTCCCCGACCCATTCCATGCCGACGCTGCGGGCGGTGGCGGCGCCGCGGTCGTTCCGCGGGCGGACCACGGCGAAGAGTTCGTCGACGCCCGACGCGAAGGCGTACTGCGCCAGCGCGCGTCCGGCCTCACCGGCCAGGCCCCTGCCCCAGAACGGCTGGGCGAGCTGCCAGCCGATCTCGAGGTCCACGCCGTACGGCGGGAGCGGCAGCACGGCCGCTCCGCCAACGAGTTCACCGGTCTCGCGCAGTTCGATCGCCCAGCGGCCGGCCGGCCGCTCCAGGTCGGCACCGCCGTCCTGCCAGGAGCGCAGAAGCTCCCGCATGGACGTCACGTCGGGCTGCCGGGTCATCGCCGGCGCCAGCCAGCGGGTCACGTCGTCCGTCCCGTAGACGGCGAGCGCCGCTTCCGCGTCATCGGTGCGCCACGGCCTCAGGACGAGCCGGGGGGTGACGATCCGGGTTTCCTCGTTGCCCTTCGCGCGCTGTGCCGTGGCCGTACCAGTCATCTGCGTCTTCCGTCCCTGTCGCGGGCTCCGCCGGCCGTACGTACGGCGGGCGCCCGAAGTCCCCTGTGACCATGCACAACACCAGGAGGCCGCCGTGACTTCCCGCACCCCTCCGTTCTCTCGCCGGTCCAGCGGTGACCTAACCCCCATCACTGGCTTGACAGGTTACCTCGATCCTGTTTGCATGTAACCATCGAAGCGATCCGAAGGGGTTAGACATGGTCACCGTGCACCACCGCTACGCAGAGGTCCAGGGACACCGGCTCTTCTACCGGGAGGCGGGCCCGGCGGACGCCCCCGTCATCGTGCTCCTCCACGGCTTCCCGACCAGCTCGTTCATGTTCCGCGAGCTGATCCCGCGGCTCGCCGGCCGCTACCGCGTCATCGCGCCGGACCACCTCGGCTTCGGGTTCTCCGACGCCCCCGGCACCGACGAGTTCACGTACTCCTTCGACGCCCTCGCCGACCTCACCAGGGGCCTGCTCGACCGCCTCGGCGTCACGCGCTACGCGCTCTACGTCCAGGACTACGGCGCGCCGGTCGGCTGGCGCCTCGCGCTTGGCGACCCCGGCGCCGTCACCGCGATCGTCACCCAGAACGGCAACGGCTACGAGGCCGGACTCGTCGAGGAGTTCTGGGACGACGTCCGCGCCTACCAGCGCGAGCAGACCCCCGAGACCGAGGCGGGCGTCCGCATGGCGCTGAGCCTCGAGGGCATCAAGTGGCAGTACGTCACCGGAGTGGCGGACGGGACGACCGTCAGCCCCGACACGTGGCACCACGACTTCCAGCTGGTCTCGCGGCCCGGCAACGACCTCGTGCAGCTCACGCTCTTCCGCGACTACGCCACGAACTTCCCGCTCTACCCGCGCCTGCACGAGTACCTGCGCACCCACCCCGTGCCCGTGCTCGCGGTCTGGGGCGAGAACGACCCCATCTTCGGACCCGACGGCGCCCGGGCGTTCGCCAAGGACGCCCAGCGCTCGGAGGTGCACCTCCTCGACGGGGGCCACTTCCTCCTGGAGACCCACGTCGAGCCCGTCGCGGAGCTGATCCTGGGCTTCCTCGACAGGGCCGGGCTGCCGCACTGAGCCCGCGCACCTCCCGCACCCCGCGTCCACCACGCCGCCGTACGACGATTGCGAGGACCATGACCCACCACACCGGCTTCCATGAGGGAGAACTCGCCGTCCAGCGACGTGCCGGCGTCGCGCACGAGGCCGCGCGGCTGCGGGGCATGCTCGGCCCGCCGCGCCTCGGCGGCGTGGCCCCCTTCCTCGCCGACCGCGACCTGGCCGCACTCGGCGCACACGACGAGGACGGGCGCCTGTGGGTCTCCCCGCTCACGGGAGCCCCCGGCTTCCTCTCCACCCGGGGTGACGCCGTACGGGTCGCGGCCCGCCCTCGTGCGGGCGACCCGCTGGCCGGGCTCCCCGTCGGCGGGGCCGCGGCCCTGATCGTGATCGACTTCGCGGTCCGCCGCCGGCTGCGTCTCAACGGCACCCTCGCCGCGGCCGACGACGCCGGCTTTGAGCTCGCCGTCGACCAGGCGTACGGAAACTGCCCCCAGTTCATCCAGCAGCGCCTGCTCGGCCCCGCACCGGCGGACGGCCCCGGCGGCGAGGACGCACCCGCGGCCGGCGCACGGCCCGCCGACCGGCTCGGCGCGGCGCAGGCGGCAATGGTGGGCCGGGCCGACACCTTCTTCCTCGGTACCGCGCACCCCGAGCGGGGTGCCGACGTCTCCCACCGGGGCGGCCCGCCCGGCTTCGTCAGGGTCGCGGAGGACGGCAGCCTGTGGTGGCCGGACTACGCCGGCAACAACATGTTCAACAGCCTCGGCAACCTGGCGAGCGACCCCGCCGCGGCTCTGCTCTTCGTCGACTTCGCCACCGGGACGACGCTGCAGCTGTCCGGCACCGCCGTCGTCGACTGGACCGCGCCCGGTGTCCCCGGCGACGACGGCGGCACGGGCCGCCGGGTCCGCTTCACGCCGCGGCACGTGGCCACCGGGCAGGTCCCCGTCCGGGGGGAGGGGGTCCTGCCGTACCGGCTGAACCCGCCGCTCACCGGCTGACCGCGGTCAGCCCCCGGTCACCGCGGCCAGCAGCCCGCGGAAGTCCTCCTCGCAGGCCGGGCAGCCGCGCAGGTGGACCGCGACACCGGGGTAGCGCCGCTCCGGTGCCGCGTCCGCCAGGAACAGCTCCAGGTAGACGTCCATCAGATCGAGCGCGGCGTCGCAGCCGGGGTCCAGGGGATCGCTGCGCAGGAGGTCGTCAAGGCCCTGCCATTCTTTCATGAGCGCCTCGCTGTCGTCAGGGGCAGATGTCCATTGGCTGCGAGCCGGGCACGGAGCTTACGCCGTGCGTCGAACATCGTCTTGTAGAGCGCGTTGCGGTTCGTCCCGAGCTCCGCGGCGAGCGTGTCGGCGTCCACGCCGTTCACCGCGAGCGCGGTGAACACCCGGCGCTGGCGTTCGGTGAGCTCCTCGTCGACGGCCTCGCGCAGGGCGTCGACGAGCTCACGGGCCTCGCTCTGCCGCACGGGGTCGACGCCGAGCCGGTCGGGCAGCCGCTCCCACGCCTCGGGGTCGAGCCGCACGCCGGCCGTCCGCCAGAAGTGCCGGCCGAGCTTGCTCGACACCTCGTGCATGACGAACTTGTACGCCCAGGTCGTGAAGCGGCTGTCGCCGCGGAATTCGCCGATCTTCCGGGTGATCGACAGCAGGGCGTCGGCCGCGGCCTGGTGGGCGATGTCGTCCAGTTCCGGCCCGGTGATGCCGTGCCGCGAGCCGCGCCGGTTCAGCTCCGCGTACGCGATCCGCAGCAGCAGCGCGTGCAGCCGGCCGGTCGCCTCCTCGTACGCCTCGCCGTCCGCCGACAGCGCCCGCACCCACTGCGCGGACTCCGCGTCCATGGACCGGCCGCCCCGGCGGCCCCCGTCGCCGGCCAGGCCGTCGTTCTGTGCGGAACCCATGCCGTGATCCTAGACGCGGCCGCCCGCCCCCACCTCCACCGCGGCTCCCCGCGCCCCCGCGGAGAACCGGTCGCTCCCGGGAGGTAAGACCCGCGCGTTCCCCGTCACCAATGGGCGTACGGAAAAGAGAGAGCCGCGAGCAAGGAGGGACCGTGACCGGCTACCGCAGGAACCCGGAGGCCGTCTCGCGACTGTCACCGGAGCAGTACCGCGTGACACAGGAGAACGGCACCGAGCGCCCCTTCACGGGCGCCTACCTGGACAACAAGGAGCCCGGGATCTACGTCGACGTGGTCTCGGGAGAGCCGCTGTTCGCCTCGGTCGACAAGTACGACAGCCGCAGCGGGTGGCCGAGCTTCACCCGGCCGCTGGACCGGAGCACCGTCGTGGAGCGGCCGGACCCGGGGTACGGCCTGCTGGCCACCGAGGTCCGCTCGGCGGCGGGCGACAGCCACCTGGGACACGTCTTCCCCGACGGCCCCCGGCAGACCGGCGGCCTGCGGTACTGCATCAATTCCGCCTCGCTGCGCTTCGTCCACGCCGATGACCTGGAGCGGGAAGGTTACGGGGCCTACCTCGGGTTGTTCGACAATGGTGACAGGACCGATTCGGAGGATTGACATGGCAGGACAGACACAGAGGGCCGTACTCGCGGGCGGCTGCTTCTGGGGCATGCAGGACCTGATCCGCAAGCAGCCCGGCGTCGTCGCGACCCGCGTCGGCTACACGGGCGGCGACGTGCCCAACGCCACCTACCGCAACCACGGCACCCACGCCGAGGCGATCGAGATCCTCTTCGACCCCGAGAAGACGGACTACCGGGCGCTGCTGGAGTTCTTCTTCCAGATCCACGACCCGTCGACGCGGAACCGCCAGGGCAATGACATCGGCATGAGCTACCGCTCGGCGATCTACTACGTGGACGACGAGCAGAAGCGCGTCGCGGAGGACACCATCGCCGACGTCGACGCCTCGGGCCTGTGGCCCGGCAAGACCGTCACCGAGGTGGAGCCCGTCGGGCCCTTCTGGGAGGCCGAGCCGGAGCACCAGGACTACCTGGAGCGCTACCCCGAGGGGTACACCTGCCACTTCCCGCGCCCGAACTGGCGGCTGCCCGCCCGGACGAAGGGCTGACCGGCCCCGTCGCGCCGCCCTGGTGACGGGCTCGGGCGGCGTGGCGGCCCACGGCGGCCCGGGACCCGCGCGGTCCCGGGCCGCCGTCCTGCGTCAGCCCGCGGCCGCGTCGCGGGCGCGCCGGTGGTGGCGCCGGGCCTTCATACGGTTGCCGCAGGCGGCCATGGAGCACCAGCGGGCGGTGTTGGCCTTGCTGCGGTCGAGCAGGAACAGCCGGCAGTCGTCATTGGCGCAGGGCCGCAGCCGTCCGGGCCTGCTCTCCTGCAGCTTGCCCCAGCCCGTGACGGCCCGGACGGCCGGCAGGCGGTCCGCGGGCGCCTCCAGCACCCAGTCGATGCCGTGCCCGGTCACCCGGGGCAGCCGGGCGACCCCGGTGAGCAGTTTCTGAAGGTCGGCGGGCGCCCCGTCCCCGCGCGTCACGCGCTGCAGCACGTCGCGTGCCGCCAGGAGGTGGCGCAGCTCCTGCGTCGTCCCTGCTCCGCCGTGGGCGCGCAGCCAGCGGCGGCCGGCCTCCGGGTCGGCCAGGGAGTCCATCGGGGTCCCGTCGACGACCGGGGTCGTGTTGAGCAGCTCCAGCAGGAAGTCGTCGTCCGTCGTGTCGGCCGTCATGCTCGGCGCTCCCATTCCCGGGTAACCCTCCATTGCGTGTTTGAAGGTTACACCTCCAGGTGCGGGCCCGGTGGGCGCGGCGGGTACGGCGGGCGCCCCTGCGCTCACGAGGTCTCCAGCCGCAGTTCGCGGCCGCTCCAGCGGGAGCGGAGCCGCCGGTCGTGACTGGCGACGACGATCGCGCCCGGCCCCGGGCCGAGCGCCTCCTCCAGTTCGTCGGCGAGCCGTGGCGAGAGGTGGTTGGTGGGCTCGTCGAGCAGCAGCAGCTCGGGCGGGTCGGCCACCAGCAGGGCCAGGGCGAGGCGGCGCCGCTGCCCCACGGACAGCCGCCCGACCGGCCGGTCCAGCTCCGGCGCGCCCAGCAGGCCGAGGCCGGCCAGCGGCACCGCCTCCGCGCGCTCCGCGCCGAGCGACGACGCGTAGGTCTCCCGCGCCGTGCGGTCCGGCAGCTCGAAGACCGTGTCCTGGGTGAGCAGGCCGACGGTCAGGCCCTCCCTGCGGAGCACGCTGCCCGTGGCCGCCAGCCGCCCGGCGAGCACCGCGAGGAGGGTGGACTTCCCCGCCCCGTTCACCCCGGTGACCAGCAGCCGGTCGGCCGCCGGCACGTCGAGGCGGTCCAGGGTGAGCCTGCCGGGCACACGGACCTCGCGCAGCGCCAGCAGGACGCCCTCGGCGGACCGGGCGGCGAGCGCGGCGGCACGGAACCGCAGCGGCTCCGGCGGCCGGGCGACCTGGTCGCGCTCCAGTTCACCAAGCCTGCGGGCGGCGTTGCGCACGCGCCGGGAGATCTGCTGCTGCACACGGCCGCCGGAGTGGCCGTACCCCATCTTCTCGTTGTCGCGTTTCGGCCGGTCGTGCGCCACCCGGTGCGCGGTGGCGTCCACCGAGCGGCGCAGTTCGGCGAGTTCCTCCTGCTCGGCGTCGAAGCGCCGCTGCCAGCGGGCCCGTTCGGCGTGCTTCTCCTTCAGGTAGGCGCTGTAGTTGCCGCCGTGGCGGGTCGGGCCGTCCGCCGCCGGGTCGAGGTCGATCACATCGGTGCAGACGGCGTCGAGGAAGGCCCGGTCGTGGCTCGCGACCACCACGGCACCCGGCAGGCCGCGCAGTTGCTCCTCCAGGAAGGCCGCGGCCGCGTCGTCCAGGTGGTTCGTCGGCTCGTCGAGCAGGAGCGCGGTGGGCCGCCGCACCAGGAGAGCGGCGAGCGCGAGGCGGCCGCGCCGGCCGCCGGACAACCGTGACAGCGCGCGGTCGCGCGGGACGTCCCCGAGGCCGAGTCCGGCGAGCACGATGTCGGCGCGGCGGTCGGCGTCCCAGACCTCTTGGGTCCGTGCGGTGTCGAGCGCTTCCGCGTACGCGTCGAGCAGTTCGCCCTGGGCGGGAGCGTCCTGCGGGGTTTCGGCGAGGGCGGCGGCGAGCCGGTCGAGCTCGGCCAGGAGACGGCGCGCCTCGCGCAGGGCGTCGTCGAGGACGTCGCCGACGGTCGAGCTGCCGGAAAAGGGCAGCTCCTGACGCAGAAAGCCCAGGTCGGGCGGGCGGACCACGGTTCCGGAGTCGGGCTCGGCCACCCCGGCCAGCAGTTCGAGGAGGGTCGACTTGCCGGCGCCGTTCTCGCCGACGAGACCGATCCGGTGCCCGGGGGCGGCGGTGAGGGAGAAGCCGTCGAGCACACGTCGGCCGCCGAAGGTGCGGACGAGGTCATGCGCGGACAGGGCGGGCTGGGTCACGGGGATCACCATGCGAAGGGGTCGGCGGCCGGGGCGGTACGGGGGACGATCTGCCCGCCGCTCGGGGGGCGCGGCGGCCGGACGGCGGAGACGTCCCCGGGGCCGGGCCGGGCCGGCTCGACGCGGGTGCGTTCCTCGATGTCCCGGAAGTCGCCGATGGTGGCGAAGGGCTCCTCGGCGGTGTCCCCCGACTCGATGGCGTCGATCGCGCGGATCACGTCGGCGACCCCCATGGCCCCGGCCACGGTGAGGTCTGCGGCCGGCGGCAGGCTCTGCGGCGGGTGGCCCGGCGTCCCGTCGGCGGTGACGGTGCCGCCGCGCGGCCGGCACTCCCCCGCGATCAGCTCGAGGAGGGTGCTCCTGCCGGCGCCGTTCGGCGCGACGGGACCGGTCCGGCCGCCGCCGATGAAGGACAGATGCTCGAAGACGGGGGTGTCGTCAGGCCGGGAGAAGGACAGGTGGGAACAGATGACGTACGCGTCGGACACGGGTGGGCCCTCGGGAGGTCGCCGCGCACGGCCAGGGGGCCGCCGCGCGGGAAAGGAAGAGTGGGAAGGCATGACGGAACGGCCACGGCGTCGGCGCGTCGTGCGCGCCCGCCCATGGCCGAGGACACCCGGTATCACCCGGAGATGTCGTCGTCACCCGCCACGTTCGGACTCCCTTGGTTCCCGATTCGGAAATGCGCGTCACCCTACCAGCCGCCCCGGCGGGCCGGTCCGGCCCGCCTGCGCGGCCGCCCGCCTCAGGCGTGCGTCAGCTCCTGCTCGGCCCAGATCGTCTTGCCCGTCTCCTCGTAGCGCGTGCCCCAGTGCTGTGTGAGGGAGGCCACCAGGAAGAGACCGCGTCCGCCCTCGTCCTGCAGACGGGCGTGGCGCAGGTGCGGTGCGGTGTCGGCGTCGTCGTGCACCTCCACGGTCAGTGCCCGGTCCAGGATGAGCCGCAGCCGGATGGGGCCCTTCGCGTGCCGGATGACGTTGGTGGCGAGTTCGCTGACGGCCAGGTCGATGACCGGCGCGTGGTCCTCCAGCCCCCACTCCGCCAGCCGGCCGTGCGCGGCACGGCGGGCCTCGCGGACCGAGGGCGCCTCGGCCGGGAAGGTCCAGCACGAGATGTGGTCGGGGGCGATGGACCGGGTCCTGGCCACCAGCACGGCGGCGCCGTCCTGCGGCGTCGCGCCCCGCAGGACCTTGTAGACGATCCGGTCGCACACCTCCTCGGGGGCGGCCACGGGATCGGCGGCCACCTCGCGCAGCCGGCTGAGCCGTTCCCCGGCCTCGGCGGGGTGGCGCCGCGTGCTTCCGTCCGAGTACAGCGTCAGCAGGCTCCCGGCCCGCAGCCGCTTCGTCACGGTCTCGTAGGGCGCGCCCTGGCCGAGCTCCGCACCGGGAGGTACCTCCTGCCGGGGCCGCGGGTCCGCGGGCTCCCTGCGTCCGTCCCGACGAGGCTCAGTGGTCCGCCATGGCGCCGCGCCCCGGGTGCTGCGCTGCTCCGGTGTCCCGGTCCGGGGCGCTGAGGTAGGCCCAGCCCAGGGGGTTCCAGCGCAGCCGGCGCACCTCGACGCCGTCGAACGCGGCATTCTCCCGCGCCGCACGCTCGTGGGCGTCCGCGGCACGGAGCATCGCGGTCCGCACGGCGTCCTCGGCGTCGGCGGCCCCGCCGACCACGTAGTAGTGGCTGCGCACGGCACCCCGGGCCGTGCTGAACCGCAATCCGACGAACCATCGGTCCTCGGGGGCGACGGTGGCAAGCATCGGCTCTGCTCTCCTCGTTCGCGGTCTCCGTGGCGGCCGTGTCCGGACCACCACCCGTCGATCCCTTGGAACAGCGGGCGCGGCGCCCTCCATCGCAGGTCGGCCCGGCCCCCGTGAACCTGGGAACGCCGGTACCACCCCGGCGCCGGCGGTTCAGGCCCCCTCGGCGGGGCGGTACCGGACCGCGCAGGTGAAGACACCGGAGCCGGACCGCTCGCACTCGACGTAGGCGGCGGTCCCAGCCTCCTCGGCGGGCGGGCGCCAGGGCATCACGGCCTCGCCGGCGAGCAGCGCCTCCAGGGTCTGCAGCCGGGGGTCGCGCAGGGTGGGGTGGTGCTCGTAGCCCGCCGCGCCGAGGGCCAGGGCGACGGCCATGCCGAGCAGGTTGACCTCGGTGGGCTGTTCTGGCGGTGCCGTGCCCTCCGTCGGGTGGAGGCGGACGCCCTCGTCGGGCACCTCGATCAGGCGGGCGGCGTAGCGCTCGGTCATGGCCGGGGTGGTCTCCTTCCGGTGCGGTGACGCGGGGCTGTCACCCGCTGGGACCGAAGCGCTCGGTGCGGATCCGGTCCGGGTGGTGACCCAGGGCCACCAGCAGTCCCGCGGCCGTCTCGACGAAGCCGGTGGGGCCGCACACGTAGCAAGTGGGCTCAAAGTCCGCGGGCCAGCCCCATTCGGCCAGGTCACGTGCCTGGATCCGGCCCACGGGGCGGGAAGCGCCGTCCGGTGCCGAGCGGGTGTAGAGGGTCGTCGTGTCGAGGCCGGGCGCGCCCCGGTCCAGTTCGGCCGCGTAGAACCGGTCCTCGGGCGTGCGCACGGAGTACAGCAGCCGGAACGGGGCGCGGCTGCCCGCCGCGGAGCGGCCGCGGAGCATCGCCATGAGCGGGACGAGCCCGGAGCCGCCCCCGACCAGCAGGACCGGTTCGGTCTGCTCGGGGTGCCAGACGAACCAGCCGCCGACGGGGCCGCGGATCTCGACGGCGTCCCCGACGGCGAGGTCGTCGGTCAGGTAGGGCGAGACCTCGCCGTCCTCGACGCGCTGGACGGTCAGTTCGACCCGGTCGCCGTCGGCCGCGGAGGCCAGGGAGTAGCTGCGCTGGGTGCTGTAGCCGTCCTCCGCGGTGAGCCGGACGTCCACGTGCTGACCCGGCAGGTGGCCCGGCCAGCCGGGCACGTCGAACACGAGGGTCCGGGCCGCCACGGACTCGATGCGCCGTTCCACCAGTTCGGCGGCCTGCCAGCGCAGGCGGTCGCCTAGTCGCCTTGGTACCGCTGTTCGCGCCATGGGTCTCCGTAGTCGTGGTAGCCGACGCTCTCCCAGAAGCCCGGCTCGTCCTCCAGGAGCAGCCGGATGCCGCGCACCCACTTCGCCGACTTCCACAGGTACAGGTGCGGGACCAGCAACCGGGCGGGGCCGCCGTGCTCGGGGGCGAGCGCGTCTCCGTCGTACTCGTGGGCGATCCACGCCTGCCCGTCGAGGAGGTCCTCCAGGGGCAGGTTGGTGGTGTAGCCGCCGTAGGAGTGGACGAGCGCGTACTCGGCGGCGGTCTCGACGTCGGCGAGCAGCGTGTCGAGGGAGACGCCCCGCCAGTGGGTGCCGAACTTCGACCACTTGGTCACGCAGTGCAGGTCGACCGTCGGGGTCTCGGCGGGCAGGGCCATGAGTTCCGTCCAGTTCCACCGGTGGCGGGTGCCGTCCTCGGTGGTGATGGTGAACTCCCAGTCGTCGTGGACGATCCGCGGGGTGGGGCCGGCCGACATGACGGGGAAGTCGAAGGTCTCGTACTGTCCCGGCGGGAGCTTGTTGCCCGACGTGGGGCGCCGGCCGTGGAATCCGCGCGAGATGATGGGCATGCCGCGCCGTCCTTCCTCTGCTCGCCGCCCCGGCTCGCCCGTGGTGCGGAACCCCAGCATCCCGGACCGGGGGGATCCGGTCCACCGGAGCCCGCGGGACGGCGCGGCCCCGGTCGTCCTGACCGGGGCCGCGCCGCCGCGGGAGCTCAGGCGACCGGGCGGGGCGGCTCGGCCACCACGGAGGCGTCGCCGCCGCGCAGCCGCTCCAGCACCCCGGCGGTGGCCTCGTGGGGGACGCCGAGCGGTACGGCGCTGACCTCGCTCAGGCGCGTGTACTGCTCGGGGGTGAGCCGTACGTCGAGCGCGCCGAGGTAGTCCTCGAGCTGGGCGCTGTTGCGCGGGCCGATGATCGGCACGAAGGGGGTGGCGGCGCGGGCGGCGCGCTCGCGGAGCCAGGCCACGGACACCTGCGCCGGCGTCGCCCCGGTCTCCTTCGCGACGGCCAGGACGGTGTCGACGACCGCGGTCTTCTGGGCGGACGACTCGGTGTGGATCAGCGTCTTCAGGTCGCTGAGCCGGCCCTCGTCGCCGCCGCGGTACTTGCCGGTGAGCAGGCCGCCGCCGAGCGGGGACCACAGGGCGGCGCCGAGCCCGAGGCTCTCGGCCATCGGAAGCAGTTCGCGGTCGGCGGTCCGTTCCACGAGGCTGTACTCGACCTGGATGCCAGCGACGGGAGCCCAGTTCCTCAGATCGGCGAGGGTGACGGCGCGGGCGACCCGCCAGGCGGGGAAGTTCGACAGGGCGGCGTGCAGGATCTTGCCGGAGCTCACCAGGTCGTCCAGACCGCGCAGGATCTCCTCGACGGGCGTCAGGTCGTCCGGGAAGTGCACCCAGAACAGGTCGAGGTGGTCGGTGCCGAGGCGCTTCAGGCTCGCCTCGAGCGACAGGACCATGTTCTTGCGGCCGTTGCCGCTGCGGGAGACGTCCGTGCGCGGGGTGGCGCCGACGCTGTACTTGCCGGCCACCACGAAGTGGTCGCGGTCCGCGGCGAGGAAGCTGCCGAGCAGTTCCTCCGACTCGCCGAACTGGTAGTTGTCGGCGGTGTCCACGAAGGTGCCGCCGGCCTCGGCGAACCTGTCGAACATCCGGCGGGACTCGTCCGGGTCGGCGCCGGCGCCCCAGCGGGTACCGAAGTTGCCGGTGCCGAGGGCGTACTCGGAGACGCGCAGTCCGGTCCGGTGTCCGAAGGTCGTGTAACGCATCAGGTTTCTCCTTGAGGGGGTGGTGCTGTCGTGGGGTGGTGGTACGGAAGGGGGTTTGCGGGGGGCGGGGGGGGGGCCGCCGGCGGTGCGTCAGCCCCGCCGGGCGGTGCGGGGGCTGATGCCCAGTGCGGCGAGCGCGCTCAGCGCCACGACGCCGGCCGAGATCCACCAGGCGAGCGAGAAGGCGTGCGCCGGGTCCCGGGGGCCGGCGGCGGCCAGGACGACGACCAGGCCGCTGACGCCGAGCACGGTGCCGACCTGACCGGCCATGGTGACGACGGCGCTGCCGGTGGCCGCCCGTTCCCTGGGCAGGCCCGCGGTGGCCGACGAGATCATCGTGGGCAGGGCCAGTCCGACGCCGACCCCGGCGACCAGCCAGCCGGGCAGGATGTCGACGGCGTAGTCGAGGCGCCCTCCGGCGTGGAGGGCCGTCCAGGCGGTACCGAGGGCGACCAGTGCCGAGCCGAGCGCCGCGACGGTGCCCACCGGCACGCGCCGGCCGATCCGCCGCCCGAGGGCGGAGGCGGCGAACACCATGGCCGGGCCGGGTGCGATGCCGAGTCCGGTCTCGATGGCCGACCAGTGCCACACCTGCTGCAGCCACAGGGTCAGCCCCAGCAACTGGAGCCCGAAGGCGGCGTAGAACAGCAGGGCGGCGATGTTCGCCGAGGCGAAGACGCGGTCGCGCAGCAGGTTCAGGTCGACGACGGGGACGGGGTGGCGGGCCGAGCGCAGGAGGCAGGCCACGAGCGCCGCGGCGGCGACGGCGAAGGCACCGGCGGTGGGTGCGGTCGCCCACCCCCATTCCGGGCCCTGGACAAGGCCCAGCGCGAGCGCGCCGATCGCCAGGACCAGCAGCGCCCCGCCGAGGAGGTCGGGCAGCCGGGCGTCGGTGTCCGGCCGGCCGCCCGGCAGCAGCCGCACCGCGAGGACGAGTGCCGCGGCGCCGATCGGCAGGTTCAGCAGGAAGATCCACTGCCAGGCCAGCTGGACGAGCAGACCGCCGACCACGGGCCCCGCCGCCGCGGCGAGCGAGCCGCTGGCCGCCCAGATCTGCACGGAGCGGGTGACCTTCGCGGGCGGCGCCGTGGTCAGCACGAGCCCGAGGCTGGCCGGGGTGAGGACGGCGGCACCCGCAGCCTGCAGGAAGCGGAAGGCGACCAGGACCCACAGTTCGCCGCTGAGCGCGGCGCCGAGGCTGGCGAGGGTGAACACGCCCAGTCCCAGCAGGAATCCGGCCTTGCGCCCGTAGCGGTCGGTCAGCCGCCCGGCCGGGACGAGCAGCGCGGCGTACACGATCGCGTACCCGTTGAGGACCCAGCTGAGCCGGGACAGCGAGGTCTCGCCGACGCCGTGGCCGATGGGGGTCAGGGCGACGTTGACGACGAAGGCGTCGAGGGCGGAGAGGAACACCGAGGTCGCCAGGACGGCGAGCACGAGCCCCGGGCGCGGGGGGCGACGTTCGGCGGCCGGGCCGGCGGGGGCCGGCGCCCGCTCGACGGCGGTGCCGCCGGCGGGGCGCGAGGGGGTACGGGTCATCGATCTGTCTCCGGGGGAAGGGGCACGGTCGCGCCGTACACGGGCCGGGCGGCCCGGTCGGCGGGGAGACCGGAGGGTCGCCGCGGCGCTGCGGCGCGAAGCGTGGTCGTGCGCGGGGACACGGGGTCCTCGTCCCCGTGACGGGGACGAGGACGAGGGGGGCTGGAACGGCGGGACCGGCAGGAGGGTCCGCCGGGCTTAAGTAAACCGATCGGTTTCCTTATGTGCCCCACCGTAGCAGCCGTTTCCGGTGAAGTAAAACGATCGGTATCCTTGAGGCATGAGCGAAGCACCCTCCCCCGTACGCAGGCGCAGCGGCCGAGGCGCCCGGGAGCGGATCCTCAAGGCGGCGACGGAGCTGTTCACCGCCCAGGGGGTCAACGCGACCGGGATGGACCAGCTGGCCACCGTCGCCAACGTGTCGAAGCGCACCCTGTACACGCACTTCGCCGGCAAGGACGACCTCGTCCACGCGTACCTGACCGCGCTCGAGGACGGTCTGCTCCCCGCGGAGGCGACCCCCGGCGAGCCCGGCCCGGACCCGCGGGAACAGCTCCTGGCGATCTTCGACTGGCGGCCGCGGACGACGGACGGCCCGCTGCGCGGCTGCCCCTTCCTCAACGCCGCCGTCGAGATCCCGGACCCCGGCCACCCGGTCCACGTGCTGGTGGCCGCCTACAAGACCGAGTTCGCCCGCCGGCTGACCGCCCTCGCACGGCAGGCGGGCGCCCGCGACCCCGAGGAGCTCGGCGAACGGCTCGCCCTGCTGTACGACGGCGCGGTCGCACGCAGCACCGCGCTGAACACGACAGGGCCGGGCGCCCACGCCCGCGCGATCGCCACCGTCCTCGTGGACGCCGCGATCGACTGAGCGCCGCACGCCCCGCCGCCGCCCGGGCCCTTCAGCGATTCAGCGCCCCAGCCCCTCAGCCCCTCAGCGCAGCCGCGTCGCCGCCCGGCGGCGGTCCGCCAGCACCTCGCGGGCGGCCCGCGTGCCCGAGGCCAGCGCGCCCTGCAGCGAGCCGGTCGCCCGGTGGTCACCGCACACATGACGTCCCGGGGCGAAGCGGGTGGTACGGGTCATCGCATGCGGCGCCGGCATCGCGGGCAGCGCCTCGCGCACGGTGCAGCGGTGCAGCGGCTCCCAGGAGGCGGCGTCCGCCCCGTACACGTCCGACAGCGCCGCGGTCAGGGCCGGCTCGTCCGCGGGCCCCGGCGCGCCGAGCACGGAGGTCGCCACCAGGGCGCGGCCGTCCGGGGAGAGTCCCGGCTGCACCTCGGTGAGGACCACGGTGTTGAGGAAGCGGCGGCGCTCGTCCACCATCAGCGTCGGTTCGGCGAGCGGCGAACCGTCGGCGGCGTGGTAGTAGGTCGTCACGGTCCGCGTCGGCGGGGTCGTGAGGCCGGGCAGCAGCCGTGCGGCCGCCCCCGGTCCGGTGGCCACCACCACGACGGGCGCGGCGATGCCGGTGCCGTCCTCCAGCAGCACGCCGTCGACCGTCAGTTCGCGCACGGGGGCCTCGGTGCGGACCGTTCCCCCCGGCAGCCGTCCGGCGAGCTGCGCGGGTACGGCGCCGATCCCCTCGGCGGGCAGCGCGAGGGTGCCGCGCAGCATGCTGCGCCAGACGAAGTGGAAGAAGCGGCTGGAGGTCTCCAGTTCGTCCTCCAGGAACACCCCGGACAGGAACGGCCGGAACAGGGTCTCCACCAGCTCGGGCGAGATGCCCGCGGCGGCCAGCGCGGTGAGCGTCGTGGTGTCCGCTCCCGCGCGCAGCCTTCCCGCGGGCAGCACCATGTCACGGGCGCTCAGTACCCCCAGCGCCACCAGGTCGCGCCCCGACGCGAGCCGTCCGGGCAGCAGGTCGGCGGTCGCGTACGGCGGGCGGGTCGGGTCGGCGAAGCGCAGCCGCCCGCGGGAGGTGTGCACCAGGACGCCGGGGGTGAACGGCCGCAGCCTCAGCGGCTCCAGTTCGAGGCGCCGCTTCACCTGGGGGTAGGAGGTGTTGAAGACCTGGAAGCCGCGGTCGAGGAGGAAACCGCGGTGCCGGTCGGTGCGCATCCGCCCGCCGACGGCGTCCGAGGCCTCCAGCACCCGCACCGTCAGGCCCGCCACGGCGAGATCCGCCGCGCACGCCAGTCCGGCGGCGCCCGCCCCGACCACGATCACGTCACAGCGGCCACCGCGCTCCTGCTGCATGGATCCGGTGCCCTTTCCTCCGTGTACACCCCGGTACGGGGCGGCTTTCCGTACGCTACGCGGGTGCCCGGGGCCGGTCCCTGCAACACACCGCCGAACGGGGGCGCCCGGCCCCGGCGGACCGATGAGTCCGCGCCGCGACGGGAGTCCCCCTACGGGAGGGACACCCGAGGGAAGGTGGAGCGATGGAGCCGCAGTTGCGCGACGTCCTGCAGGCGTTCGTGGACGACGGATCGGTGCCGGGAGCGGTGGGCCTCGTGGCGCACGGCGACCGGGTCGAGGTGGCGGCCGTGGGGACCCTGGGCCTCACGGACCCGGCCCCCGTGACCAGGGAATCGGTCTTCCGCATCGCCTCGATGACCAAACCGGTCGTCGCCGCGGCGGTGATGATGCTCGTCGACGACGGACGGATCGCCCTGTCGGACCCCGTCGCCGCGTGGCTGCCGGAACTGGCCTCGCCCGTGGTCGTCCGCACCCCGGCGGGCCCGCTCGACGACGTGGTGCCGGCCGCGGCGCCCATCACCGTCCTGGACCTGCTGGCCTCGCGTGCCGGTTACGGCTTCCCCGCGGACTTCTCCCTGCCCGCGCTCGCCCCGCTGTTCGGCGAGCTGAAGCAGGGGCCGCCGCGCCCCCAGCAGGTCATGGCGCCGGACGCCTGGATGGCGGCACTGGCCGGGATCCCGCTGCTGCACCAGCCGGGCGAGGCCTGGCTCTACAACACCTGCTCCGACATCCAGGGCGTCCTGGTCGCCCGGGCGTCGGGCCGTCCGCTGCCCGAGTTCCTGGCCGAGCGGATCTTCGAACCGCTCGGCATGACCGACACGGGCTTCACCGTGCCCCCTGCCGACCTCGGCCGCTTCGCCGGCTACTACCGTCCGGATCCGCGGGGAGGGCTGGAGCTGGTGGACGCGCCCGACGGGCAGTGGAGCAGCCCTCCGGCGTTCCCGTCCGGCGCGGGCGGCCTGGTGTCGACCGTCGACGACTGGTACGCCTTCGGCCGGATGCTCCTCTCGGGCGGCACCGCGGGGGGCCGCCGGCTGCTGTCGGCGGAGTCCGTGCGTCTGATGACCACCGACCACCTGCCGCCCGCCGAGCGCGCCGCGAACGAGATCTTCCTGGAGGGGCAGGGCTGGGGCTTCGGCGGTTCCGTGGACGTGGTGGCCGTCGACCCGTGGAACGTGCCGGGACGCTACGGCTGGATCGGCGGCACCGGCACGGCGGGTCACATCACCCCTGCCACGGACACGATCACGGTGCTGCTCACCCAGGTCGAACTGGCCGGCCCGGCCGCACCCGCGACGATGCGGGCCTTCTGGCGCCACGCGGCCGGGGCCTGAGCCGACGGGGCCCCGGGGCGCCCTCCGGTCACGCCTCCCGCGGTTCCGTCGAGAGGAAGACCGGGGTGACCGAGAGCGGGACGCCGACGGTGCCCGCGGCGCGGCGCAGCGGGACGTCGGCACCGAAGACGTCGGCCGCGTGGGCGGCGGCGTGGGGCCAGGCGATGTCGACGAGGATCGCGGGGTCGTCCTCGCCGGTGAAGGGGTCGCCGGAACGCCACAGGACCCGGAGCGGGCCGCGGCCCTCCCGGGCCACCTCGAAGGCGTACAGGCCGGGGTGGTCCTCCGTGGTGAGGCGGCGGACGTCCGTGACGCCGTCGAGGTGCGCGGTCAGCAGCGCGAAGGCGTCGGCGGAGGGGCGGCGCCGGGTCGGCGCGGTGCCCTCGTAGTCCATCAGGGCGAGCCTGCCGAAGAGGAAGCCCATGAGGTTGAGGCGGTCGCGGTAGCCGGGGATCTCCGGGGCGAGGTTCCAGCAGGCGGTGCGGGTGAGGCCGCAGGCGAGGGCCAGGAGGGTGCGGGTGACGATCTGGCGGCAGTTGACGCGGTCGCGGCGGGCGGCGAGCTCCGGCGCGCAGTCCTCCATGAACATGCGCAGCTCCGGCGGGAGTTCGGGGGCGTGTTCGTAGAGCAGGCGCATCGTCGCGCGGTCCGGGGTCTCGCCCGGCTCCGCCGCCCCGGTGAAGGCGGCCGTCATCGCCCGTTCGAGCTCCGCCTGGGCCCGGGGGAACTCGAAGAGCGTGGGGCCGTTGTACTCCCCCGCCACCACCGGGCGTTCGTCACCGTGCCGGCGCATCATCGCACGCACCTGGGCGACCTGGTCCGGGATCGCGTGCGGGTCGCCGTACAGGTGGACGTCGAAGAGGTCGTAGGCCTCGCGGCCGTGCTCGACGACGTGGTCGAAGAACCGCCGGGCCTCGCTGTCCGCGGGACCGGACAGCACGTCGAAGCCGCAGCCGCCGAGGACGACCGCGGCGGCCGGGTCGGCCGCCCGCACGGCGCGGTGGAAGGCGGTGAGCTGGGCCACGTACTCCGGCGCGGTGCCGGCCCAGAGGAGTCCGGTGTTGCTGGGCTCGTTGCCGCACTGCCAGTAGTCGACGCGGCCCCCGCACCGGGCGACCAGGTCGCCGACGAAGCGCTCGTAACCGGCGGGGTCGAGCGCCGGTGAGGACGGGAGGAATCCGGCCGGCTGCCGGGTCGCCCACGGGGAGCTGGAACAGACGGTGACCCAGAGTTCGGTCGCCGGGTCGAGCTGCCCGAGGACGGCGTCGACGGCGGACCAGTCGTACCGGCCGGGCTCCGGCTCGACCTGGCCCCAGTAGAGGAAGACGCGCACCAGCGTCGCGCCGAGCCCCCGCGTCTCGGGGACGAAGCTGTCCGGCGCGCCGAACATGCCGTAGCTGATGCCCCGGACGACACCGAGGCGGATCCCGGCCGGGGCGGTGGACTGGCCCATGACTGCTCCCTCACTCTTGCGTATACGCCATATACTCTAGCTGACGTTATAAACTCCCCTCGTGAAGGAGACCCCTGAGGGCGCCCCGGCCCCCTTGATCTGGACGCGGCCCGCGCCGCGGCGCCGGCAGAGCCCGCTGGAGCGGGAGGACATCGTGCGCGCCGCGATCGCCGTCGCCGACGAGGGCGGGCCGCAGGCCCTGACCATGGCCGCGGTGGCCAAACGGCTCGGGCCGTACACGCCGATGGCCCTCTACCGCCATGTGATGAGCAAGGACGGCCTGGTCGACCTCATGCTCGACGCCGTCACGGCCGAGATCCCGCTGCCCGCCGCGCCGGGTGAGGACTGGCGGGGCGATCTGCACGCGGTGGCCACAGGGAGCTGGGCCGCGGTCAAGCGGCACCTGTGGTTCGCCCAGCTCGCCCCCACGCGCCCGCCGCTGGGGCCGCACATGATGCGCCGCACCGAGTTCGTCCTCCAGGTGCTCGTGGGCCGCGGCGCCACGCTGGGCGAGGCCATGACCTACGCGGCGCTCCTCGACCGGCACGTCCTCGGCAGCGCCCAGCAGGAGGCCGAGGAGCTCGCGATGCGGCGCCGCCATGGCATCCGCACCCCGGGGCAGCTCGCCGCGGCCGTCACCGCCGCGCGCGAACTGGCCGCGGGGGGCGGGCGGCACCCGCTGCTCGCGCGGTGGATGGCGGCACCCTCCGGACCCGGGCTCGACGAGCAGTTCGAGCTCAGCCTGGGGTTCCTGATCGACGGCATCGCCACTCGCCTGCCGCGGGGCGGCCGCCCGGCCTGACGCGGGCGTCCCCGACTCGCCTGAGGAAAGACCCCGTTGAAAGGCCGTCAGCAGGGCACACGTACTCCAGACCGAACTCTCGGAAAGGAGCACGACGTGCCTCTTCGCTTCCGCAAGTCGTTCCGGATCCTGCCCGGCGTCCGCCTGAACATCAACAAGCGCTCGCTGTCCATCACCACGGGCAGCAAGGGCGTCCACCACACGGTCAACACCCGCGGTGAACGCACCGAATCCGTCGACCTCCCCGGGCCGTTCTCCTGGCGGCGCACGCGCAAGGGGCACTGACGCCCGTCGTCATTCGAGGATCCAGCCCGCCATCCAGCGCTCCCGCACGGCCGGCCACTCCGTGGCGACCAGCGAGTAGTACACGGTGTCGCGCCACGATCCGTCGACCCGGCGGCAGTGCCGGCGCAGCACGCCCTCGCGGATGCCGCCGATGCGGGACACCGCGTCCTGCGTCGCCACGTCGAGGTCGTCCAGGCGCCACTGGACGCGACCGAAGCCCAGGTCCTCGAAGGCGTAGTAGACCAGCATGAAGTGGGTCTCCAGGTGCACCGGGCTGCCCCACAGGGCCGGGTCCAGCCAGCTCCAGCCGATCTCCACGCGCTCGTCGACGACCGAGATGTCGATGTACGCGGCCCAGCCCGACGGGCGCTCCGTGGCGTGCGGGACGACCGCGAACACCACGGACTCGCCCGCGGCGGCCTGCGCCAGCCGCTGCTCCACCAGCGAGGCCATCTCGCCCGGTGAACCGGGTGGCGTCGTCGACAGCCAGCGCCACATCCCCTCGTCGGCGCGCGCCGCGGCGAACAGCGCCGGGACGTGCAGCGGCGAGAGCGGGACCAGCCGCGCGTACCGGCCGTCGATGGTGACCGAAGCGGGGAAGCGTACTGCCATATCCGCACGCTAATCCGGCGGGCACGCCGCCGCACCAACTCGCGGATTCCCGCCCACGCGCCCCACACGTCCCGTCACTCACGGGTGACAGGATGACGACGGACGGTGGCCGCCGCACCGGCGGCACGGGAGGGCGGGCACCATGCGGGACGACGAGGCGCGGATCCGGGCGCTGATCGAGCACTGGGCGGAGGCGGTGCACCGGGGCGACCTCGGGGCCGTGGTCGCCGGCCACGCGGAGGACATCGTGATGTTCGACGTGCCGCCGCCCCACGACGGCGTCCGGGGCCTCGCCGCGTACCGGGAGGTGTGGCCGCCGTTCTTCGCCTGGCAGGCCATGGGCGCGTCGTTCGAGATCGTGTCCCTGGAGGTCACCGTCGGCGGCGACGTCGCGTTCGCGCACGCCCTGCTCCGCTGCGGAACCGCGGAGGACTTCGCCCGGGACCCCGAGGCCCGGCTCCGCCTCACGTTCGGGCTGCGCAAGCGGGACGGACGCTGGGTGGTCGCCCACGAGCACCACTCCTTCGCCCACGCCGGCTGACCGGCCCCGCCTCGCGGTCGCCTCGGCCGCGTGGTCCAGGACGCGGACCGGTGGCGGGACGTCGCCGCCCTCCTGCCGGAACGAGGCCTTCGCCGGGCCGCGCTCGGTCCGCGGCGGCGAGCACGGTCCGGCGGCGCGATAACGTGCGCGGCATGACAGCCGACTTCGACGTGCGGCGGGAGCTGGCCGCGGGCATGACCGACCCGGCCGGGGCCCTGCGGTTCGTGCGCCGCTTCGCCGCACACTGGCTCTCGCCCCTGCGGGACGGCGACGGGTACGGTGAGCCCGAACTGGCCGCCGCCGAGGAGCGCCTGGGCCTCGCCCTCCCCGCCGTACTGCGCGACGCCTACCGGCTCTTCGGCCGGCGCGCCGACCTGACCAGCAATCACGACAGGCTGCTCGCCCCGGCGGAGCTCCACGTGGACTCCCGCGAGGAGGCGCTGGTCTTCCGGTACGAGAACCAGGGCGCCGCGTCGTGGGGCATCCTCCTCACCGACCTCCACAAGCCCGATCCGCCGGTCGTCATGAAGCCGGACCTCGCGGACAAGGAGGCCGAGCGGTGGTCGGCGTGGCTGGACCGCTTCTCGTGGGCGTGCGTCGAGATCGTCCTGTCGGAGTCGCTGCACGAACCGTCCGAGCTCGGCGACTCCCGCGAGGTCGTCGACAAGGGCCAGTTCGAGGCCCTGGGCGGCCGGTTCACCCCGCTGCCGTTCCCCGCCTACCCGCCCGGTGAGGGCCTGGGCGCGCGCTGGTACGCCGGGACCGACGTCATACTCCGCGAGGACGACCGCACCTGGCTGTCGGCGCGGGCCCGCACCGCGGAGGCGCTCGACCGGGTGCGCGACGACCTCCCGGGCGACTGGCTGGACGACCCCCGCTGAACCCGGCGGCCCGGACCGCCCGGTCGGTCCGGGCGGCCTTCGGCGTACCGGCTCAGCCGAGGGGCACGTCCTCCTGGCGGAGGGCCTCCAGCGCGGGGCCGTACATGCGGGTCTTGATCGTGCCGAGGGTCGGGCCCGCCTTCCCCGCCAGGGGACGGGCCACGGCGACGGCCGCCTCGCGGACCTCGTCCTCGCCCGCCGTACCGTCCACGATGCGCTCGGCCAGCGCGTCGAGGCCGCCGTAACGGCGCGCTGTGGTCATGGCCTCGTGGGCCGTCTGCGGGTGCAGGCGGGCCTGGATGAGGGCCGACATGCCCGGGGTGAAGGGGATGTCGATGTCCGCCTCGGGCAGGCACCAGTAGCCGCGGTCCGCCCGCATCACGCGGAAGTCGTGGGCCAGGGAAAGCATCGCGCCCGCGGCGAAGGTGTGGCCCTGCAGGGCGGCGACGGTGGCCACCGGCAGCGTCAGGAAACGGGCGAGCAGCGCCTGTACGCCGGTGACGTAGGCGCCGGCCTGGTCGGCATGGGCGAACAGCCACTCCAGGTCGAGTCCGTTGGACCAGAACTTGCCGGTCGCCGCGGTGACCAGGGCCCGCGGCCCCTCCGCCTTCTCCACCTCGTCGAGGAGCGCGTCGACGGACGCGAGCCAGTCCGGATGGAAGCGGTTCTCGGTGTCCCCGAGGTCGAGGATGAAGACGTCGTCCTGGCGGTCGAGCGTGGGCATGTCTGCTCCTTGGGTGGTCCCGCTCCCTCACCGACGTACCTACCGGTCGGTAACTGCCTTGCCATGCTACAAGCAACGCCGCCGGGTGTCCCCCTCCTTGCGTGCCGGGGTGTTCGCCGCCGCGCCATGCCGGGGTCACCTCCCTGTCGCCTCCGCCTGTGACGGTCGGAGAAGTTGGCTATACAACTTTTCCCCCGAGGAGTGACCGTGTCCGCCCTTCCCAGCTTCCCCGTCGGTGATCTGCCGGCGATGTGGCTCCGTGACAACTGCCCCTGCGCCGAGTGCCGCGACCCGCGGTCCGGGCAGAAGCTGTTCCAGATCGTCGCCCTGCCCGCCGGGCTGCGGGTGGGCTCGGCGGCCGACGCCGCCGGGGACGGCGGGTCCGCCGCCGTGGAGGTGGTCTGGGAACCCGACGGGCACCGCTCGACGTATCCGCTGACGTGGCTGGAGGCCTTCCGGCCCGGCCGGACCGGGCACGGTGACCTGCGCACCGAGGCCGGGAAGGAGCTGTGGACCGCGCGCGACGTCCCCGGGCGGCTGCCCGAGGCCGGCTGGGAGGAGTACCTCGGCGAGCCGGGCGTTCGCGCCCGGATGCTGGAGTCGGTGCTGCGGCTCGGCTTCATGCTGCTGCGCGGTGTGCCCGGGCGGGAGGGGCAGGTGCTCGAGGTGGCGGAGACCTTCGGGTACGTCCGCGAGACCAACTACGGAAAGCTCTTCGACGTGCGCGTCGAACCGGACCCGAACAACCTGGCCTTCACCTCGGCCGCCATCACGCCGCACACCGACAACCCGTACCGGGACCCCGTTCCGACGCTCCAGTTGCTGCACTGCCTGGTCAACGACGCGGCCGGCGGCGACTCCGGCCTCGTCGACGGCTTCGCGGCGGCCGCACTGCTGCGCCGCGAGAACCCCGAGGCGTTCGACGTGCTCACCCGCACACCCGTGCCCTTCGTCTTCCGCGACGCGGGGACCGAACTGCGCGCCGACCGACCGCTGATCGGCACCGACCCACTGGGCCGGGTACGGGAGGTGCGCTTCAACAACCGCTCGATCGGCACGCTGCGCATGGCCGCGGACGAACTGGAGGCGTTCTACGCGGCCTACCGCACCTTCGCCGAGCTGCTGCTCCGCCCCGAGCTGCAGCTGGACCTGCGGCTCGCGCCCGGCGACTGCCTGGTCTTCGACAACACCCGGCTGCTGCACGCCCGTACCGCCTTCGCCCAGGACGGGGCGCGCCACCTGCAGGGCTGCTACGCCGACCTGGACGGGCTGGCGAGCACCCTGGCCGTGCTGCGCCGTACGGACACCCTGGAGCCGCTCGCCGAGCTGTTCGCGGGCGCGGTCTCGGCGGAGTACCTGGGCGAACCCGTCACCATGGCCCAGCACATGCTGCAGGCGGGAGCCCGGGCCGAGGCCGCCGGTGCCCCGCCGCACCTGGTGGCCGCCGCGCTGCTGCACGACATCGGGCACGTGGAGGGCGAGGTCGTCACCGGCCGGGACCTGATGGCCGGCCACGACAACCGGCACAGCCACACCGGCGCCGACCTGCTCGGCCGCTGGTTCGGCCCCGAGGTCACCGAGCCGGTACGGCTGCACGTCGCGGCCAAGCGCTACCTCTGCGCCGTCGAGCCGGGCTACCACGACCGGCTGTCGGAGGCCTCCAAGTACACCCTGGAGGTCCAGGGCGGCGTCATGACACCCCGTCAGGCAGCGGAGTTCGCCGGGCTGCCGGGCGCGGCGGACGCGGTCGCCGTCCGCCGCTGGGACGAGGAGGCGAAGGACCCGGACGCCGTCACGCCGCCCTTCGAGCACTTCCTCCCGCTGCTGACCGCGCTGATGCGCGGCTAGAGCCCTGCGGAGGTGCCGGCCGGGTTCGGGCCAGGAGGAGGCGGGGGTGGCTCCGGTGGTGGCGGTGGTGGTTTGGTTGTCGCGCCGTCTCGCTCCCTTCGGTCGCAAGGATGCGTGCTGCGGATGGGGAGGGTGGCGGCCTGGGGTTGGTCGGCGGTGTGCGGTCGGGTGGGTGTCGGGGGTTCAGGCGCCGGAGCGGGGTGCCTCTCTGGTGGCGGGGGTCTCGTTGCCGTCAGCGGGTACAGATGGCCGCTTCCACGCCATCGGTGGATGGTGGGCGCGCCCGCCGTAACCGGCGTCTGCGGATGATTCGAGGTGCTGTCGAAGGGCGAGCGGGACATCGGGCTCGCTTTCGCCGATATGTTCGGCGGAACAGAGCCCGATCTCGGAAAGACACCCCCCAAGCCGGGTGCCTGCCGGAGAATCACCCGCAGACGCAGGTCACGGCAGGCGCGCCACCCACGAAGAGTGGGCGTGGCAACCAGCCATCTGTACCCGCGGACGGAAACGAGACCGATGCCACCGGAGAGGGACCCCGCTCCGGCGCCTGAACCCCCGCCGACCACCCGCCCGCACACCGCAGCGAAGGCCCGCCCCCACCCTCCCCATCCGCAGCCCGCCGCTGTGCGACCGCAGGGAGCGAGACGGCGCGACCGCCGAACACCGGCGGCACCACGCCCCCACTCCGCCCCACCCCACCGAGGTGCCCAGGCAGCAGAGGCAGCAGCAAGCCGGTGGCCTGCTCGCGGCTCCGGGACGGTCAGCCCCGTTCCGGGCGGGGGCTGTGGCGGCGGCCGAGGGTGGAGGCCGCCACGGAGTTGTGCACCGTGAAGGCGATGGTGCCGGGCAGGTAGCGGTCCTCGGACCACTCCACCGGCGCCCCCTCGGGATCGGTGGTGCGGCGCCGCTCGCGCAGCAGGACCTGCCCGGGCGGGCAGTCCAGGAGGCGGGTGTCGTCGGCGTCGGCCCATGCGAGGTCGATGGTGTGGTCGGCGTCGGTGAACAGCACGCCGTGGGCGACGAGTGCCTCGGTGTGGGAGACGGTGTCGGGCGGCAGTGCTGCCACCAGCGCGCCGATCCGGGCCGGGTAGAGGGAGCGTTCGACCATCACCGGCTCCCCGGACAGGGTCCGCACCCGCAGCACCAGGTAGACCTCGGCGCCGTCCTCCAGGCCGAGCTGACCGGCTTCCGAGGGCTCGGCGGGCCGCCGCACCACGCTGTCCACCCGGCCGCCCGGGGTCTCCCCGATGGACCGGGCCCAGTTGGTGAAGCTCAGCAGCTCCGAGAAGCTCTGCGCCCGCGGGCCGCCGAGGACCGTGCGGCGGGTCCCGCGGCGCGAGGTGACCAGGCCGTCCGAGCGCAGCACGGCCAGCGCGTGCCGGACCGTGCCGCGCGAGACGCCGTAGCGCTCGGCGAGGGTGCCCTCGGGGGGCAGTTTCGTGCCGGCGGCGTACTCGCCCGCGATGATCGCCTCGCGGAGTCCGGCCGCGACCTTGCGGTAGCGCAGCTCCTCGTCCGGGGTGCCCTGCTCCTGCCGCACCGTGGTCTCCTGCGCTGCTCGTGCCGTGCGGGCCGCACCCGCGGCCGGTTCCCCCGACCCTACCGGGAGGGGACGGGGGCCGGGCGGCGGCCCGTCCCCGTCCCCTCCGGCGCGCGTCACACGGCGTGGACGGTTCCCGCGTACCGCTGGACGAAGCGGGTGCCGGTGCCCGCGGTGACGGTCACGTCGTAGCGGCCGCCGTCGGTGCGCCAGGTCACCCGCGTACGATCGCCCGCCCGGACCCACACGGTCTGCTCCCTGCCCGCGAAGTCGTTCGGCGTGAGCGTGAAGGCCGCCTCGGTGCCGCCGTCGTTGCGCAGGTAGAACTCGACGGCCGCGTTCTCCGGCCGCCCGTCGTGCCGCAGGGTGGCCGTGACGGCCGGCACGGCGACGTCGTCCTGGCCGTCGGGGACGATCGTCCCGGAGAAGCGGCGGACGAAGCCGTCGGCGCCGTGCACGGAGAAGTCGTAGCGGCCGTCGGTGGCCGCCGCGTCCCACACGTAGGTGCGCGAGGAGCGCGGCGGCACCGTGAACGGCGTGCCGGTGAAGGGCAGCGCCGTGTTGGGCAGCACGGTGAAGTGGTAGCCGACGGTGCCGTCGTTGGTGAGCCGGCAGGTGACCTTGCCCGTGGCGCGGTCGACGGTCACGTCGGCCCACGGCCGGTACGGCAGCGGGCGGTGCGGCCGCCGTCCCTCCTCCTGCCCGGGCATGGTGGAACGGTCCGGCACCTTCACCGCGGGCAGCGACTTGTTGGCGTCGGCCTTGGCCATCAGCGCGACGGTGTCCGGCAGTGCGGGGATGCTGTAGTCGGGCTTGGTGAAGTCGAAGCAGCTGGTGAGGTCGCCGCAGACGGTGCGCCGCCAGTCGGAGATGTTGGGCTCCTTCACCCCGGTGACCCGCTCGAGGAAGCGCAGCACCGACGTGTGGTCGAACACCTGGGAGTTGGCCCAGCCGCCGCGCGACCACGGAGACACGACCCACAGCGGCACCCGGCTGCCCAGGCCGATGGCCTTGCCGTTCGCGAACTCGTCCTTGGTGCCCGGCTCGGGGAACGGCGGGATGACGTGGTCGAAGTAGCCGTCGTTCTCGTCGTACATGAGCAGGAAGACGGTGTGCTTCCACACGTCGGGGTTGGAGAACAACGACTGCAACGCGGTGTTCACCCAGTGGGCGCCGTAGTCGGGGCTGGCGTCGGGGTGCTCGCAGAAGAGGTACGGCGCCACCAGCCAGGAGACCGTGGGCAGGGTGCCGTCCTTGCAGTGCTGGTCGAACGCCGTGAGGTCGAACTTCGTCATGGCGTTGACGTAGCGCGGGTCGTCCTTGGGGAACTCGTGGAACTGCCTGAAGTACGACAGGGCGTTGTCGTCGTAGTCGCCGTTGACGTCGTCCGAGCCGTCGGGGTTGTGGTAGACGCGCCAGGTGATGCCCGCCTCCTCCAGCCGCTCGGCGTAGGTCGTCCAGTCCGCCACCGGGTTTCCGGTGACGGGGGTGTTGTCGGTCCACGGGCCGGTGGTGCCGTCGACGCCGGGGCCGGCGGTGCCGGTCCAGAGGTAGAGGCGGTTGGGGTCGGTGGGCCCGTTCAGGGAGCAGAAGTAGCCGTCGCAGAGGGTGAAGGCGTCCGCGAGCGCGTACTGGTAGGGGATGTCCTCGCGGGTGAAGTAGCCCATGGTGCGCTCGCCCTTGGCGGACACCCACTTGTCCATCGCGCCGTTGTTGACGGCCGAGTGGCCGCTGTCCCAGTCGTGCGGGAGGCCGCCGGCGTTCTGGGCGTTGTACTTGGTGGTGTCCATGCGGAACGGCAGGAGGTGGCCCTCCTCGCGCCCGCGGGCGGGCTGGCGGAACACCGGGTCGCCGTTGCCCAGGACGGCCGCCTGGCGGTCGCCGAAGCCCCGTACGCCGCTGAGGGTGCCGAAGTAGTGGTCGAAGCTGCGGTTCTCCTGCATGAGGATCACCACGTGCTTGACGTCCTCGATGCTGCCGTGCCGCGGGCCGTGCCCGGCGGCCTCTGCCGTGCCGGGGAGCCCGACGGCTGCGGCGGCTCCCGCGGCGGTGCCGATGAATGCGCGGCGGCTGAACTCGGTCATGGGTGAGTGTGTCCTTAGGGTCGTTCGGGGTCAGCCGCGGGCGGACAGGGAGAAGGTGACGACGGCGGCCGCGTGGTCGGAGGGCCAGCCGTTGCCCGCGGTGTCCGGGACGGGCCGGGGCCGGCCGGTGACCAGGGTGTGCGCCTCGACGACCTTGAGCGGGCCCGCGTACTGGACCTGGTCGATGCGGTCCTGGGGTTCGGCGCCGCCGCCCTCGTGCTGCGGCCTGACGGGCGACCAGGTGGTGCCGGGGTCCTTCGCGGGATTGGAGTGCTCGGCGCGGAAGGCGTCGGTGAGGCCGGCGTCCTCCAGGGCCTCGGTGACGGGCCAGCGCAGCCGGCCGGTCCCCCCGTGCGCGGACGAGGTGCGGCTCGTCCAGTCGCGGTGCGACGGCGAGGCGAGGCCGGCGGCCAGCACGACGGGACCGCGGGAGGCGATGTCCCGGCGCATGGCGGCGACCAGGGCCTGCGTCTGCCGGTAGCGCGCGGTGGTCCTCTCCGCGGCCTCGACCTGCGCGGCGGTGCGACCGGCGAGCACGGCGTACGGCCCGTAGTCGGCCTCGTCCAGTTGCGCCGTCCACAGCCGCACGGTGCGGTCGCCCGGCAGCCGGAGCGTCACGGCGGCGGCCGGCAGCGAGGCGGTGGGGGCGAGGGGGTCGCCGAGCGGGTGGCGGCTCACGATGCCGAGGCCGCCGGCCTGGTACGCGTGCCAGCCGAGCGCGGCGGCTAGCCGCCGGGCACCGTCGTCACCGCACTCCTGGAGCGCGACGGCGTCGAGGCCCTGGGTCAGCACCAGCCGCAGCTGCTTCTCCAGCGTGCCGTCGACGTGGCTGCCCGCGTCCCACAGGTTCAGCGTGGCGACCTTGAGCGTCAGCCGGTCCTTGCTCGCGCGGACCGGCACCTGCACGGTCACGGTGTCGCTGCCGACGGCGCTGTCGGTGACGGAGACGACCAGCCGGCCGGGCGTGCGCGGCGCGAGGGCCGGTGCCTTGCCGCTGACGGTGCCGTCCGCGTCGACGGTCAGCCACGGGTCGCCGCCGGTGCGCTTGAAGGTGGGTCCGCCCTCGGCGTTGCCCTCCGGCCTGATCCACAGGCCCCCCAGTTCGACGGAGAAGGCGGTACCCGCGGTCTGCGCGGCGGTCGTGACGGCGTCCACGACCGCGTGCGGCCGAGGGATGACGGGGCGCGGCACGAAGCTGAAGGGCGCGGTGCGGGCCAGGATGCCGTAGCCGTCCTTGGCCAGCAGGTAGGCGGTGTACGGCCCGCCGCTGAGACCGGAGGTGTCGATGGTGATGTCGCCGGACGCGGCGGGGGTGTACTCCCAGGCGAGGGAGGCGCCGTTGCCGGGGACCCGGTCGCCGTCGTAGACGCCGATCCAGTTCTTGGCGTGGGGTGCGTCGGTCGTCCAGTGGAAGGAGACCTTGTCGCCCTCGAAGGGGTGGGGCGTCGTCAGTTCGACCGAGTCGCCGGTGGGCGGGCCGGCGAAGCTGAACGGCTCGGTCTCGGCGAGGATGCCGTAGCCGTCCTTGGCCAGCAGGTAGACGGTGTACGGGCCGCCGCTCAGTCCGGAGGTGTCGAGGGTCGTCCTCCCCGAGGTGCCGGTGACGTACGTCCACACCAGCGAGCCGCTGCCGCTGCCGGGGCGGCGGTCGCCGTCGTAGACGCCGATCCAGTTCTTGGGGTCGGGAGCGTCCGTCGACCAGGTGAAGGTGAGTTTGTCGCCGCGTTGCGGAGGCGTCGTGGAGTCGAGCGCGATGCTGCTCCCGGATGCGGCGACCTGTGAGAGGGATGGCACGGTGTTGGGTCCTCTCCGCCCCGGCGCCGCCGCGGCGGCGTACGGGTGGGCAAAGTTGTCTAGATAACTTCGCCTCCCAGCAAGCCGTCCCACGACGACGAACCCGTGAACGAGAGGTTGCCGCCGTCCGGGAATCAGGCGGAAATCTGAGGTTCGCGCGCGCGGCGATACGGGCCGTCGTCCGTCCCCGCAACCGCCTTGAGCAGCGACGTCACGGGGATGGGCATGCTCCACGACGGATTCAGCGCGCGGAGCGGCGGCCTCCCCCCGGGCCGCCGCTCGGGGGGAGGCGGCGTCATGCACCGTTCAACGGTGCACGGTCCGCTGCGCGCAGGTCAGATGGTTCAGCAGGTGAGGTTGCCACCCGGGGCGACACCCAGGATCTGGGTGAAGCGCTGGTAGTTGTTGACGCGGCTCTGCACCTGCGCGGGGTTGCGGCCGTCGCACTCCAGGGAGCCGTTGATCGAGCGGATGGTCTGGCCGAAGCCGGCCTGGTTCACCATGGCGTTGTGCGGGGTCATGGTGCCGGGGCCGCTCTGGGTGTTCCAGTACCAGAGGCCGGTCTTCCAGGCGACGGCGGCGTCCTGCTCGACGAGCCAGGGGTTGTGGAGCAGGTCGATGCCGAGGGCGTCGCCGGCGGCCTTGTAGTTGAAGTTCCAGCTCAGCTGGATCGGGCCGCGGCCGTAGTAGGCGGCCTGGCCGGCGGGGCAGCCGTAGGGCTGGCTCGTGTCGCAGTAGTGCGGGTAGTTCGCGGTGTTCTGCTCGACGATGTAGACCAGTCCGCCGGTCTCGTGGGCGATGTTGGCGAGGAAGGCGGCGGCCTCCTGCTTCTTCACCGTGTCGCTGCCGGTCTTGGCGAAGCCGGGGTACGCGGAGAGGGCCGCGACCAGGCCGCTGTAGCTGTAGAAGGAGTTCCGGTTCGGGAACATCTGGTTGAACTGGGCCTCGCTGACCACGAATCCCGAGGGGTTGCCGGGGTTGCCCGGGTCGGTCGTGCCGCCGCCGCAGGCCCCCTGGTCGGCCCAGACGCCCCATTCGCCGGTGGTGCCGGGGGTCTCGCCCTGCGTCCACCACTTGGCCTGCCAGTTGTGTCCGCCGTAGGAGGCGCTCATGCCGCCGGTGTAGACGGCGCCGGCGCTCCACGGCGTGGCGCAGGTCGCGGCGGAAGCCGTGCCGGCGGGGAGGGCCACCGCCAGGCCGGCGGCAGCCGTGAGTGTGGTCAGGGCGGCCAGGGTACGTCGCATCACCGTAACTGCTCCTTGTGTGGGGGGAGTTGTTGCGCTTCGCACTGAGCAATGAACCGGATTGGCCTATACCTGTCAAGGTCTAGACCAACATCGCCCTCCCGGCCGGGACACGGTCCGCGTTGCCCCGGGTTGAGGCTCCGCCCGGTCGGCATAGCGTGGAATCAGGCCGGCGCCGGTGGGCGGGCGAGCCCCTTGAGGGGACGTTATGCGCCCGCCCGTGGACCGCGCCGCCGGCCCACGGGGGGATGCGCCGGAAGCGCACGAGGAGCGTCGGCCCTGGTGCCGGCCCTCGTCCGAGCACGTGCGGGAAGCGTCGTCCGCACCGCCTTCCGGGCTTCGGAACCGGCGACGACCGAGGGCGCGGACCTGTCCGTGACGTGCCCCCTGCACGTCGGCGCCGGATCGGATGCGACGTGCGCGAGGCGGAGGCCGGGCGAACAATGGAATCAGCGGGTTTGCCGCACCGTGCCGGTCCCCGTCACAGGCGCGCGAGGGTACGCGTCCCGCCCGGCATGCGGCTCGGACCTCGCGTCCCGGTCATTCCCCACATGCTGAAGAACGCCACACACATGAGCAGGGGTGTTCGTCATGGGCCGTATCAACGGGCAGGCGCTCCAGGGCCTGCGAGAGGCGCTGCGGGGGCCCGTCGTCACGGCGGGTGACCCCGGCTACGACGAGGCCCGCAGCATCTACAACGCCATGATCGACCGGCACCCGGCGGCGATCGCCGGCTGCGTCGACGTGGCGGACGTGCGGACCGTGATCTCCTTCGCCCAGGACACCGGGCTGGACCTGGCGGTGCGCGGCGGCGGACACAGTGGTCCGGGGCTGTGCCTGACCGACGGCGGACTGACGCTGGACCTGACGCCGATGCGGTGGGTGCACGTCGACCCGGGGACGCGGACCGCGCGCGTGGGCGGCGGAAGCGAACTGGGCGACCTCGACCACGCGGCACACGCCTTCGGCCTGGCCACCCCCGCGGGGATCATATCGACCACCGGCGTCGGCGGACTCACCCTCGGCGGCGGCCACGGGCATCTGACCCGCACGTACGGGCTGACCATCGACAACCTGCTGTCCGCCGACGTCGTCCTTGCCGACGGCACGTTCGTCACCGCCTCGGAGCACGAGCACCCCGACCTGTTCTGGGCCCTGCGGGGCGGCGGCGGCAATTTCGGTGTGGTCACCTCGTTCACCTTCCGGCTGCACCCCGTGGACACCGTCGGCGTGGCGCTGACCGTCTGGCCCGTGGACCGCACTCGCGAAGTGCTCCGGTGGTACCGGGAGTTCCTCCCCGCCGCACCCGAGGAGCTCAGCGGCTTCTTCGCCCTGCTGACGGTGCCGCCCGGGCCGCCCTTCCCCGAGCCGATCCACGGCCGGAAGGTGTGCGGCGTGGTGTGGTGCCACACGGGCGGCCTCGAAGCGGACGCCCTGGAGAAGGCGCTGGCCGTCGTCAACGAGCCCGGACCGCCGGCGTTCCACTTCACCGGCCCCATGCCCTACCCCGCGCTGCAGAGCATGTTCGACGGGCTGATGCCGAAGGGACTGCAGTGGTACTGGCGCGGCGACTTCTTCGACGCCGTCCCGGAGGAGGCCATCGCCGTACACGAGAAGTACGGCGAGAACCTCCCCACCGGCCTGTCCACGATGCACCTGTACCCGGTCGACGGGGCGACCCGCCGGATCGGCACCGACGACACGGCCTGGGCCTACCGGCACGCGGTGTGGTCCGGCGTCATCGCCGGCATCGACCCCGAGCCCGCCAATGCCGGGCTGATCCGCCAGTGGTGCGTCGACTACTGGACCGATCTGCACCCGCATTCCATGGGCGGCGGCTACATCAACTTCCTCGGCGAAGAGGAGAAGCCCGACCGGGTGCAGGGCACCTACCGCGGCCACTACGACCGGCTGGCAGCGGTCAAGAACACCTACGACCCGCACAACTTCTTCCGCGCGAACCAGAACATCCCACCCGCCGCTTCCTGACGGTCCCGGTCCAGCGCATGCGGAGGGGGAGCGATGTTCGCCCCCGATCATCCCGAGCAGACGTCCGCACGGCACGGTTCCATCCCCGCACGACCATCAGGGAGGTACGGCGCATGTCGGAAGGGAACTCCGCACAAGGGGCCGGGGGGCACTCGTTGCCACCCGAGGTCAAGGTGCTGCAGGAGGTCAGGCCACCGTTCCTGCCCGAGGGCGCTTCGGGGATGACCGTCCTCGTCGAGTGGCCCCCCGGCCACCCCGGGGCAGCACCGCACCGTCACTCCGGTCCGGCTTTCGGCTACGTGATGTCAGGCACCATCCGGTTCGAGCTCGAAGGCGAGCCGGAACGCTTGGTCAGCGCCGGTGAGACCTTCTGGGAGCCGGGCGGTGACGTTATCCACTACCAGGACGGCAACGCCCTGACCGATGCGCCGAGCACGTTCGTCGTCACCATGCTGTGCGCGCCGGGGCAGCCGATGCTCGTCTTCGTCGACGAGGACGAGCTCCGGCAACGGGCGCACCTGCGCGCCCCGCGTCCCAACGCTTCATGACTCCATGACGCCATGACTCCATGGCGCAGGCCGAGTCACCCCGCGGGTCGACCGGTCCGCACAACAGCCACCGGCGCGGTCCCGGTCACCCGCCGAGTTCCGGCGTACCCACGGCCGGAGTGCGGCCGGTCGGCTCGGAGTGCCCCTTCTCGAACCAGTCCGGTGGCGTCTTCCGGCCGGTCCCGTAGGCCATGTCGGTGTCCAGGAGGTAGCCCCAACTGGGCAGGTGGTCGTGGACCGCTCCCACGGCGAGCGGCCACCCGTTGGCCTCGTCGCGGCGCCAGTCGGCGACGAGTTCGGCCACCACGCCGAACCACGACTTGATGTGCACTCCGGCCCGCGAGAGGTTGGCCACGACCGCATCGGGGTGTTGACGGCGAGAATGCCGGTGCCGTCACCGGACACGCTCGAGGCGTGGCGGCGACCCCCGACAGCGCTGACCGGACCGCTGCACGACACGTGACACCAGGTGACGGCCGCGCCGTGTGCTGCGACATCGAGCCGCCGGCACGTTTGTGCCGGGTTCGGCGATTCGGACTTCGGACTTCGGACTTCGGCCTGCCGGATTCCGCCGCGGGATAGTCGGCCCCTTCGCATCCGGTCCTTCGAATGGGGATGCCGGGGAATTCTCCGATTCCCGCCGGATTCCGCACGAGGGCGGCCCGAGGACTGCCGGCCCTCATGCATCGACGGTCTTCCCTGAAATATTGGTCGGCCCACATCACCGCAGGTGGCATCCGATGCGCACCCGCCCTGCCGATCGGCGAGCGGATTGGCGCAGAAAAGTGCGGTATCGCCGTACATAATTCATCAGTTGGCGACCTCGTTACCTTTCATCCATCCAAGATCCACCCGTTGACACCCTCTCGGGACTGGTGCTTCGCTGTGCGGCGCACCTCAAGTCCACCGTGAAACCCACGCGTTGGCGCGGGGTGAATGAGCGAGAGGAAACCGTGAAATTCACATCCAAGAGACCTGCGATCGGCACGGTCCTGGGAATCAGCATGCTGCTGGTCGCCGCCACCCCATCGGCGTCCCTGGCGCTCACCAACCCCACCGGGACGGCATCGCCGGCCACACCGTTCTCGGCCCCGGCCCTCGGAACGGGCCTCGGCACCGAGCATGCCTCGGACGGCACCGGGGCACAACGGTGGATCCCGCTGATCACCGGTGACCGCATCGCGGTGAACGCCAAGGGCGACATCGTTGCCGCGCGTCCCGCCAAGGGCCGGGAGGACATACCCATCCGGGTGGAGACCCGCGACGGCCACACCTACGCCCTGCCCGACGACGCCCGGAGCCTCGTCGACAGCGGCCGGGTGGACCGGCGGCTGTTCGACATCACCACCCTGAGCACGCCGGCCTACGCGCACCGCCAGGACCTGCGGCTCATCGTGATGTACGACGCGGCCCGGCCGGCCGCCAGGACGGCCCTGCGCTCCAGTGGCGGCGCCGAGGTCCGGCGCACGCTGCCGAGCGTCAACGCCGATGCCGTTGCCGCGCCCGCGAACGGCACCGCGGCACTGTGGTCCGCGGTCACCAACGGGTCCGCCGACGCGATGAACCGCACCGTCGCACCGGGTATCGCCTCGGTGTGGCTGGACAGCGTCGTCCAGGCGAGCCTGGACAAGAGCGTCCCCCAGATCGGTGGCCCCGAGGCGTGGGCGGCCGGGTTCGACGGCACGGGGACGCGTGTTGCCGTTCTCGACACGGGCGTCGACACCTCCCATCCCGATCTGGCCGGGCAGGTCGTCGCCGCGCAGAACTTCTCCGACTCGCCGGACACCGATGACCATTTCGGTCACGGCACGCATGTCGCGTCGATCACGGCCGGTACCGGCGCGAAGTCCGGTGGCACGTACAAGGGTGTGGCGCCGGGAGCGCGTCTGCTCAACGGCAAGGTCCTCGGCGACAGCGGCAGCGGCAGCATGTCCCAGATCATCGCGGGCATGGAGTGGGCGGTCGCCGAGAAGGCGGACATCGTCAACCTCAGCCTCGGCACCTACGACTCCCCGGAGATCGATCCGGCCGAGGCGGCCGTCAACAGGCTGTCGGCCGAGAGCGGAGCCCTCTTCGTCATCGCGGCGGGCAACAACGGCGAGCAGGGACCCGCAACGGTCGGTTCGCCGGGCAGCGCCGACGCCGCCCTGACCGTCGGCGCGGTCGACAAGCAGGACAAGCTGGCCTCCTTCTCCAGCACCGGCCCGCGCGTCGGTGACGGCGGCATCAAGCCGGATCTGACGGCGCCGGGTGTGGCCATCGGGGCCGCGGCCGCGCACGACAGCTACCTGAGCACGGTCGCCCCCTCCGTCGCGGACGGCTACATCGCCCTCAACGGCACCTCCATGGCCACCCCGCACGTCGCAGGCGCCGCCGCCATCCTCGCCCAGCAGCACCCCGACTGGAGCGGCGACGACATCAAGGACGCGCTGGTCTCCTCGACGACGCCCGGCGGGTACACGGCCTTCGAGCAGGGCTCGGGCCGGGTCGACCTGCGGAAGGCGATCAAGCAGACCGTCGTCGCCCGCGAGACGTCGCTCTCGTACGGTGTCGCGCAGTGGCCGCACACCGACGACCAGCCGCTCACCAAGGACCTCACCTACCGCAACTCGGGCGACTCCCCGGTCACCCTGAAGCTGACCGTGGACGCCACCGGACCGGACGGAAACCCCGCGCCCGGCGGGATGTTCACCGCGGACGACCAGGTCACCGTCCCGGCGCACGGCGAGGCGACCGTGAAGGTCACCGCCGACACCCGCCTCGGCGGCGACACGACCGGTGCCTTCACGGGACGGATCACCGCCACCGGCGACGGGCAGACCATCGGCACCGCCGTCGCCGTGGACCGCGAGTCGGAGATGTACACCGTCACCGTGAAGACCCTCGACCGCAACGGCAAGCCCGCGCCCGCCCCCGCCTGGGACGCTCAGCTGCAGGGCCTGTCGGGACTCGCCAAGGGCACCAACACCGTGCTGAGCGGCGACGTGCACTCGCTGCGCGTCCCCAAGGGCCGGTACTTCCTCAACAGCATGGTCCGGGTCGACCCGGAGGGTTCGTACGACCAGGGCGGTGACTGGTTCAACCAGCCCGACCTCGAGGTCACCAAGGACACCACGGTGACGGTGGACGCACGCACCGCCAAGCCGCTCGACATCACCGTCCCCGACCGTTCCGCCCGGCAGGTCCTCGGCTTCTTCAGCGCGGGCCTCGAGATGTCCGACGGATACAGCACCCGCTACGGGGTCTTCACCGACTCCCTCGCGAAGTACCGCACCGGCCACCTCGGCCCGAAGGCGGCCGCGGGCGACCGGCTGACCCAGCAGCTCATGACCACCTTCTCCACCGGTGTCAACGGGCACGACGAGTACCACCTGGTGTACCAGCCGACCGGCGACAGGTACCTCACCGGCTTCACCCACCACGCCAAGTCGCGTGAGTTCGCCAAGGTCCAGGTGAAGCTCGGAGCGCCCGCCAAGGGGAAGTCCGGTTTCATCACGCCGGGCACCGAGGGCGGTGCGGGCCTCGGCACCGTGCACGCCCTGCCCTACACCGGCACGCTGCACCTGCTGTCGGGGAACCCCTCGTGGCAGCTTGGCTTCATGCAGGTCGACGCGAACGACGCCTACGAGACCAGCTATGACGCCCTCCCGAGGACGTTCAGGGCCGGACGCTCCTACGAGCACGTGTTCAACGTCGGAGTCTTCGGGCCGGACCTCCCGGAGGGCGCCGGGCTCGTCGGACTGGTCCGTGCCGACGAAGCGATCGACGGACGGCTCCCGCTCTTCTCGGACAGCGAGGGGAACATCAGCAACAACAACTCGCCGATCGAGAGCGCGCGGACGTCCCTCTACCGCAACGGTGAGCTCGTCAACACCAGCATCTACCCGATGGACGTCTTCTACATCGCGGAGAACGAGCGGGCCGACTACCGGCTGACCGTCTCGGTCGACCGCGGCGCGGTCGCCGACGTCTCCACGAGCATGACCGCGAGCTGGACGTTCTCCTCCGAGTACGCCCCGGGGATCACCAAGCTCCCGACCTCCGTAGTGCGCTTCACCCCCGCGCTGTCCCTCGACAACACGGGCAGGGCCCGGGCGAAGGTGCGGGTCCCGGTGACCGTCCACGGCACCGCCGCGGGCAGGAACCTCAAGTCCCTGAGCGTGTGGGCCTCCTACGACAAGGGAGCCCACTGGCAGAAGCTCAGCGTGTGCGACGGCCGGGTCCAGGTCACCAACCCCGCGGCCGGCGGCAGCGTGTCGTTCAAGGCCCAGGCCGTGGACAAGCAGGGCAACACCGTCGACGAGACCATCCTCGACGCCTACCTGACGAAGTAGCCCACAGCGGAAAGGCCCCCGCCCCGGCGGGGGCCTTTCCGCCCGGGGCCGGAGGTGCCGACGGGCGGGCCCGGAGGCGTGAGGCGTGCGATGACGCCTCCGTCAGAACGCCCGCGTCGCCGCCGCGTTGTCACACACCGGCGGGCAGTCCGGTCTCACAAGGCGCGGGCCGCATGACAGGGCAGTCCGCGGTGGTGTCCATCGGCCCGGTACGGCAGGGGCCATGCGCACCCGAAGCGCCCGTCCCAGCGGTGGAGGCGGGCGCTTTGCGCGCTGCGCGGTCAAGCGGACGTACAACCCCGGGACCTGTCCCACCCGACGAGAACGTCACGCCGTCGACGGCGGCCCGGTGGCGGCTCAGGAGAAGCCCACGACGGCGTGCGGCCGGTAGGGGCTCTCCAGCTCCTTCAACTCCTCCTCGGTGAGACGCACGTCCAGCGCGGCGGCGGCGTCCTCCAGGTGGGCCCGCTTGCCGGCGCCGACGATGGGCGCCGTGACCCCGGGCTTCCCCAGCAGCCACGCCAGGGCGATCTGCGCCCGCGACAGTCCGCGCCGGGCCGCGATGGATGCCACGGCCTCGACGATCACCCGGTCCTCCTCCAGGTAGAGGGTGCCGCCGAACTCGTCGGTTTCCTGCCGGGCGCTGCCGGCGTCCCAGTCACGGGTCAGCCTCCCCCGGGCGAGCGGGCTCCAGGGGGTGACCCCGACGCCCTGGTCCGCGCAGAGCGGCAGCATCTCGCGCTCCTCCTCGCGGTGGAGGAGGTTGTAGTGGTTCTGCATGCTGACGAACTTCGTCCAGCCGTGGCGCTCAGCCGTGTACTGGGCCTTGGAGAACTGCCAGGCGTACATGGAGGACGCGCCGATGTACCGCGCCTTGCCCGACCTCACCACGTCGTTCAGGGCCTCCATCGTCTCCTCGACCGGGGTGTGCGGGTCCCAGCGGTGGACGATGTAGAGGTCCACGTAGTCCGTCCCGAGGCGGCGGAGGCTCGCCTCGATCTCGGTGAGGACTGCCTTGCGCGACAGGCCCGCTCCGTTGGGGCCCGGGCGCATGCGGCCGTTCACCTTGGTGGCCAGCACGACCTCCTCGCGGGAGGCGTACTCGGCGAGGGCCCGGCCGACGATCTCCTCGCTGGTGCCGTCGGAGTAGACGTTGGCGGTGTCGAAGAACGTGATGCCGGCCTCGACGGCGCCGCGTATGAGGGGGCGGGCGGCGTCCTCGTCCAGCGTCCACGGATGGCTGCCGCGGTCGGGTGTGCCGTAGCTCATGCAGCCCAGGCAGATCCGTGAGACGTCCAGACCGGTACTGCCGAGTTTCGTGTACTCCACGTCCATGCCTCCGCGTGGTGGTGTGCCGGCTTCGCTCGCCGAACGGCGCTCCCGAGTATGCAAGCCTGTGGATCTTCGCGTCGACGGGGCCTGCGCGGGACGGGGCGAAGCCCGCCCGGATTACGCGGAGATGAGCCCCAAGATCACTACGCCCCACTTCGGGACTTCCGCCCCGTGAGCGACGTGGGCGATGTCACATGCCCCGTTTTGCGCCCTTCATCATGGCTTTGACCTGCGACTTTTCGGAACATCGGATTCCGGTTCCGGTGACTGCGCAGGTCAGGCCCTTGCGCCGGCGGGAATGCTCCCGCAGAGTCCTGACGTAACCGGCCCCGGCCGCGCAGCGCGGCAGCCGGCATTCCGGGCGGGGGCTAGCCGAAAGGGTCCTCGTCTCACATGCGCAACCAGGCCAAGCACCGCCGCGGGCGTTCCCTGCGGCTCAAGCTGTCCGCCGCGGCTGTCGCCTCCGCCGCGGCCTTCGGCGGCACCGCGTGGGCACTCCAGCAGTCCGGCTCCGACGGCTCCGCGCCCGACCGCGCGTCCGCCTCGTCCGAGGGCCACGTCACCTCGAGCGCGCCGAGCGCCTCCGAGCAACCGGAGCGCGGCCTGGTCGAGGCCGACAGCGGCCGCCGGGACGTGGCGCCGGAGGCGAAGGAGAAGAAGGACACCGGCACGGCGCCCTCGAAGCGACCGGCCCCGGCGAAGGCCAAGGCCAAGAAGAAGCCGGAGCCCGCGCAGAGCACGGCGAAGCCCACCCACACCGGGCCGGCCCATCCGAAGCCGCCCGCGAGCACGCCGACCCCGAAGCCCACCCACAGCGTCACGCCGCCGTCGGCGCCCACAACGACGCCGACACCGACACCGACACCGACCCACACGCCGGACCCCACCCCTCCGGCGACGACCCCGCCGGCGACCACTCCGGCTCCGACCGCGACGCCCACGCCCAGCGCCCCGCACACCCCGGTGCCCCCGGCCGCGGAGGACGCCAAGCCCCCGCGGACCGCCCCGCAGCGCACGGACGCCGCGTTCCTCCCCCCGTTCTCGGCGATTCCGCAGCCGCGCCCGCACGGGCACGGTCCCGGCCTCGGCCTCGGCCCCTGGCTGCCCTTCCCGGCGACCGCCCCCGGTCACGCCGCCGGCGCCCCGGACGGTACCGGCCCGGTCGGCTGAGCCTCCGGCTCACCCGTCCCTCGTTCGCCGAGCAACCGCATCGCGGTCTCCCTCAGGACGTCGTCGTCCGGGCGCAGATGCTCGGGCACCCACTCCCACAGGGTCGCCATGAGCCGCCGGCGCGAGTCCGCCCAGACCCGGAGCCGCGGCCGCAGTGCCGCGACGCCCACGGGCGTGGGGCCCGCGAGCGCCGTGAGCGACGCGACGGCGGGCGACGGATCGCCGGTGATCCGCCAGTGCGCCTCCGCCGCGCGCATCGCGTCCCACTCGTATCGGGCGTCGCGGAACACCTCGATGCGCGGCAGCAGTCCGGCCGCGGGCACGGCGGCCCCGGTCGCCCGGTACGCCACGCGGACGGCCGCGCGCCGTACGGCCGGGTCGCCGTCCGCGAGGAACGGCAGCGACTCCGGTACGCAGGCCCCCACCCGCACCCGCGCCTCCTCCTCGACATCGCTGCGCGCCGCGCGTTCACGCTCGCCCGCCGCGCCCGCGAGCAGCAGCAACAGGCCGTCCCGGTGGCAGGGCACGTGCGCGACGGCATGCGCGAGGAAGGGAACGGCGGCGGCGGTGGCCGGATAGACCGTGCCCTGGTGCAGCACGTTGTCGTGCAGACCGCCGAGGGCCTTGTCGATCCGCTCCGCGTCCCCCGAGTACAGGTCGCGGATCAGGCCCGGAACGTCCAGGGCGCTGCCGTACGCGTGCCACAGCTCGGTCCAGGCGACGGAATCGAGCTCATCCGGTGGTCGTGATCTCACCCCCGTCACGCTGGGGGGCGGCTCCGGCAGTCCCCGCGTGGGCCGGTCGGCGGACGCCCGGGCCCGTTCCGCCGTGCCGGGCGCCCCGGGACCGTACCGTGGGCGTCCTACGGAAGCGAGGGCACCGGGGCATGGGTGACAAGAAGCGGCAGGACCGCCTGCCGCGCGGCGTGTACGAGCGGGAACTGCTGCGGCTGCAGGTCGAATTGGTCAAGCTGCAGGAGTGGGTCCGGGCCGGCGGGCACCGGCTCGTCGTCGTCTTCGAGGGACGCGACGCGGCGGGCAAGGGCAGCACGATCAAGCGGGTGACGGAGCACCTCAACCCGCGCATCGCACGCATCGCCGCGCTCCCCGCGCCGACCGAACGCGAGCGCACCGAGTGGTACTTCCAGCGCTACGTCGACCATCTGCCGGCGGGCGGCGAGATCGTGCTGTTCGACCGGAGCTGGTACAACCGCGCCGGCGTCGAGCACGTGATGGGCTTCTGCACCCCCGAGGAGCACGTGCGCTTCCTGCACCAGTGCCCGATCTTCGAACGGCTGCTGATCGAGGACGGCATCATCCTGCGCAAGTACTGGTTCTCCGTCAGCGACGCCGTGCAGGAGCAGCGCTTCCGGGCCCGCCTGGACGACCCGACCCGCCGCTGGAAGCTGTCGGGGATGGACCTGGAGTCCATCACGCGCTGGGAGGCGTACTCCCGGGCCAAGGACGAGATGTTCGTGCACACCGACATCCCCGAGGCCCCCTGGTACGTCGTCGGGAGCGACGACAAGCGCGCCGCCCGCATCAACATGATCGCCCACCTCCTTTCCGGCATCCCGTACGAGGAGGTCCCGCTCCCCGCCATCGAACTCCCGCCCCGCCCCGACTCGACCGGCTACCAGCGCCCACCCCGCGACCTGCAGACCTACGTCCCCGACCACGCGGCATCCCTGCGCTAGTCCTTGAGCCGCTCCGGCCGCTCCTGGCCGCCGCCCGGGAAATCCGTCGGGAAACCGTGCCCGGCGTACCTGGGGAAGGGGTCGGGGCGGGGCCCAAAGGGGGTGGGGGCGGGCTCGGGACGGGGGGCGGACCGGTCGGGCGGGACGTGGCGCCGGAGCGGGGGAGGCGGGCGTACGTGGGGTTGGGGCAACGGCGCTGAGCTGGGATTTCGGGGTTGCGGGGCCTAGCGTGGTCCCCTCGGGAAAGGGGATCTGATGGACCGTGGAATCCGCGATGTCGACGACGTGCTGAGGCTCCTGGACGACCTGTTCGCCGCGGGGGCCGACCGCTGGACGGAAGGGGCGGCCGACTGGTGGGACGCGTTCTACGAGGACCGGTCCCGGCCGGTGCCGTTCTTCGTGGACAAGCCGGACGAGAACCTCGTGGAGTGGCTCGACCGGGGCCTGGTCGCGCCGGGTGGCCGGGTCCTCGACCTCGGGTGCGGTCCGGGACGCAACGCGCGGTACCTGGCTGCGCGCGGGTACACCGTGGACGCCGTCGACCTCTCGCCCGCCGCGATCGCCTGGGCCGAGGAGCGGGCCCACGAGGCCGGGGCGGCCGTGCGCTTCCACCGCGGTGACGCCTTCGCCCTGGCCGGGACGGTGCTGCGCGGCCCGTACGACCTGGTGCACGACTCGGGCTGCTTCCACCATCTGCCGCCGCACCGGCGCATCAGCTACCTCGCCCTGCTGGACGAGGTCCTGGCGCCCGGTGGGCATCTGGTCCTGACGTGCTTCGCGGCCGGCGGCATGGGGTCCGAGCTCGACGACGCGGACTTCTACCGCGAGTCCCGGCTGCACGGCGGCCTGGCCTACACCCCGGAGGCGCTGCGCCGGATCTTCTCCGGCCTGACGGAGGTGGAACTGCGGCGCATGCGCGACGAGCCCGCCGAGTCCGCCCGCTTCGGCGAGGACTTCCTCTGGGCGGCGCTGTTCCGGGCGCCCGGAGGGCCGGTGGGTGACCCTCCCGGGTGATGGTGTGCGGGGGCGGGAACGGGCACTCTGGGCGCATGCCGCAGGGGAGGACTCAGATGAACGGTGCCCGGCTCTCCGCCCCACGCCCCGCGCGGGCGCTCGCCGCCGCTCTGCTGGCCCTGGCCCTGCTGTCCGCCTGCGGCGGCTCCGGCCGGGAAGCCTCCGGGACCCCGTCCCGGACCGGCACACCTCTCGCCTCGGCGAGCAGCAGGTCGCCGGACCCGACCGCCTCCGCTTCAGCCTCCACGTCCGCGTCCCCGCCCGCGGCCCCGCCCGCGGCCCCCACGGCGACTCCCCGCCGGGTCCGCGCGGCCGTCTACTTCCTCCACGACGGCAGGCTCTCGGCGGCGCCGCGCACGGTCTCCGGCCCGGCCACCGCGGCCGCGGCCCTGCGGGCCCTGCTCGCCGGCCCGAACGGCGCCGAGCACGGCCATGACCGCACGACGGCGATCCCCTCGGGAACGGCGCTGCGGTCGCTGGCCGTACGCGACCGCGTCGCCACCGTCGACCTCTCGGGCCGCTACGACGACAGCGCCGCCGCCGGCACGTCCGTGCCCGCCCGGCTCGCCCAAGTGGTGTTCACCGCGACGGGGTTCCCCGGTGTGGAGAAGGTGCGCTTCCGCGTGGACGGACGGCCGCCGGCCGCGGCTCTCGGCACGGCGGCCGGCGGCCGCCCCCTCGGCCGCGCCGACTTCGAGGACCTCTCCCCCGCCGTCCTCGTGGAGTCGCCGCTCCTCGGCGACACCGTCACCGCCCCGTTGCGCGTGCACGGCACCGCCAACACCTTCGAGGCGGAGTTCCGGCTGCGGCTCTCCGACGGCTCCGGCCGCACGCTCGCCGACGTACGGGTGGCGGCCACCTCCGGCAGCGGCACCCGGGGCACCTTCGACGTGACCGTGCCCTACCGCGCGGCCGACGGGCGGCCCGGACCGGGCACCCTCACCGCGTACGTCCTGTCCGCCGAGGACGGCCACCGGGTCGTCGTGGACTCGGTACCCCTCACCCTCACGGGGTGAGCGGCACCGGCCGGACCGTGCGCCCGCCGCCCCACCGGCCGAGACTGGAACCAGGGGCTCGTCAGCGAGGGGGGCCCGTCCCGGGTCCAGGAGGCCGCCATGAACGCCGACCGGCAGCCGATGACGGTGGGCGACGTGATGACGTGCAGGGTCGTCGCGGTCACCCGCCGCGCCTCGTTCAAGGAGATCGTGCGGGCCCTGGAGCAGTGGCACGTCAGCGCGGTGCCGGTGGTTGAGGACGGCACCCGCGTCGTGGGCGTCGTCTCGGAGGCCGACCTGCTGCGCAAGGAGGAACGCCGTGCGGACGAGCCGCCCCCGGTGGGCGCGTCCGGCGGGTCACGCGCGGCCGGCAAGGCGTCCGCGCTGACCGCGGAGCAGTTGATGACCGCGCCCGCGGTGACCGTGCGCGGCGACGCCTCGCTCGCCCAGGCGGCCCGTGCCATGGCGCGGCACCAGGTCAAACGGCTGCCGGTCGTCGACGCCCGCGGCATGCTCAAGGGTGTGGTCAGCCGGGGCGACCTGCTGAAGGTCTTCCTGCGTTCCGACGAGGACATCGCCCGCGACGTCCGGGAGAACGTGGTCGCCCGGCTCTTCCCCGGTGCGTGGCGGTCGGTGGAGGTCGACGTGGAGGAAGGGGTCGTCACCTTGAGCGGGCTGCTCGGCGACCGCTCGCTGGTGCCGGTGGCGGACCGCCTGGTGCGGTCCGTGGAGGGCGTCGTGGACGTGCGCTTCGAGCTGACGCCGAACCGCGTGTGACGGACGGCCCGCCCGCGCCGGATGCGAGGGCCGCCACCCGCGCCCACGCTGGGAGGGGGACACACCTCGGCCGGAAGGAGCGGAACGCCATGAAGGCTTGGGTCTTCCAGGGTCCGGGACGGGCCGCCTGGCAGGAGGTGGCCGATCCGGTCCTCCAGGACACGGGCGACGCCATCGTCCGTGTCGACACCGTCGCGGTCTGCGGCACCGACCTCCACATCCTGCGGGGCGACGTGCCGGACGTCGCTCCCGGTACGGTGCTCGGCCACGAGGCCGTGGGCGAGGTCGTCGAGACCGGCGCGGACGTGGACACCGTCCGGCCCGGCGACCGGGTGCTGGTCAGCTGCGTCTCCGGGTGCGGGCGCTGCCGGTTCTGCCGTGAGCAGGCCTACGGACAGTGCCTGGACGGCGGCGGCTGGGTGCTCGGGCACCTGATCGACGGCACGCAGGCCGAGTACGTGCGCGTACCGTACGCCGACACCTCCCTCCACCCGCTGCCGCACAACGTGAGCGGGCACGAGGCCGTCCTGCTCTCCGACGTCTTCCCCACGGCCTACGAGGTGGGCGTCCTCAACGGCCGGGTCCGGCCGGGGGACACGGTAGCCGTGGTCGGCTGCGGCCCGATCGGGCTGGCTGCCGTCGCGACCGCCCAGCTGTGCTCCCCGCACACCGTGATCGCCGTCGACGTGGCGGCGGCCCGCCTGCAGGCGGCGAAGAACCTCGGCGCGGACGCCGTGGTCACGGCGGGCGAGCAGCCCGAGCAGCTGGTCGCCGACCTCACCGGAGGGCTCGGCGCGGACGTGGTGATCGAGGCCGTGGGACTGCCGGAGACCTTCGAGATGTGCACGCGGCTGGTCCGGCCGGGCGGCCGGGTCGCGAACGCCGGGGTGCACGGCGGGCCGGTCACGCTCCACCTGGAGGAGCTGTGGAACCGCAACGTCACCATCACGACGGGCCTGGTCGACACGTACTCCACGCCCACCCTGCTGCGGCTACTGGAGGCCCGGAAGCTGCCCACCGGCGCGTTCGTCACGCACACCTTCGAACTGCACGAGATGGCGGAGGCCTACGAGGTCTTCGCGTCGGCCGCCGACACCGGCGCGCTCAAGGTCGTCCTGGGCGGTCCGCACCATGACGTCCTCGTGCCCAGGTTCTGACCGGAGGGCGGAGCAGGGCGTAAAGGACACGTCAGGGACCCCGCGGCGACTCTTGACGGAATCTTAACGGCGCACGGCGGCCGTACGGGGAATCGGGCGGCGACCGGTGCGTACGCTGACCAGGCCATCTCGTGGTGGCGGGAACCAGTCGCAGTACGTCAGGAGCATCCATGACCTCCCCCGTCCCTACGGGTCGCCTGCGCGCGTGGATGCTCGAGGGCCTGTCCGACATGGCCCGGCACCAGCAGGGCGGACAGGCGGCCCCGGAGCGGCAGGACCACGGCCAGCGCTGGTGGCGGGTGATGTGCCTGACGGGCGTCGACTACTTCTCCACCCTCGGCTACCAGCCCGGCATCGCGGCGCTGGCGGCGGGCCTGCTGTCGCCGGTGGCCACCATCGTGCTGGTGGTCGTCACGCTGGCCGGCGCCCTGCCCGTGTACCGCCGGGTGGCCGAGGAGAGCCCCCGCGGCGAGGGCTCGATCGCCATGCTGGAACGGCTGCTGTCCTTCTGGAAGGGCAAGCTCTTCGTCCTGACGCTGCTGGGCTTCGCGGCGACCGACTTCCTCATCACCATCACCCTGTCCGCGGCCGACGCCTCCACCCACCTGGTCGAGAACCCGCACCTGACGGAGGCGCTGCACGGGAAGCAGATGCTCATCACGCTGCTGCTGGTCGCGCTGCTCGGTGCGGTCTTCATGAAGGGCTTCCTGGAGGCGATCGGCGTCGCGGTCGCCCTCGTGGGCCTCTACCTGGCACTCAACGTGGTCGTCGTGGTCGTCGGTCTGTGGCACGTGGCCACCGCGGGGCACGTGGTCACCGACTGGTCGAACGCGCTGACCACGCAGCACGGCAACGTCCTGGTGATGGTCGGGGTGGCGCTGCTGGTCTTCCCGAAGCTCGCCCTGGGCCTGTCCGGCTTCGAGACCGGTGTGGCGGTGATGCCGCACGTCAAGGGCGATCCGTCCGACACCGAGGAACGTCCCGCGGGGCGCATCCGCGACACCAAGAAGCTGCTGACCACAGCCGCCGTGATCATGAGCTGCTTCCTCATCGCGACCAGCTTCATCACCACGCTGCTGATCCCCGCGAACGAGTTCGAGGCCGGCGGCAAGGCCAACGGCCGTGCGCTGGCCTACCTCGCGCACGAGTACCTGGGCAACGCCTTCGGCACCGTGTACGACGTGTCGACGATCTGCATCCTGTGGTTCGCCGGGGCCTCGGCGATGGCCGGGCTCCTCAACCTCATGCCGCGCTACCTGCCGCGCTACGGCATGGCGCCGCACTGGGCGCGCGCGGTGCGGCCGATGGTGCTGGTCTTCACCCTGGTCGCGTTCCTGGTCACGTGGATCTTCGACGCCAACGTCGACGCCCAGGGCGGCGCTTACGCGACCGGTGTCCTGGTGCTGATCTCCTCCGCGGCGATCGCGGTGACCATCGCCGCCCGCAAGGCGGGACAGCGCAACTGGACGATCGCGTTCGGGGTGATCTCCGCGGTCTTCCTCTACACCACGGTCGTCAACGTCTTCGAGCGCCCGGACGGCGTGAAGATCGGCGCCTGCTTCATCGTCGGCATCATGCTGATCTCGCTGCTGTCGCGGCTCGCCCGCGCCTTCGAACTGCGCATCACCGGCATCGGCATGGACGACATGGCCGAGCGCTTCGTACGGGACATCTCCCACCGCACGATCCGCTTCATCGCCAACGAGCCGGACCGGCGGGACGTCGCCGAGTACCGGGACAAGATCAAGCAGATCCGGTCCGACAACGACCTGCCGGCCGAGGAGGACTTCGTCTTCGTCGAGGTGACCGTCGCCGACCCGTCCGAGTTCGAGGCGGGCCTGATGGTCCGCGGTGAGGTCCTCCACGACCGCTACCGCGTCCTGACCCTGGAGAGCTCGTCCATCCCGAACGCGCTGGCGGCGTTCCTGCTGCACGTCCGCGACACCACGGGACAGCGTCCGCACATCTACTTCGAGTGGACCGAGGGCACCCCCTTCGCCAACTTCCTGCGCTTCTTCCTCTTCGGGCAGGGCGAGGTCGCCCCGGTCACCCGCGAGGTGCTGCGCGAGGCCGAGCCCGACCGCGGCCGCAGGCCCCGCGTCCACGTCGGCTGATCCCCCGCGTCAGGAGCCCCCGCACGTCAGGGGCACGCAAAGACCGGACCGGCCCTCGTCAAGGGACCGTCAGGGCCACGCCGGGCGGGTCGCGCGCTGCCTACGGTCGGCCCCATGGAACGGCGAACGGCTCCGCGGCCCGCGCGGCAGGACACGATCGGTGACCGCCATTGGCGTGCCGATCTGCGGCGCGCGCTGGGTTGCGCGCTCGCCTTCCTGTGCCTGGCGGTGCCGCTCGACGCGGTCGCGGGCACGCTCACCCCGCGGCGTGCGGCGCTGTGGCTGGGCCTGGCCCTGATCGTGCTCGTGCTGCTCCACCCGGACCGCGTGACCGCGGGTGACGGGTGGCTGGCGGTGCGCGGCCCGCTGCGGGAGCGGCGGGTGCGGACCGACGCGCTGACCGTGGTCCGCCAGTCCCCCGGTCCGTCGCGGCGTCTGGTGCTGTGGGACGCGCACGGCCGGTGGCTGGAGCTCGATCCCCGTGTCCTGGAGGCGAATCCGCTGCTGTGGCACCGGCTGGACGGGGACGCCCGGCGCTCCCGCACGGCCGGCACGCTCCGTGAGGGCGCCGAGGTGCTGGGCCGGCTCGGCGAGCGGATCGACGGCGCCGCGGCGCGCGCGGTGCTCGATGCGTCCGGGATGGGCTGACCGGCCGCCCCCGGGGAGCGCCGCCGTCGGTCGTAGGTCGAGAAGTGAGGTTGTCCGTGATCGAGTCGCCGTATGGGGGCACACCGGGTGCGGGCCGGCGGGTGGTCGTCGGCCTGAGCGGTTCTCCCGGCAGTCTGGCCGCGCTGCACCGGGCGGTCGCCGAGGCCCGGTCCCGGTCCGCGGGACTGCTGGCGCTGCTGGCGTGGGAGCCGCCCCCGGAGGAGTTCACGTACCGCCGGGTGCCGCTGCCGCCGCGCACCCACGACTGGGAGCAGGAGGCACGGCAGCGGCTGCGCGTCGCGCTGGAGGATGCCTTCGGCACCGACGCCCCGCCCGGGATGCCGGACTTCCGCGCCGGAACGTGCCGCGGGCCCGCCGGGTACGTGCTGGTGACGGCGGCCGCCCGCAGCGAGGACCTGCTGGTCGTCGGCACCGGGTCGCGCGGCCTGCTGCCGCGGGCGCTGCGCGCCTCGGTCGCCCGCTACTGCGTCGCGCACGCGGCCTGCCCGGTGCTGGCCGTACCGTCTTCCCGGCTGCCCGCCGGGGTCTGAGCCTCAGCCCCGCAGGTGCCGCAGGACGGTGCGCATCGCCCGTTCCACGGCGCCGCGCGCCTGCTCGCCGTGGTCGGTCGTCTCGAAGCCATGGACGCCGTCCGGGAGGTCGAGGACGTCCACGTCCGTCCCGGCCTCCTTGGCGGCGGCGAGGAACTCCTCGACCGTCGCCGCGATCTCCGTCCGCTCCCGTCCCACCCGGGTCAGGACGAGCGGCAGCGCGCCCGCGCCGTGGACCGCGGCCGCGGGCCGGAAACGGGACGTGGTCAGGCCCCAGTTGGGCAGCGGCGCGAGGACGGGGTAGGTGGCCGCCACGCAGCGCAGCCATGGCGGCGGGGCCGCCAGCCAGTCCGCGGACAGCAGCCCGCCGGCGGAGAAGAACCACAGCGCGACGCGGTCGGCGTCGACCCGCGGATCGGCACGGACCCGCTCGACCGCGTCGGCGAGGTCCCCGGCGGCGCGCGGGAAGTCGCCGAGGTCGTGCAGCCGGTGGTCGACGGTCACACCGACAGCCCCGTGGGCCGCCGCGAGCCAGCCGTAGCCGACGAAGGCCGGCCAGTCGCGCGGGGTCGGCCGGGCGCCGGCGGGCACCGGGCCGCCGTGCACGAACACCACGGCCGGCCGGGGTCCGCCGTCGACGGATCCGGGGAGGTACAGGTCGGCCCGCTCGCGGCGCTCGCGGGGCCGCTCGGGCACGTCGAGGAGGAACGGCCGCAGATGGGCGGGCAGTTCATCCGTCCTGGCGATCCGGTGACCTTCCCCGGCGGCCGCTTGCAGCAGGGCGTCGGCGAGTTCGCCGGGGGCGGAGAGCATCGGCCAGTGACCGGTGGCGAGTTCGAAGAAGGTGACACGCGGGTCGGTGAGCGCCTGGAGTCCGGGGTGCCCCAGGCCCACCAGCGCCTCCACCATGGCGATGCTCGAACCGTTGCCGGTGCACAGGACGCCGGTCGTCGGCAGGGCGGCGGCCGCCCCCGACAGGCGCAGCGGCCGGGTGAGCGTCCCGGCGGGCTGGGGTGCGGCGTCGGCGGCGAGCCGGACGAGTGCGGCAGCGGGCACGCCGGCCGTACTGCCCCAGCGTTCCCAGGCCCCGTTCGCCGGCGGGGCGATGCGCCACGTGTCGTCACCCGGGGCACTCAAGGCGGTGAGCCGGGCGCGCAGTTCCTGGTCGGGCACCAGTTGCAGCGGCGGGTCGCCGTCCCGCGGCATGCCCGCGTCCAGGTGGACGACGCGGGCGACGCGTCGGGGCCGCCGGTCGGCGGCGGCGACCACCGGGTGGATGCCGTAGCCGTGGCCGACGAGCACCACGTCGGCCGCGTCCGGGGACCCGGCACCGTCGATGACGCCCAGGACGTCCTCGACGTGGGTCTCCAGGTCGGTTCCGGACCCGGCCGGGCGGCCGGACCCCGCCATGCCGGTGAGGCTCACCGGGTGGGCGCCGGCGCCCGACGCCCGCAGCCGGCCGGCGACGTCCTCCCACACCCAGCCGCCCGTGTGGGCCTCGCCAACGAGTACGAACACGGTCATGTGTGCCTCCCTGCACGCGGTGGTCCGCGAAGCGGCCGTCCCGGCCGCCCGCGCTCACCGGTACGGTAGGAACTCCCCCTGAGGGAGGTTCAAGCGGTGGAATCCGACGGCACGTTGAGCATCGGGGAGCTCGCCGGGCGGGCCGGTGTCCCCGTCAAGACGGTCCGCTTCTACTCGGACCGCGGGCTGCTGCCCGAGTCCGCCCGCAGCGCGGGCGGCCACCGCCGCTACGCCCCCGAGGCGCTCGCCCGCCTCCGTCTGATCCGCTCCCTGCGCGCCCTGGACCTGCCGGTGCCGGACGTGGCGCGGGCCCTGGAGCGGGAGGACGCCCTGGAGGACGCCGTCGCGGGCCACCTGAGGACCCTCGGCTCCCGGCTGGCCGCCCTGCGCTGGCGGGAGGCCGCGCTGCGGCTGCTGCAGGACTGCACCGCCGAGGAACGCGCCGAGCGGCTGGAGCTCGTCGGCGCCGTCCCCGTGCCCCCGAGCACCGATCCGATGGCCCGCTTCTGGCGCCGCTGGCTGCAGCCCGCGCGGCTGCCGGCCCCCGTACTGGCCCGGGTCGTCGAGCTCGCCGTGCCCCAGCCACCGGACGAGCCCGGCCCGGCGCAGGTGCTGGCCTTCGCCCGGCTGCACGCCTTCACCTCGGCCTCCTGCCCGCCCGGTGCGGTGCACCGGCTCGCGGCGCACCGGCCCGACGCGGGCCCCCGTCCGGCCGTCCTGTACGAGGGGCTCTACGAGGCCTACGAGCTGGCCGCACCGGACGTCCTGGCCGGCCGTGCCCCCGGCGCGGGCGAGGCGCTGGACTGCTTCGTCACGGCCCACGCGCGGTCGTTCGACACGAGCGACACCCCCGGCTTCCGCCGCCGGCTGAGCGGCATGCTCGCCCTGGAACCCCGTATCGACCGCTACTGGCAGCTCGTGGGCGAACTCAGGGGCCCGGGGGAAACGACCCCGGGGGCTGCCCACACCTGGCTGCGCTCGGCGCTCGAGGGCCAGGTCACAGCGCGGTGAGGATGCGCGGGCCCTCGTCCGTGACGGCGACGGTGTGCTCGAAGTGGGCGGCGCGGCTGCCGTCGTCGGTGTGCAGTGTCCAGCCGTCGGGGGCCGTACGGTAGCCGCCGCGTCCCCCGGCCATCAGCATCGGCTCGATGGCGAGGGCCAGTCCGTGCCGCAGCGGGTAACCGCGTCCCGGGCGGCCCTGGTTGGGCACGTGGGGGTCCTCGTGCATCCGGCGGCCGATGCCGTGGCCGCCGAAGTCCCCGGGCATGCCGCACCGGGCCTCGCGGGCGACCGTGCCGATGGCGTGCGAGATGTCGCCGATGCGGTTGCCCACCGTCGCCGCGGCGATCCCGGCGTCCAGGGCCCGGCGTGTGGCCTCGATGAGGCGCAGGTCGGCGGGGCGGGGGGTGCCGACGGTGAAGCTGATCGCGGCGTCCCCGGTCCAGCCCTCCAGTTCGGCGCCGCAGTCGACGCTCACCAGGTCGCCGTCCCGCAGCCGGTAGGCGGTGGGGATGCCGTGCACGACGGCGTCGTTGACCGAGGTGCAGATCACCGCGGGGAACGGCGTGGGGGCGAACGACGGCCTGTAGCCGAGGAACGGCGACCGCGCGCCCGCCGCGTCCAGGACGGCGCGGGCCGCCTCGTCCAGTTCGCGCAGCGACACACCGACCCGCGCCGCCTCACGGGCGGCGGCGAGCGCACGCGCCACGACGCGCCCGGCCTCCCGCATCGCCGCCAGTGCGGCGTCCGTCTTGATCTCCACCATCTCCGTGACTCCTCGTTCCGCCCCCTGGGGGCACCCAATTCTTATACCGGTATTAGTATCACGGGCATGGTGCGAACTCCCCTGACCCCCTGGGAACGGCAACGCGGCGAACGCTTCGGAGCGCTGCTGCGCCGGGCCCGCGGCGAGCGCAGCATGGTCGAGGTCGCCGCGGCGGCCGGCGTCTCCGCCGAGACCCTGCGCAAGATCGAGACCGGCCGCGCCCCCACGCCGGCCTTCTTCACCGTGGCAGCCCTCGCGGCGGCGCTGGACGTCTCCCTGGACGACCTCGCCTTCGCGTGCGTCCCCGAAGCGGATGCCCCCGAGGGCGGTGCCGCGCTCTCCGCGTAGCGGTGCCCTTCGCCACCCGGGGCTGTGGATGTGGCCTGTGCTTGCGTGCGGGTTCTTTGCGCCTGCGGGCGGCTGCGCCAGGCCGCCCGTCCCGTGCGGGTGCGTTGCGCCTGCGGCGCGCCGTTTCCCCCGGCGCCCCCTCCCCCATCCCGGTCCAGTGAGTGCGGGTCTGCGCCGGAGGTGTGCGGGTGCGTTCCGTGCGGGCCGGTTGTCCGCGTGCGGGTCCGCTCATGGTTGCGGTTGGGGGTTTTCCCCGCCACCCGCCCTCCCCCAGCCTTCGGCCGGGGGGACCCCCAGGGGCGCACCCCGCCACACCCCCTCCCGCTGTGTGGGCGACTGAAACAACAAGCTCAGGCCCACGAGTCGGTAGCCCGTTGCCCAGGCTGCCCAACCCGGAAACTCAGGGGCCTGGCCCTGCAGAGCAACAATGGCATGCGCATGGCATCCAAGATCCCCGGCCCGCTCATGCACGCCCAGGTGCGATCGCTCTCATCGGCGGGGTTGAGCGCGGCTCGGAGAATGCTTTAGCATCATTGTCTAAAGATGGAATCCGAGTCCAGGATGGAGGCGGGCCGTGGAGCATCCCGTGGCTGAGCGGCCGGAGGGCGACCGCAGGGGTCCCGTGGCCGTCGCTGCGGCCGAGGGCGACGAGCACCTCGTCCGCGAGGCGGAGAAGATCGCTGTGGCGTTGGGCCGCATGTTTCCCGGGCTGTGTGAGGTGGTGCTGCACGACCTGCGGGACCCCCAGCAGGCAATTCGGGTGATCGAGAACAACCTCTCCGGCCGGGAGGTCGGGGATTCGGCCACGGAGCTGGGCCTGGCCCGCATCGCGGATCCGCAGTACCCGAGCGTGATCCAGAACTACCCCAACCAGTTTCCCGACGGTCGGCCGGTGAAGAGCACGTCGATCGGCATCAAGAACGCCGCGGGCCAGTACATCGCTGCCCTGTGCCTGAACCTTGACGTGTCCGTCCTGTCGCCGGTCACGCTGGCGTTGTCGAACCTCGTGGCCACCGATGTCGAGCACCGCGAGCACCCGCTGGAGAATTTGCGGGACCGCAACGTGCGCGAGCTGCGCCGAACTGTAGAGGCGCTGGCGGCGGAGCGCGGTGCCACCCCCCGGTCGCTGAGTCGGGATGACAAGAAGGCGCTCGTGCGGCAGCTGCAGGGCGAGGGCTACTTCGAGGGACGCGACGCCGCCCAGACCATCGCGGACCTGCTGGGCGTGTCCCGGGCCACGGTCTACAACTACGCCAAGTAAGGGGCCGTACATGACCGACGCCGGACCGGCCGCACGCACCGCACCTGCTTCTCCGCCCGGTTCCGGCCCGCCGTCGGACACAGGCCGTGGCCTGCTGTTCATCCCGGAGGAACAGACGGCTGCGCTCGTGGACGAGGAGCTGGCTCTGGAAGCGGCACGCGCGGCCTTCGCCGCGACGGTGCAGGGCGTGGTCTTCCCTTCCCTGACCGTGCACGGCTCCGATCCGCACAACCGGTTCACGCTCAAGCCGTCGGCGTCCGCGACGCATGCCGGGGTGAAGATCGGCACCTACTGGCCGGACAACCTGAGAGATGGGCTCCCGCGTCACCACTCCACTTTGCTGCTGCTCGACCAGAGGATCGGCCGGATCGCCGCCGTCCTGGAACTCGGTGCCGCGAACGCCTACCGGACCGCCGCGGCCGACGCGCTCGCCGTCGACCTGCTCGCCCCCACCGGCGCCGCCACCCTTGCGGTCTTCGGCACCGGCCATCAGGCCGCCTATGAGGCGCGGGCCGTCGCCCGGGTCCGGCCGATCGGCGAGATCCTGATCGTGGGACGCGACAAGGCCCGCGCAGCGACCGTGGCTGCCGCACTCACCGCGGAGGGACACACAGCACGTGCGGCCGGTGCCGAGGAAGCCTGCGCGAGCGCCGACGTGATCGTCACCGCAACCACCGCACGGGCCGAAGACCCTCCCCTGTTCGAGGCCGAGTGGGTCCGCCCCGGCACGCACCTGTCCTGCATGGGCGCCGACGCCCCCGGGAAGCGGGAGCTGCCCCCCGCCCTGTTCGCCCGCGCACGGGTCTTCTGCGACCTGCCCGAGCAGGCACGCCGCATGGGCGAAAGCCAGCACGCACCCGAGGACACCGTCCTCGTCCCCCTCGGCGAGGTCCTCACCCTGCGCGCCCAAGGACGCACCGACCACCGTGACATCACAGTCTTCGACAGTTCCGGGATCGGACTGCAAGACCTCTACCTGGCTCTGGCACTCCTGAAGAAGATGGACATCTCCCTGTGACCCCCACCCCCACCCCCGCCGCACAGACCCTGATGGATCCGGACACCCCGTTCGCCGTTGTCGACGTGCACAAGAGCCTGCGCAACATCGAACGCCTGCAGGCCAGGGCCGGCCGGCTCGGGGTCACTCTGCGCCCGCACATGAAGACAGCCAAGAGCCTCGACGTCGCCGCGCTTCTGAACGACGGCACCACGTGTCCCATCACCGTCTCCACCCTCGCCGAGGCCGAGGCGTTCGCCGACGGCGGCTACACCGACATCACCTACGCCGTCGGCATCGATCCCCACAAGCTCCCCCGCGTCACCGCTCTCCTGCGGCGCGGCGTGACCGTGCGAGTCCTGCTGGACAGCATCGAGCAGGCCGTCTTCGTCGCGGACGCCTCCGGACAGGCCGGCCTGCCCATCCCGGCCCAGATCGAGATCGACTGCGACGGCCACCGCGGTGGTCTCAAGCCCGACGACCCCGCCCTCACCGAAATCGGCCGCATCCTGCACGACGCGGCCTGCCTCGACGGCGTGCTCACCCACGCAGGCGAGTCGTACTTCGCCTACAGCGCCGAAGAACAGCGCCTGGCCGCACAGAACGAACGTGACAGCGCGGTTGCCGCAGCCGAACGTCTCCGTGCGGCCGGTATGCCCGTGGCCTGCGTCAGCGTCGGCTCCACCCCCACCGCGCACGCGGCCGAGGACCTCACTGGGGTCACCGAACTGCGGGCCGGTAACTACATGTTCTTCGATCTGGTGATGGCCGGCCTCGACGTCTGCCAGGTGCAGGACCTCGCCCTGTCGGTGGTCGTCACCGTCATCGGCCACCGCCCCGAGTACGGGTGGATCGTCACCGACGGCGGCTGGATGGCCATGTCCCGCGACCGCGGCACCGCCGCCCAGGCGCAGGACCAGGGCTACGGTCTGGTCACCGACATGGCCGGCCACCTCATCCCGAACCTGGTCATGACGGCCGCGAGCCAGGAACACGGCACCCTCACCGCCCGCGACGGCACCGACTTGCCCGACCTGCCGGTCGGCACCCGGCTGCGCATCCTGCCCAACCACGCCTGCGCCACCGCCGCCCAGCACCACGGCTACCACGTTGTCGACAGCAGCAAGGGCACGGAGCCCGCCCCGATGATCCAAGCGCGCTGGCCCCGCATCACCGGCTGGTGACCTGCCCCGGGCAAGGGGGGCGGACCATCCACGCGGTGAGGTAGGTGAAGGCGGCCCCGGGTGAGATTGCAGCGTGCGGCGATCCCGGTGATGCACCCGGGCCGGGTCGACGTGATCGGCGCCAGGGCCCTGGTACTGCTGCGGATCATGGAGCGCACGGGCGCACGGGCGCCCGGGAGGTCGTGGTCTGCGAGCACGACATCCTCGACGGCATCGCCCACAAAGCGGCAGAGGACGTCGAGCGGGATAAGCGCGAGGGCTGACCTGCAGCAACGCACAGAACAGGGCCCCCGCCGGATCGGCAACAGGCAGGGGCCCTGTCGTCTGCCCCGCTCACAGTCGAACGTTACGAGCGGGGCGCGAGGCGGCTCCGGTTCGCCTTCCAGGTGGGCCCGGTACGGTCAGGGTGGTCCGTCCAAAGTGCTCTGCCGGAGATGTTTTGTTTCCGGTGAAAGCCCACTCCGACCCGACCGAAAGTCGCGGGGGCTCACGCCGTACGCCGTCTTGAAGACGCGACTGAAGTGGGGTGCGCTGGCGAACCCCCACCGGTGGGCGATGGCCTCGATCGTCATGAACTGATGCACTGGCGAAGCCAGTTCCCTCCTGCATTCTTCGAGGCGCTGCGTCCTGATCCATTCACCAAGGGTGATTCCCGCGCGGGACAGGGTCAGGTAGAGCCAGCGTACGGAAACGTTGTGCTCGGCTGCGATACGCTCGGCAGTCAGATCGAGGTCTGCCAAATGGAGGCGCACGTATTCCTGAACACGCTCAAGAAGTGTGCTGTTCAGGAGCGTTCTGGCCATGTCGTCCCCGTACAGGACCATGGTGACCACAGCCCTGATCAGGTCGACACTGGGCTCCGCGAACAGGGCGGTATCGGTTTTACCGGCAGCGCCCCGAAGACGAGCCAGTCGGGTGAAGAACGCTGCTGTGGCGCCCACGGTCGGTCGCTCCGAACTGAGTGGACCAGCCGTGATCCGATCGAGCAGGGACGGCCGCAGTCCCAGGATGTGCGTGGGAACGCTCACTAGAACTCCACGTACTGGGCCGTGGAACAGAACCTCGTAGGGCTTCGCATTGTCGAGCACCATGAGATCCCCGGCCCTTATCAGTCCGCGCCTGCCCGCCTGGTGGAACTGGGAGACCCCCGCTTCCCGGATGGAGACGAGAATCTGCGGCACCATCTCCCCGTCCACCGGGGCATCAGTGCGCCGGATGCGGGTCACGTTCCAGCCGATCTCCGAGACTTTCACCGACCCGAGCGCGCTGGTGGTCGCGTGAGCCCGCTGGCGATTCGGATCCGACGGAAGGTCCACCTCTGCGCGGCCATTGACGACGAACCCCGAGAGTTCACGGATCGCATTCGCTCGATCACCGGGAGCCAGCGACGCTACGTCAAGTTCATCTGCCACGCGGGCTTCCTCCTGAACCAGTCGTGGAGCCTGCATTGGACGGCAGATTCCCAGCGTACTGCGGCAAATGATCTATTCTTAACGGTTTTGCTGAATTTTAAGCATGTATTCCGTTACTAGTTCTTTTGCGGGCCGGGGGCGGCGTTGCAGAACCCCCCCCCTGAGCCGAACGGCGAGGGGCCGGGCCGTGGCGTGTTGCACCGGGCCGATTGTTCGGTGCCGGGCGGCGGATGGCTGAGCCGTCAGGAAGTCGAGAGCGCCCTCGACGCGCGCGACGGCATCGCCTTGAGCATCACCTGAGCAGGGTCTCCGCAACCGCAACCGCAACCACAACGCACTCGCACAACCGGCCCCCACGCCCCCTCAGTTGCCCCCGAAGCCCCCGCCGTCGCCGAAGCCCCCACCGTCACCAAGACCCCCGCCGAAGTCGCCGGGGTCGAAGTCCGCGCCCGAGTAGTCACCGCCCTGGAGGTCCGGCGGTCCGCCGCCGAAGCCGTCGCCGTACGCGTACGGACCGGGGCCGCCGAGAGAGCTGCCGAGCAGCGTCCCCACCAGAATCCCGGGCAGCATCCCGCCGCCGAAGTAGCCCTGGGCCCAGGGGGCGTAGGCCGGGCCCGCCTCCCAGTAGGGGCGGGGGCCGCGGGGGGTGCCGACCTGGCGGGCCATGGGCTCCAGGCCGTCCGCGAGCCGGGCGGCGTCGGCCGCGCACACCGGCACGGCGCGCTCCGCCCCGCCGCCCTCGGGGGTCCACGGCACGTCCTGGACGGAGGGGCCGTGCCGGGGGTCGAAGAAGCACGGCGGGCGACGCTCGGGCAGCGGCCCGCCCTCCATGCGCGCATCCAGGGTGGCGAGCGCGAAGCGCCCCTCCTCCAGGGCCTGGCTGACCCGCTGGACGTCGCCGGGGGCGTGCGCCCGGTCCATGGCGGCCTTCGCGGTGTCGTAGGCATCCAGGGCGCGCGTGTAATCCGCGCGCATCGCGTCGTCGGCGGCCGCGCCGCCCGGGTCGAAGCCGATCCGGCTCAGCTCCTCGCCGAAGGCGGTGATGTCCTCGTCCACCACCGGACGCAGTTGGTCGAGCCGGCTCCTGTCCTGCTCCTCGCGGCGCCGCTTGGCCCGCCGCGAGATCAGGACTGCCCCGCCGCCCCCGACGAGGACCAGGACGCCGAGCGCGACCAGCACACCTGTCCCGCCGCCGACGGAGCCGCCGCCCCACGAGGCCGGGGCGTGGCCGCCGGCCTGCGGAAGTGCCTGGTCGACGAAGCCGGTGACCATCGCGGCGGGGTCGCCGGGGTCGGAGCGGCGTACGGCGCCGGCCAGGTTCTCGACGGCGTTGCGCGACATCACGACGGGGTCCGCGCCGGCGTCGAAGCGGTCGCCGAGGGCGACGGCGTACACGCCGGTGATGCCGACCTTGGTCCGCAGGTCCTTCAGGAGCGTGGCGGCGGGGAACTCCGCGGTGTCCGGGAGGACGGCGACGAAGACCGGCCGGCCGGCCTTCTCGATGCGCCCGGCGAGGGTTTCCGCCTCCGCCGGCGACAGCACGTCGCGGGCCCGGGGGTCGACGTACACGGGTCCTTCGCGCAGGGCCGCGGCCGCCGTGTCGAGGCCGCCGGCGGCACGTGCCCCGGCGCCCGTCGCGACGACGAGGCAGAGCACGCCGCAGATCACGGCGAGTACCGGCACGAGGCGGAGGATCCGCCGGACGGTCCCCATGTCTACGACGCTAACCCAGATCGGGCGGGCGCGGCGCGAGCGGGGAGCCGGCTACCCGCTCCCCGGGCGGTGTCCGGTATCTCCGATAGGCTGTTCTGTCGGAATTGCCCGACAATGAGCGACATCGACCGTTTGGTTTCGGCGGGTGGGGGCCGGCGGGGACCGACCGGATGAGAACGCCCCTCGTTCCCGGGGATGGGTCGTCGCGGTGGACATACAGCAGTCGGCGAAGGATGTCGGTCAGCCCCAGACGGCGGTGGGGCAGGCAGGTGTGTTCCGCGACCTGCTGCCCATCGCGATGTGGCGGATCGACTCCGAGGGACGCATCTGCCAGTGGTCGCTGGCCGCGCAGGAGCTCTTCGGGCACACCGCGGAGGAGGTGCTGGGCCGCAGCGCCACTCCCCTGCTCGTCCCCGTGGCGAACTGGGAACTGGCCGACGAGCTGACCCGCAGGGTGCTCTCGGGCGAGGCGGTCGTCGGCACGCTGCCGGTACGCCACCGCGACGGCCACCTGGTGACGATGGAGATGTGGATCTGCCCCACCGCCGACCCGCAGGGGCGCACCGGGCTGCTGGGCATCGCGGCCGAGACCTCGGCGGTGCTGCGCATGCGGGACTCGCTGGCGGCCCTGGAGGGGCTGTTCACCCAGTCCCCCATCGGTCTGGCGATGCTCGGGCCCGACCTGCGCTACGTACGGGTCAACGAGGCGCTGGCCCGCATGAACGGGGTCCCGGCCGCCCAGCACATCGGCAGGCGCGTGAGCGAGGTCGTGCCCGGTCTCAACACCATGGCGCTGGAGACCGTGATGCGGCAGGTGCTGGCCCGCGGCGAGCCGGTGGTGGACTTCCGGGGCCTGGGACGGACGGGCGCCGACCCCCGCAACGAGCGGGTCTGGTCGTGCTCGTTCTCCCCGCTCCTCGGCGGCGGCGGCCGCCGGCTGGGCGTGATCGCCACCCTGATCGACATCACCCGCGAGGAGCGGGCGCAGCTCCAGGCCACCCGCGGACGGCAGCGGCTCGCGCTGCTCGCCGAGGCCGGTACGCGCATCGGCACCACGCTCGACCTGCGTCAGACGGCCGAGGAGGTGGTGCAGGTGCTCGTGCCCCGGGTGGCCGACTCCGCGGACGTGCACCTGCTGGAGGAGGTCCTCGACCCGGACGAGGCCACCGCCTCCGCGCACGGGATGGTGCGCCGCCTCGCGGTCTCCTTCGCCGACCCCGCGGCCCCCGCCGAGGACCTGGCGGTCGGCATGACGCACCAGGTCCCCCGAGCGTCGGCGTACGAGCAGGTCATGGTGGAGGGGCGGCCCATGAGGCTCACCAGGGCCGACATACCCCGGCTGGTGCCCGGTCCGCAGAACGAACGGCTGCGGAGCTACCTGCGCACCCTGGGCTCCGCCCGCATGATCCCCCTGGTGGCCCGCGGCACGGTGCTGGGCATCGTCATGGTCACCCGCTCCCGCAGGCGCGAACCCTTCGACGACCAGGACGACCTGCTCATCGACGAACTCGCCGCCCGTGCGGCGCTCAGCATCGACAACGCGCGGATGTACTCGGCCCAGCGCCGCGCCGCCCTCACCCTGCAGCGCAGCCTCGCCAACACGGCGCTGCCCACGGTGCCCGGGCTGGAACTCGCGGGCCGCTACCTGCCCGCCAGCGACCAGGAGGTGGGCGGCGACTGGTTCGACGTCATCGCGCTGCCCGGTGACAGGACTGCCCTGGTCATCGGCGACGTCATGGGCCACGGGGTGCACGCGGCGGCCGTAATGGGGCAGTTGCGGACCACGGTGCGCACCCTGGCCCGCCACGACATCGCCCCGGCCGAGCTGCTGCGCTCGCTGGACGCGGCCGTCGCCGACGTCGGCGAGAACGAGATGGCCACCTGCGTCTACGCCGTTCACGACCCGGCCGACGGCAGCTGTCTGGTGGCCCGGGCCGGGCACCCGCCGCCCGCGGTGGCCGGGCCGGGGGGCGAGGTGGCCTTCCTGGACGGCCCGAGCGGTACGCCCCTCGGCGTGGGCCGCCGGGACTTCCAGACCGAGCGGGTGCCCCTGCCACCGGGCGCCGTGCTGGTCCTCTACACCGACGGACTGATCGAGGCCCGCGACCGCAACCTCGACCAGGGCATGCGCCAACTCGCCCGCTCACTGCGCGATCCCGGCCGGCCGCTCTCCCGGATCTGCGACCGCGCCCTCGCCAGGCTGCTGCCCAGCGGCGCGCAGGACGACGTCGCGATCCTGCTGGCCCGGCCGCTCCACCCCGCCACCCGCCATGAGCCCCCGCACTGAGCGCGCGGCCCCGCCCGGCGGGCCACGCGGTACCGGCCCGGCGGGCCGATACTGGAGCTGTGCCCCCACGGGCGCCCGTCCCGAGCCCCGGCGGGAAACCACGCCAGGTGACGCAGCTCGCCCGGTTCTCCCGCACGTGCGACGGTGGTAGCGATGGACAACCCGGCCAAGACGTTCAGCGAGTCACCGGAGGACCCGTTCTCGGTGCACAGCGCGGCCTCGGTGGTGCTGGACGACGACGCGTCCGTGGTGGGGTGGAGCTCGCGAGCCGAGACGCTGCTCGGGCACCGGGCCCGGGACGTACTGGGCCGGCCGGCGCCCGAACTCCTCGTCCACCCCGCCGACCTGGAACTCGTCCTCCGTGTGACGGCGGCCTGCCTCCGAGAGGGCGGCTGGTTCGGGGTCGTGCCCGTGCTGCACCGTGACGGACGGCGGGTCGAGGTCGGCTGCCGGGTCCGCGCCGTCGCACGGGAGGACGACCGCCGCGAGTGGTACGTGGTCGCGGCGCCCGCGACCGAGGTCGTTCAGTGGGAGACCGACAGGTGGGTGCTGGACGGACTGTTCCGCCGTTCCCCCATCGGGCTGGCGGTCTTCGCGCCGGACCTGACGTTCCTGCGCGTGAACCGGGCGATCACCAAGTTCAGCGGCGTCTCCGCGGAGAAGCACCAGGGCATGCGAACGGCGGACTTCCTCTTCGGGCCGGACGCCGACGCCGTGGACGAACAGCTGCGGCAGGTGCTCGAGACGGGCCGGTCCTCGATCTTCGCCGAGCAGCCCTGCCGGCTGCGCCGCGACCCGCAGCGCGAACTGTACGTGTGCGTATCGGCGTTCCGGATGCAGGACACCAACGGGCACGTACTCGGGGTGACCCAGACCGTCGAGGACGTGACCGAGCGCTACCGGGCCCGCCGCAGGCTGGCCCTGCTCAGTGAGGCCGGGGCCCGTATCGGCACCACGCTGGACGTCGGCCGCACCGCCCGCGAACTGGCCGAGGTCGCCGTGCCGGGGCTCGCCGACAGTGCCTCCGTCGACCTGCTGGAGGCCGTGCCCCAGGGGGACGAGCCCGCCCAGGACGCCTTCCCCGTGGTCTGCCGCGCGGCGGTCCAGTCGGTCTTCCCGGACACCGAGAGGCTCATGTACCCGGTGGGCCGGACCATCAGCATCCCCCCGGGCTCCACACAGGCGCGGTCGCTGGCCGAAGGCCGTCCGGTCTTCGAGTCGGACATGGACCGGGCCATGGCCTGGCTCGACGAGGACCCCGCGCGGGCCAGGGCCGCCCGCGAGGTCGGCGCGCACTCCCTGATGGTGGTGCCGCTGCTCGCCCGCGGGCTCGTGCTCGGGCTGATCAGCCTCTGGCGGACGCGCCACCGCGAGCCCTTCGAGCCCGACGACCTCACCCTCGCCGAGGAGTTCGCCGCCCGCGCGGCCCTGAGCATCGACAACGCACGCCGCTACACCCAGCAGCACCAGGCGGCCCTCACCCTGCAGCACAGCCTGCTCCCCGGGGAGGTGCCGCGGCACCCCGCCGCCGAAGTGGCCCACCGCTACCTGCCGGCCAACACCGCCACCGGGGTCGGCGGCGACTGGTTCGACGTCATCCCGCTCTCCGGGCTCCGCATCGCGCTGGTGGTGGGCGACGTCGTCGGCCGCGGGCTGCACGCGGCGGCCACCATGGGCCGGCTGCGCACCGCCGTGCACACCCTGGCCCACCTGGACCCCACCCCGGACGAGGTGCTGTCGCACCTGGACGACCTCGTGGACCGGCTGGCCTCGGAGCAGCGCTCGAGCGACGAGAACGCCCCACCGGTCGTGGGCGCGACCTGCCTGTACGCCGTCTACGACCCGGTCTCCCGGCGCTGCTCGCTCGCCCGGGCCGGTCATCCGCCCCCCGTGGTCGTCACCCCGGAGGGCCGGGCCAGCCTGGTCAACATCCCCCCGGGCCCGCCGCTGGGCCTCGGCGGCCTCCCCTTCGAGACCGCCGAGATCGAACTGGCCGAGGGCAGCACGCTCGCGCTGTACACCGACGGCCTGCTCTGCACCCCTTGCCGCGACGTCGACGACAGCATCGCGATGCTCTGCGGGGCGCTCACGGTGCCGTCCGGCTCGCTGGAGGAGACCTGTGGCGCCGTCGAGGACACCCTCCTCAAGGGACGCCGCGGCACCGAGGCCGCCGACGACGTGGCCCTCCTCCTCGCCCGGACCCGCGTCCTCGCGCCGGAGCAGGTCGCCACGTGGGACCTCCCACCGGACGCCACCGCCGCCGGGCGGGCCCGCTCGCTCGTGGAGTCCCGGCTCGCGGAGTGGGGGCTGGAGGAGGCGGCCTTCGTGACCGAACTGATCGTCAGCGAGCTGGTCACCAACGCGTACCGCTACGCGGGCGGCCCCATCACGCTGCGGCTGATCCGCGACAGCCACCTCATCTGCGAGGTCTCCGACACCAGCAGCACCTCCCCGCACCTGCGCCGGGCCCGCACGACCGACGAGGGCGGGCGCGGGCTGTTCCTGGTGGCCCAGCTCAGCGAACGCTGGGGTACCCGCTACACCCGCGAGGGCAAGACGATCTGGACCGAGCAACCCCTGCAGGGGGATTTCTGACCGCGTACGGCACGTCGGCCCCCGGCCCGAGCAGCCGCCCTGCGGCGCCACGCCCCGCCCCGGGGCCGGAAGTCCCGAGGGCGCCGAGCCGCGGCCGTCGACCACGTCCACCGCCTCCCGCACGACGGCCGGCCCCCCGGAACCGGATCCCGCGGCTCTCGGCGCCGCGCCGAGCACGACCACGGCATGATCGCCACCACCGGCCCGATCGGCCGCACCGCTGCCGCGTCCGGTCCGACGGCCGTGCGGACGCGTCAGCAGGCCTCCGCCGGCACGGGCTCGCCACAGAGCACGTTGAACCCCCTTCGCACGCCGGCCCGCCCCGCGGAGTACCGACCGCGGCGCGCCGACGCGTCTCCGCTCGACGCCGCGCTCCTGGGCCCGCCGAAAGGATCAGCGCGGTGGCAGTCCGGTGCCGCAACGGGAGCAGTAGAGGGCGTCGCTCTCGCCGGACAGGCGGCCGCACTCCGCGCAGACGCGGTGCAGGAGGCAGGCCGCGTCACCCGCTTCCGGCGCGGGGGCGGGGGCGGCGATGGCGAGGCCGGGGCGGCGGGCGTGGACCGTGAGGTAGGTCAGACCCGCTGCGCCGGCGGACAGCGCGCGGCACGTGCCGCGGGGCAACCAGGCGAGGGCGCCGGGCGCCAGGGTCGTCTGGCGTCCGCCGTCGTCGCCCGAGAGGTGGCCGCCCCCGGCGACGACGTACAGCAGGACGTCCAGCTCCGCCTCGACGTGCGGCCGGACCTCGGTGCCCGCCGGGAGGCGGATGACGTTGGCGTCGAGCTGGCGGCGGTCCGCACCCAGCCGCCACAGCGCTCCGCGCTGTCCGACGGGCGTACGGCCGATCAGGTCCGCCACTTGGGCGAGGACACCCGGCGCGGGCTTGGTCTCCACGTTCGTCCTCCCTGCACCTGTGGAACAGCCGAACCGTACTCCGCCCCACGCGCCGCCGCACGGCGGCGAGGGCACGGCGTCCCGACGCGACGCGCGCACCGGGGAGGCGGACGATGGGGGCATGACACCGGAGCGGACGCCGCCGGGGAGGCCGTGATGCCAGTGGGCCGGATCGGGTTGGTCGTGCACGGGGCGCGCGAGGACGCGAGCGAGGCCGCCGCGGCGGTGGAGCGCTGGTGCGCGCGGCACGGGGTCCCCGCGGTGGAGATCGACGTGTGGGCCAAGGACCGGCCGCGGCACAGCGGTGAGGAGGAGGCCGCCTCCGCCGGTTACCCGGACCTGGTCGTGACCCTGGGCGGCGACGGCACCTTCCTGCGCGGCGCGCGGGTGGCCGCGGCGTGCGGGGCGGCGGTGCTGGGCGTGGACCTGGGGCGCGTCGGCTTCCTCACCGAGGTGTGCACCGATGACGTGGAGCGGGCGCTCGACTGCGTGCACGAGGGCCGGGCGACCGTCGAGGACCGCATGACGCTCACGCTGCGGGCGTCGCGGCCGCTGGAGATCCCCGAGGGCATCGAGTCGCTGCTGCGGTACGGGCGGGGGCCCGCGCTCCCTCCGCCGCGGGTACGGCCCAGCGACCCCGAGGACGTGGGCTGGGGCGTGCCGATGGCCGTCAACGCCGTGAACGACGTGGTCTTCGAGAAGCTCGCCCGGGACCGGCAGGCCAGTCTCGCGGTGTACCTGGCGGGCCGGCTGTTCGCGTCCTATTCCGCGGACGCGATCGTGGCGGCCACGCCGACGGGTTCCACCGCGTACAGCTTCGCGGCGGGGGGCCCGGTGGTCTCCCCGCACATGGACGCGATCGTGTTCACCCCGGTCGCGCCGCACATGGCCTTCGACCGCACCTTGGTGGCGGCACCCGACGAGGTCGTGGGGGTCCGGGTGCTGACCCGTTCGGGCCGGGTCGCGGTCAGCATCGACGGCCAGTTGAGGGGCGTCCTCGATCCGGGCGACTGGGTCGGGGTGTACAAGGCCCGGCACCGGCTGCGGCTGATCCGGCTGGGGCCGACCGACTTCTACGGGCGGGTGCGCGACCGCTTCCGGCTCAGTGACGCGCCGGCCGCGGCCGCCGACGGGGAGGTCCCGCCGCTGTACCGGCCGAAGGCTCCGGTCCCGCCCGACCTGCGGAATCTTCGGTTCCCGCCCCCGAACGGGCAGTGACCGCGCCCTGCCGGGCGATCCCTGCCAGCTCCCGCGCCGGCCCGGTCAGGTCACGCCCTCGGGCCCGCACCACGCGCAGCGTCCGCGTGAGGTCGAGTCCGGTCACGGGGACGGCGACGACGCTGCCGCTCGCGAGTTCCGCGGTGAGCGCGAGGGAGCTGAGGACGGCCGGGGCGAGGCCGTCGGCGACGGCGGTCTTGATGGCGGTGGTGGACGGGAGTTCGAGCAGCGGGTCGGCGAGGGCGAGCCCCGTCGCCAGGCTCAGGGCGTGCTCGAGGTGGCGGCGCGTGCCGGAACCCCGTTCGCGGCTGACCAGCGGCGTGGCGGCGAGTTCGGCGGGGCCCACGCCGGACCGGCGGCGCGCCCAGGGGTGGGCGGGGGCGACGACGACGGTCAGTTCGTCGCGTGCGACGGGCTGGGCGGCCAGCCCCCGCGGGACGTCCGGTCCCTCGATGAAGCCGAGGTGGGCCTCGCCGGCCAGGACGGCCGCGGCGACGTCCTCGGAGTTGCCGGCGGTGAGCGCGACCGTGGTGCGCGGGGCGCCGGCCCGCAGGGTCAGCAGCCACTGCGGCAGGAGGTACTCGGCCACGGTCATGCTGGCCGCCACCTGCAGCCGGCACTCCGCGGTGCCGCGCAACGAGGTGATCCCGGCGTCGAGTGAGGCGGCGGCGTCGACGGCGGTGCGCGCCCAGTCCGCGACGAGCGCACCGTCCTCGGTGAGCCGTGAGCCGCGCGGTGACCGTTCCAGCAGTTGCAGGCCGAGCCTGCGTTCGAGGTGCCGTAGGCGGGAGCTGGCGGCGGGCTGGCTGACGCCGTGGGCGCGCGCGGCGGCGCCGACGCTGCCGAGGCTCGCGACCGACAGCAGCAGGTCGAACGCCGCCAGGTCGCTCACACGCTCGGGCAGGGGCATAAGCCCAGTCTATGAGCCCATCGGGAACTGGTCCCTACCGCCCGGGCCCGGCCCGGGCGACGCTACGGGCATGCCTTCGACGCTCGCTGTTCCCTCCGGACCCGGCGCCCACCCGCGCACCGGGCCGCTGCGGGAGCCGGCCCATCCCTCCCGGCTCTTCCGCGACCTCGGCCCCAACTGGTACGCCTCCGTGATGGGCACCGGCATCGTCGCCACGGCGGCGGCCGGCCTGCCCGCGCACGTACCGGGACTGCGGACGGCCGCCACGGTCGTGTGGGCGCTGGCGGCCGTCTGGCTGGTGGTGCTCTCCGCGGCCTGGGCGGTGCACTGGACGCGCTACCGCGACCGAGCCCTGGCGCACGCCGGACATCCGGTGATGGCGCACTTCTGGGGCGCACCGGCGATGGCGCTGCTGACCGTCGGCGCGGGCACCCTGGCACTGGGCTCGGACTGGATCGGGCCGCACGCGGCCCTGGCCGTGGACGGGGTGCTCTGGTCGGCGGGCACCCTGCTCGGCCTGGTGACCTGGGTGTGGATCCCGTACCGGGCGATGACCGACCACCGGGTCGCCGACGACTCGGCGTTCGGCGGCTGGCTGATGCCGGTCGTCCCGCCGATGGTGTCCGCGGCCACCGGGGCCGCCCTCGTCCCGCACCTCCCCGCGGGGCAGGCGCGGCTGACGCTGCTGCTGGCGTGCTACGCGATGTTCGGGATGAGCCTGCTCGCGAGCCTGGTGATCATCCCCCAGATCTGGGGCAGGCTGGTGCGCCACAAGACGGGTCCGGCGGCGATGGTGCCGACCCTGTGGATCGTGCTCGGCCCGCTGGGCCAGTCGGTCACGGCGGCCAACCTCCTCGGGCACGCGGCGCCCACCGCGCTGCCCCGCCCCTACGCCACCGGGGCCGAGGTCTTCGGCTACCTCTACGGCGTGCCCACCTGGGGCTTCGCCATGATGTGGCTGGCTCTGGCGGCGGCGCTCACCTTGCGCACCGCGCGGCGCGGTCTGCCGTTCGGCCTGACCTGGTGGAGCTTCACCTTCCCGCTGGGCACCTGCGTGACGGGCACGAGCGCGCTGGCGCTGCGGCTGCACTCGACGGCCTTCCAGGGGGCGGCGCTGGTCCTCTACGCGGGGCTGGTGGCGTCGTGGGTGCTCGTCGCGGTGCGGACCGTCCGCGCCGGGGCGCGCGGCACGCTGTTCCTGCCACCCGCCCCGGCACCCCGCGCGTGAACGCGAGGGTCAGAGTCCCTGCCAGGCCGGCTTGGCCGCGTAGGTGGCCCTGAAGTAGTCGGCCAGCTTCAGCTTGGACGCGGCCGCCTCGTCGACGACGACCGTGGCGTGCGGGTGCAGCTGGAGCGCGGAGGCGGGGACGACCGCCGCCAGCGGACCCTCGACGGCCAGGGCGACCGCCTCGGCCTTCGCCTCGCCCGTGGCGAGCAGCACGAGGTGCCGGGCCTCCAGGATGGTGCCGATGCCCTGGGTGATGACGTGGTGCGGCACGTCCTCCGGACGATCGAAGAAGCGCGCGTTGTCCTTGCGGGTCTGCTCGGTCAGCGTCTTGATCCGGGTCCGCGAGGCCAGCGAGGAGCACGGCTCGTTGAAGCCGATGTGGCCGTCGGTGCCGATGCCGAGCAGCTGGAGGTCGACACCGCCGGCCTCCGCCAGCGTCCGCTCGTACGCCGCGCACGCCGCGGCGATGTCCCCGGCGGTGCCGTCGGGTCCCATGAAGGACTCCTCGGCCAGGCCGAGGGGCTCGACGACCTCGCGCAGCACCACGGAGCGGTAGGACTCCGGGTGCCCGGCGGGCAGGCCGACGTACTCGTCCAGCTGGCAGATCCGGGCGTCCGACACGTCCGCGGCGCCCTCCCCGACCAGTCCGGCGAGCGCGCGGTACACCGGGAGCGGGGTCGATCCGGTGGCGACGCCGAGCAGCGCGTCGGGCTTGCGGCGCAGCAGGTCCGCGATGGCCCCCGCGATGAGTTCGCCGCCCGCGGTGGCGTCCGGAACGATGACGACTTCCACTTCGGGACCGCCGATCTGGTGAGAGAGACCGCTACTGGTTTAGACCAATTTAGCAGCCGGGGCCCCCGGAGATCCACCGTCGGCCGGGGGTGCCTTCGGGCGAATGCGCCGCGCGCCGCGTTGGAGGGCACGCCGCCGGTGGTAGCAAGCAGGGACAGGCGCGCGGGAACGCGGGCGCACGGCCGGGCACGGCGGGGAGGTGCGGGACGGTGTCCCAAGGACGGCGGATCCGGATCCGCGCGGGGCGCCGGGAGGTGCGGGGCCCCGCCCGGCGGCCCGGCGTCCGGGTGTTCCCCGCGCTGAGCACGGCCGCCGCCTACTCCTGGCGGCTGCTCGTCGTGGGGGCCGTCGTCTATGCCGCGTTCGCCACCCTGGGCCGGTTCCACGAGATCGCGGTGGCGGTCTTCCTCGGGCTGGTCGGCACCGCCATGCTGCGGCCGCTCACCGATCTGCTCGCCCGAGCGATTCCGCGCTCGCTGGCCGTCGCCGTCTCGCTGATCGGCAGCATCCTCGTCGTGTTCGGCATCCTGGCGCTGGTCGGCGAGGTGGTCGCCGGCGAGACCGGCGGGCTGCAGCGCGAGTTCAGCGCGGGACTGACCCGGATCGAGCGCTGGCTGGAGGCCCCGCCGTTCCGGCTCGACCCCGAGGCACTCAACGACCTGCAGTCGAAGATCGGGCAGTGGCTCTCCAGCCACCGGTCGGCCCTGATCAGCACCGCGCTCAGCGGCGCCGGACGCCTGGTCGAGGTGCTGACGGTCTTCGCGCTGGCACTGTTCTGCTCGGTGTTCTTCCTGCACTCCGGCGACCGGCAGTGGTCCTGGTTCTGCGGGCAGCTGCCGAGAGGGGTCCGCGGCCGGGTGTCGCTGGCGGGCCGTGCGGCATGGCGTACGTTCACCGGTTACACGCACGGGATCGTCCTGGTGGCGGCGACCAACGCGATCCTGGTGGGCGTGGCGCTGTACCTGCTCAGGGTGCCGCTCGCGCTGCCGCTGGCGCTGCTGGAGTTCTTCGCCGCGTTCGTGCCGCTGATCGGCTCGCCCATCGCCCTGGCGGTCGCCGCCGTGGTGGCGCTGGCCGCCAAGGGGCCCATCATCGCCGCGGTCGTCGTGTGCCTGATCGTCGTCATCGGCCAGATCGAGGGCCATGTGCTGCACCCGCTCGTGATGAGCTGGGCGGTGCGCCTGCATCCCGTGGTCGTCGCGCTCACCGTCATCGGCGGGGCCATCGCCGCCGGGGTGATCGGCGCGGTGGTGGCGGTGCCGCTCGTCTCCGTCCTCTGGTCGGTGTACCAGGCGGTGCGCACCGCCGAGTAGCACGCGCAAGTTCTTGCGGTGCTTCCGCAACGCCCTGTCGGCTGGACGACACTCCAGCGCAAGCGGGTGTCGGCTGAGATGAAAGCCCGGTCGGGGGCATAGACGCCTGGAAACACCTCTGCAACTATCGGCTCGGGCCGCGCAATTAACAAAGCAATCGATGCAATTTTCTCAGCGTGGCAGCCGTACCGCATGCGACATGTCATGGCACCAACAACTCTGACGAGAGGCACAGGGACGACATGCCAAGGAAACGGTTCATCCGGCGGCTGCTGGCGGGGGTGATCTCGGCGGGCCTGGTGCTGCTCGGCCAGTCGGCCCTGCCCGCCGCGGCCGCCGGCGGCCCCAACCTCGCCGCGGGGGCGCCGGCCACCGCGAGCAGTTCCCACGCCGAGTACGGGGTCGCCAACATCACCGACGGCAACCAGAACACCTACTGGCAGAGCGCGGGCAGTTCCTTCCCGCAGTGGGTCCAGGTCGACCTGGGCAGCAGCACCAGCATCGACCAGGTCGTCGTCAAGCTGCCCGCCGCGTGGGAGGCCAGGACCGAGACCTTCGCGGTCCAGGGCAGCCCCGACGGCTCCACCTTCTCCACGCTGTCCGGCTCGGCCGGGCGGAGCTTCGGCCCGGGTTCGGGCAACACGGTGACCATCGACTTCTCGGCCACCCCGAGCCGGTTCGTACGGCTGAACATCACGGCCAACACCGGCTGGCCCGCCGCCCAGGTCTCCGAGCTCGAGGTGCACGGCTCCGCCGTCTCCAGCGACAACCTCGCCCAGGGCCGCACCCTGACCGCGAGCAGCGGCAACGCGCCCTACGTCGCCGGCAACGCGGGCGACGGCAACCAGACCACCTACTGGGAGAGCGCCAACAACGCCTTCCCGCAGTGGATCCAGGTCGACCTGGGGTCCTCCGTCGCGGTCACCAAGGTGGTGCTGAAGCTGCCGCCCTCCTGGGAGGCCCGGACGCAGACGCTGTCCCTGCGCGGCAGCACCGACGGCTCGTCCTTCAGCGACCTGGTGGCGTCCCGGGACTACTCCTTCACCCCGGGCGGCAACAACACCGTCACGATCAGCCTGAGCAGCACGACCACCCGCTACCTGCGCGTCAACGTCACCGGCAACACCGGATGGGCCGCCGCGCAGCTGTCGGAGCTGGAGGTCTACGGCCCGGCCTCCGGTGACACCTCCGCGCCGAACGCGCCCACCGGCCTGGCCTACACCGAGCCCGGCTCCGGCCAGATCCGGCTGAGCTGGAACGCCGCCACCGACAACGTCGGCGTCACCGGCTACGACGTCTACGCCAACGGGGAACTGCGCACCAGCGTCTCCGGCAGCACGCTCACCTTCACCGACAACCAGCCCGACAGCGCCACCGTCAGCTACTTCGTGCGCGCCAAGGACGCGGCCGGCAACGTCTCCGGCAACAGCAACACCGTCACCCGGACGGGCTCCGGCGGCGACACGCAGGCGCCCAGCCAGCCCGGCAACCTCGCCCTGACCCAGCCCGGCTCCGGGCAGGTCAAGCTGACCTGGACCGCCTCCAGCGACAACGTCGGCGTCACCGGCTACGAGGTGTACGCCAACGAGGTGCTGCGCACCACGGTGTCGGGCAGCACCCTCACGTACACCGACAGCCAGCCCGACACCGCGACCGTCTCCTACTACGTGAAGGCCAAGGACGCGGCGGGCAACCGAAGCGTCGCCAGTGCCACGGTCACCCGCAACGGCTCGGGCGGCACCGGCTCCAACATGGCCGTCGGCAAGCCGATCACGGCCTCGTCCAGCACGCAGAACTTCGTCGCGGCCAACGCCAACGACAACAGCCTCACCACCTACTGGGAGGGCGCCGGCGGCAGCTACCCGAACACGCTGACCGTCTCCCTCGGGGCGAACGCCGACGTCACCTCGCTGGTGCTCAAGCTCAACCCCGACGGCGCCTGGGGCACCCGCACCCAGACCGTCCAGGTGCTCGGCCGGGAGCAGGGCGCCAGCGGCTTCACCAGCCTCAAGGCGGCGGCCGACTACACCTTCAACCCGTCCTCCGGCAACACGGTGACCATCCCGGTCAGCGCCCGGGTCGCCGACGTACGGCTGCAGTTCACCGCCAACAGCGGCGCCGCCGCTGGCCAGGTGGCGGAGTTCCAGGTGATCGGCACCCCGGCGCCGAACCCGGACCTGACCATCAGCGGCATGTCCGTGTCGCCGGCCGCACCGGTCGAGACCGACCCGGTCAGCCTCTCCGCGACCGTGCGCAACATCGGTGAGCTGGCCTCGGGCGCCACGAACGTCACCTTCTACCTGGGCACCACCAAGGTCGGCACCGCCGCGGTCGGCGCGCTGGCGGCCGGCGCCTCGACCACGGTGACGGCGAACATCGGCGTCCGGGACGCGGGCAGCTACCCGCTGAGCGCCAAGGTCGACGAGGCCGGGGACGTCATCGAGCAGAACGACACCAACAACGCCTACAGCAGCCCGACCGCACTGGTCGTCAGGCCGGTCGACAGCTCCGACCTGATCGCCTCCCCCACCGGCTGGTCCCCCGGCAACCCGGCCAAGGGCAACACCGTCACCTTCTCGGTCGCGATCAAGAACCAGGGCACGGTCGCCTCGGCGGGCGGCTCGCACGGCATCACCGTCACGGTCACCGACACCGTCTCCGGCTCCGTTGTCAAGACACTGACCGGCTCGTACAACGGCGCCATCGCCGCGGGCAGCACCACGAGCCCCGTCTCGCTGGGCACCTGGACCGCCGCCAACGGCAAGTACACCGTCAGGACGGTCATCGCGCCCGACGCGAACGAACTGGCCGTCAAACAGCAGAACAACACCAGCACCCAGTCCCTGTTCGTCGGACGCGGCGCCAACATGCCGTACGACATGTACGAGGCGGAGGACGGCGTACTCGGCGGGAGCGCCGCCGTGGTCGGCCCCAACCGCACCGTCGGCGACCTCGCGGGCGAGGCGTCCGGCCGCAAGGCCGTCACGCTGAACAGCACCGGCAGCTCGGTGGAGTTCACGACCAAGGCCAGCACCAACACCCTGGTCGTGCGCTACTCCATCCCCGACGCCGCGGGAGGCGGCGGGATCAACTCCACCCTGAACGTGTACGTCAACGGCAGCTTCCTCAAGGCCATCGACCTCACGTCCAAGTACGCGTGGCTGTACGGCAGCGAGACCGCCCCGGGCAACAACCCGGGTGACGGCAACCCCCGCCACATCTACGACGAGGCCAACATGATGCTCGGCACGACCGTGCCGGCCGGGGCCAAGATCAAGCTGCAGAAGGACGCCGCCAACGGCAGCCAGTACGCGATCGACTTCGTCAACACCGAGCAGGTCTCGGCGATCGCCAACCCCGACCCCGCCGCCTACACCGCGCCGACCGGGTTCACCCACCAGGACGTGCAGAACGCCCTGGACAAGGCCCGGATGGACACCACGGGCACCCTGAAGGGCGTCTACCTCCCGCCGGGCGACTACGAGACGGGCAGCAAGTTCCAGGTCTACGGCAAGGCCGTCAAGATCATCGGCGCGGGCCCCTGGTACACCCGATTCCACACGCCGGCCGGCCAGTCCAACACCGACGCGGGCTTCCGCGCCGACTCCACCGCCAACGGGTCGTCCTTCTCGGGCTTCTCCTTCTTCGGCAACTACACCTCGCGCATCGACGGTCCCGGCAAGGTCTTCGACTTCGCCAACGTCGCCAACATGACCATCGACAACGTCTGGAACGAGCACACGGTCTGCCTCTACTGGGGCGCCAACACCGACAACGTCACCATCACGAACTCCCGGATCCGCGACACCTTCGCCGACGGCGTCAACATGACCAACGGCAGCACGGACAACCACCTCGACAACATCGAGGCCCGTGCCACGGGTGACGACAGCTTCGCCCTCTTCTCGGCGATCGACGCCGGCGGGGCGGACGAGAAGAACAACCTGTACGAGAACCTGACGTCCCTCCTGACCTGGCGCGCCGCGGGCATAGCCGTCTACGGCGGCTACGCCAACACCTTCCGCAACATCCTCGTCGCGGACACGCTGGTCTACTCGGGCGTCACGATCAGCTCCCTGGACTTCGGCTACCCGATGAACGGCTTCGGGACCGACCCGACCAACCTCCAGAACATCTCCATCGTCCGCTGCGGCGGGCACTTCTGGGGCAGCCAGACCTTCCCGGGCATCTGGCTCTTCTCCGCCTCGAAGGTCTTCCAGGGCATCCGCGTCAGCGACGTGGACATCGTGGACCCGACCTACAGCGGGATCATGTTCCAGACCAACTACGTGGGAGGCCAGCCGCAGAACCCGATCAAGGACACGGTGCTCACCAACGTGTCCATCACCGGTGCCCACCGCAGCGGTGACGCCTACGACGCCAAGTCGGGCTTCGGCCTGTGGGCCAACGAGATGCCGGAGTCGGGACAGGGTCCGGCGGTCGGCTCCGTCACCTTCAACAACCTGACGATGAACGACAACTACCTGAACATCAAGAACACCACGTCCACCTTCACCATCAACGTCAACCCGTAGCACGGGGACGCGCAGGCGCCGTGGGGGCCGGCCAAACAACCCGCCGGGCCCCCGGCCGCCCGCATAACCCCCCCCCCCCCCCCGAACCCCCACCG
>NZ_JBHYMQ010000012.1:0-173386 GCF_042742985.1 Streptomyces sp. NPDC058864 | reverse complement strand
CCGGCCCACCGCGTGAGCGGTGGGCCGGGGCCCTCGTGCAACTCGCCTAAGGCAAGCGGCTGATCGCCGGGATCCTTACTTCAGGATCTTGGTGACCTGGCCGGCGCCGACGGTCCGGCCACCCTCGCGGATGGCGAACTTCAGGCCCTCCTCCATGGCGATCGGCTGGATCAGCGCGACCGTCATGGCGGTGTTGTCGCCCGGCATGACCATCTCGGTGCCCTCGGGGAGGGTCACGACGCCGGTCACGTCCGTGGTACGGAAGTAGAACTGCGGGCGGTAGTTGTTGAAGAACGGGGTGTGACGACCACCCTCGTCCTTCGACAGGATGTAGGCCTGGGCCTCGAAGTCGGTGTGCGGCGTGACCGAACCCGGCTTGATGATGACCTGGCCGCGCTCGACGTCCTCGCGCTTGATGCCGCGGAGCAGCAGACCGACGTTCTCACCGGCCTGGCCCTCGTCGAGCAGCTTGCGGAACATCTCGATGCCGGTGACCGTGGTGGTGGTCTTCTCGGTCTTGATGCCGATGATGTCCACGGTCTCGTTGACCTTGAGGATACCGCGCTCGATACGACCGGTGACGACGGTGCCACGACCGGTGATCGTGAAGACGTCCTCGATCGGCATCAGGAACGGCTTGTCGACGTCACGCTCGGGGGTGGGGACGGCCTCGTCCACGGCCTTCATGAGGCCGAGGAGCTTCTCGCCCCACTCCTTGTCGCCCTCGAGGGCCTTGAGCGCCGAGACGCGCACGACCGGCAGGTCGTCGCCCGGGAACTCGTACTCGGAGAGCAGCTCACGGACCTCGAGCTCGACGAGCTCCAGGATCTCCTCGTCGTCCACCATGTCGGCCTTGTTCAGGGCGACGACGATGTACGGGACGCCGACCTGGCGGGCCAGGAGCACGTGCTCCTTGGTCTGCGGCATCGGGCCGTCGGTGGCGGCGACCACGAGGATGGCGCCGTCCATCTGCGCGGCACCGGTGATCATGTTCTTGATGTAGTCCGCGTGACCCGGGCAGTCGACGTGGGCGTAGTGGCGCGCCTCGGTCTGGTACTCGACGTGCGCGATGGAGATGGTGATACCGCGCTGGCGCTCCTCGGGAGCCTTGTCGATCTGGTCGAAGGCCGAGGCCTCGTTCAGGTCCGGGTACGCGTCGTGCAGCACCTTGGTAATGGCGGCCGTGAGGGTCGTCTTACCGTGGTCGATGTGACCGATGGTGCCGATGTTGACGTGCGGCTTAGTCCGCTCGAACTTCGCCTTCGCCACTGGGGTCCTCCTGTGGAGTTGCTGTACGCCTTACTTCATCGGCGCCAGGGTGATCTTTGCTGGGTTGCGGGCGGCCGGGGCATCCGACGCTCCCCTTGCGGTTCGCGGCGGAATGCCCCCAAGCCTCCCGGTCAAGCCTAGTGCGAGAAGAACTGCTGGGTTACTCGCCCTTGGCCTTCGCGATGATCTCCTCGGCGACGTTCTTGGGAACCTCGGCGTAGGAGTCGAACTGCATCGAGTAGCTCGCGCGACCCGACGTCTTGCTGCGGAGGTCGCCGACGTAGCCGAACATCTCCGAGAGCGGTACCAGGCCCTTGACGACCCGGGCGCCGCTGCGCTCCTCCATGGCCTGGATCTGGCCACGGCGGGAGTTGAGGTCGCCGATGACGTCGCCCATGGACTCCTCGGGCGTGGTGACCTCGACGGCCATCATCGGCTCGAGGAGGACGGGGCTCGCCTTGCGGGCGCCCTCCTTGAAGGCCTGCGAACCGGCGATCTTGAACGCCAGCTCGGAGGAGTCGACCTCGTGGTAGCCACCGTCGATCAGGGTGACGCGAACGCCGACCATCTCGTAGCCGGCCAGGATGCCGAACTTCATGGCCTCCTGGGCACCCGCGTCCACCGAGGGGATGTACTCACGGGGGATGCGGCCACCGGTGACCTTGTTGACGAACTCGTAGGAGGCGTCTCCGCCCTCCAGCGGCTCCAGCGCGATCTGCACCTTGGCGAACTGACCGGTACCACCGGTCTGCTTCTTGTGCGTGTAGTCGATCCGCTCGACCGCCTTGCGGATGGTCTCGCGGTAGGCGACCTGGGGCTTGCCCACGTTCGCCTCGACCTTGAACTCGCGCTTCATGCGGTCGACCAGCACCTCGAGGTGCAGCTCGCCCATGCCGCCGATGATCGTCTGGCCGGTCTCCTCGTCCGAGTGGACCTGGAAGGAGGGGTCCTCCTCCGAGAGACGCTGGATGGCGACACCCAGCTTCTCCTGGTCGCCCTTGGACTTGGGCTCGATCGCGACCTGGATGACCGGAGCCGGGAAGTCCATGGACTCCAGGATCACCGGGTTCTTGTCGTCGGACAGCGTCTCACCGGTGGTGGTCTGCTTCAGGCCCATGACGGCGACGATGTCGCCGGCGCCCACCGAGTCGATCTCCTCACGCTTGTTCGCGTGCATGCGGTAGATCTTGCCGATGCGCTCCTTCTTGCCCTTGACGGAGTTCAGCACGGAACTGCCGGACTCCAGGCGGCCCGAGTACACCCGGACGAAGGTGAGCTTGCCGAGGTGCGGGTCGCTCATGATCTTGAACGCGAGGCCGGAGAAGGGCTCGTCGTCCGAGGGCTTGCGCTTGATGATCTGCTCGGCGTCGCCGACGGCGTGGCCCTCGATGGCCTCGACGTCCAGCGGCGACGGCAGGTAGCGCACGACCGCGTCGAGCAGGGGCTGGACGCCCTTGTTCTTGAACGCGGTGCCGCAGAACACCGGGGTGACGGTGACGGAGCCCGCGCCGCCCTTGGAGGCGAGGGTGATGCGGCGGATGGCCGCGATCAGCTGCTCCTGGCTGGGCTCGGTGCCCTCCAGGTACAGCTCCATCATCTCTTCGTCGTTCTCGGCGACGGCCTCGAGCAGCTTGCCGCGCCACTCCTCGGCCGCCTCGGTGTGCGTGTCCGGGATGTCGACGACGTCGTACATCTCGCCCTTGGTGGCCTCGGCGGACCACACGAGGGCCTTCATCTGGACGAGGTCGACCACGCCCTTGAAGTCGGCCTCGGCACCGATCGGCAGCTGCATGACCAGCGGAACCGCGCCCAGGCGGTCCACGATCATGTCGACGCAGCGGTGGAACTCGGCGCCGGTGCGGTCGAGCTTGTTGACGAAGCAGATGCGCGGCACACCGTAGCGGTCCGCCTGACGCCAGACGGTCTCGGACTGCGGCTCGACACCGGCGACACCGTCGAACACCGTGACGGCACCGTCGAGCACGCGCAGCGAGCGCTCCACCTCGACGGTGAAGTCGACGTGACCCGGGGTGTCGATGATGTTGATGGTGTGGTCGACGTTGTCCAGCGGCCAGTGGCAGGTCGTCGCGGCCGACGTGATCGTGATGCCGCGCTCCTGCTCCTGCTCCATCCAGTCCATGGTGGCAGCGCCGTCGTGGACCTCACCGATCTTGTACGAGACACCGGTGTAAAACAGGATCCGCTCGGTGGTCGTCGTCTTGCCCGCGTCGATGTGGGCCATGATCCCGATGTTGCGGACCCTGGCCAGGTCAAGTGAAGTGGTAGCCATAAGGCTTCAGTCTTCTCTCGGTTCTCGATGGGGTAGCGACTACCAGCGGTAGTGCGCGAAGGCCTTGTTGGACTCGGCCATCTTGTGGGTGTCCTCGCGGCGCTTGACCGCGGCGCCCAGACCGTTGCTGGCGTCCATCAGCTCGTTCATCAGACGCTCGGTCATGGTCTTCTCGCGACGGGCGCGGGAGTAGCCCACGAGCCAGCGCAGCGCGAGGGTGTTGGCGCGGCCGGGGCGGACCTCGATCGGCACCTGGTAGGTCGCGCCACCGACACGGCGGGACTTGACCTCGAGGGAGGGCTTGACGTTCTCCAGGGCGCGCTTGAGCGTGATGACCGGGTCCTGGCCGGTCTTCTCGCGCAGGCCCTCGAGGGCGCCGTACACGATGCGCTCGGCGGTGGAGCGCTTGCCGTGCAGGAGGATCTTGTTGACGAGCGACGTCACCAGAGGAGAACCGTAGACCGGGTCGATGATGACCGGGCGCTTCGGGGCGGGGCCCTTACGAGGCATTCTTACTTCTCCTTCTTGGCGCCGTAGCGGCTGCGGGCCTGCTTGCGGTTCTTGACACCCTGGGTGTCGAGCGAACCGCGGATGATCTTGTAGCGAACACCCGGCAGGTCCTTCACACGGCCACCACGCACGAGCACGATGGAGTGCTCCTGCAGGTTGTGACCCTCACCCGGGATGTAAGCGGTGACCTCGATGCCGCTGGTCAGTCGCACACGGGCGACCTTGCGCAGGGCAGAGTTCGGCTTCTTCGGGGTGGTCGTGTAGACGCGCGTGCAGACGCCACGGCGCTGCGGGGAACCCTTCAGCGCAGGCGTCTTGTTCTTCTCGACCTTGTCCTGCCGGCCCTTTCGGACCAGCTGCTGGATCGTAGGCACCGTTTCTCCGGTTTCTGTGTGCCGACTCGATACTTCTAACCTGGGGTTCAGCGGCTCACGCCGACCCACGCGGTCGGGTGTGTCGCGCACCTCATACGATTTCCGCCGAAGTGAAAGTTCGTATTTGTCGGTGTATCGGCCTCGGTGTCCCGCACGGACAAGTGCACGCACGAGAACCCGGGCACACCCCAGGCACAAGGTCAGAGCGTACCCAGCGCTCAGCCTTCGGTCAAAACATATGGTCTCGGCCGATGCCGCACCCTCCCGCCGGGCCCCTGCGGGCTCGCGTGAACGCACTCAGCCGTGACTGACCGCCACTACCACCATAACGACGATCGCGGTGAGCGCGACCGTGAACGCGGTCAGCAGGTACCCCATCACCAGGCCGCACACCGCGAGGGCGTCACCCCGCTCGCCCGTGCGCCGGATCTCCCGCCGCGCCATGTGCCCCAGCACCACGGCCGGTATCCCGGGGATCACCAGACCGAACATCCCCACCGCGCCGCAGACCAGCGAGGCGACCGCCTTGGCGTTGACGGGCGGCGGCGGGGTGGGCAGCCGGCGGGGGCGCGGGATGTCCGCGGTGAGTCCGTACAGCTCCTGGTACGTCACCGCCTGGTAGGCCAGCCCGACCCGGTCCTCGAACTCCGGCTGGGACAGGCGGCCTTCGGCGAACGCCGTCTTGAGCACGTCCACCGTACGCTCACGATCATCGTTCGCAGCCCGCATCGCTCCATTATGCCCGGAAAACCACGTTCCGAGGGCGTCCCGTCGCACGGTCGGCCGGACCGCGCCGCCCCGGACCCGGACGGACCCGCCCGGGAGGGCCCACAAGCCGTCCAGGGCGGCGGAAAACCGCTGGGCGGCCACCCCCGAAGGGATGGCCGCCCAGCGGCTTCGAGCGGACGACTCAGCCGTTGTACGGGCCGTAGTCGTAGTCCTCCAGCGGGACGGCCTGGCCGGAGCCGGTGCCGAACGGGCTGTAGTCGATGTCGTCGTAGCCGACGGCCGAGTACATCGCGGCCTTGGCCTCCTCGGTCGGCTCGACCCGGATGTTGCGGTAGCGGGACAGACCCGTACCGGCCGGGATGAGCTTACCGATGATGACGTTCTCCTTGAGGCCCAGCAGGGAGTCGGACTTGGCGTGGATCGCCGCGTCCGTCAGGACCCTGGTCGTCTCCTGGAAGGAGGCGGCCGACAGCCAGGACTCGGTGGCCAGCGAGGCCTTGGTGATACCCATCAGCTGCGGACGGCCGGAGGCCGGGTGGCCACCCTCCGCCACGACCCGACGGTTCTCGGTCTCGAAGCGGCCGCGCTCGACCAGCTCGCCCGGCAGCAGCTCCGCGTCGCCGGACTCGATGATCGTCACCCGGCGGAGCATCTGCCGGATGATGATCTCGATGTGCTTGTCGTGGATCGACACACCCTGCGAGTTGTAGACCTTCTGCACTTCCCCGACCAGGTGGACCTGGACGGCCCGCTGACCCAGGATGCGCAGCACGTCGTGCGGGTTGGTGGCACCCACGGTCAGCTTCTCGCCGACCTCGACGTGGTCGCCCTCGCCCACCAGCAGACGGGCACGCTTGGAGATCGGGTAGGCGATCTCCTCGGCACCGTCGTCCGGGGTGATGACGATCTTCTTGGTCTTCTCGGTCTCCTCGATCCGGATGCGCCCCGCCGCCTCCGAGATCGGGGCGACACCCTTGGGGGTGCGCGCCTCGAAGAGCTCGACGACACGCGGCAGACCCTGGGTGATGTCGTCACCGGCCACACCACCGGTGTGGAAGGTACGCATCGTCAGCTGGGTGCCGGGCTCACCGATGGACTGGGCGGCGATGATGCCGACCGCCTCACCGATGTCCACCAGCTTGCCGGTCGCCAGCGAACGGCCGTAGCACATCGCGCAGGTGCCCACCGCGGACTCGCAGGTCAGGACCGAGCGGGTCTTGACCTCCTCGACGCCGTTGTGGATGAGCAGCTCGATGAGCACGTCGCCCAGGTCGGTGCCGGCGGTGGCCAGCACCTTGCCGTCCACCACGACGTCCTCGGCGAGGCAGCGCGCGTACACGCTGGTCTCGACGTCGTCCGTCTTGCGCAGCGAACCGTCCTCGGAGCGCTCGGCGATCGCCAGCTTGAGGCCGCGCTCGGTGCCGCAGTCCTCCTCGCGGATGATGACGTCCTGGGAGACGTCGACCAGACGACGCGTCAGGTAACCGGAGTCGGCGGTACGCAGGGCGGTGTCCGCGAGACCCTTACGGGCACCGTGGGTGGAGATGAAGTACTCCAGCACGGTGAGACCCTCGCGGAACGACGCCTTGATCGGCCGCGGGATGGTCTCGTTCTTCGCGTTGGACACCAGACCACGCATACCCGCGATCTGACGCATCTGCATCATGTTTCCGCGGGCACCCGAGTCGACCATCATGAAGATCGGGTTGGTCTTCGGGAAGTTCGCGTTCATCGCCTCGGCGACCTCGTTGGTCGCCTTGGTCCAGATCGCGATCAGCTCCTGCGTGCGCTCGTCCTTGGTGATCAGACCGCGCTCGTACTGCTTCTGGACCTTCTCGTCCTGTGCCTCGTAGCCCGCGATGATGGCCTTCTTGGCCTCGGGCACGACCACGTCGGAGATGGCCACGGTGACACCGGAACGGGTCGCCCAGTGGAAGCCCGACGCCTTCAGGTTGTCGAGCGTCGCCGCCACGATGACCTTCGGGTAGCGCTCGGCGAGGTCGTTGACGATCTCGGAGAGCTGCTTCTTGCCGACCGGGTAGTCCACGAACGGGTAGTCCTCGGGCAGCAGCTCGTTGAAGAGCGCACGGCCCAGGGTCGTGTTCAGCCGGAAGGTGTCACCGAGCTGCCACGGCTCCTCGCCCTCCACGTCCGCCGGCGGGGTCCAGCCACGCGGCGGGACGGTGCCGATCGGGAAGCGGATGTCGATCCTCGACTGCAGCGAGAGCTCCCGCGCGTCGAAGGCCATGATCGCCTCGGCGACCGAGCCGAAGGAACGGCCCTCGCCCTTGACCTCGCGCTCCTCCGCGTCCGTGGTGAGGAAGAACAGACCCAGGACCATGTCCTGCGTCGGCATCGTCACCGGACGGCCGTCGGCGGGCTTGAGGATGTTGTTCGAGGACAGCATCAGGATGCGGGCCTCGGCCTGCGCCTCCGCGGACAGCGGCAGGTGCACGGCCATCTGGTCGCCGTCGAAGTCCGCGTTGAACGCGGTGCAGACGAGGGGGTGGATCTGGATGGCCTTGCCCTCGACCAGCTGCGGCTCGAAGGCCTGGATGCCGAGGCGGTGCAGGGTCGGCGCACGGTTCAGCAGCACCGGGTGCTCGGCGATGACCTCTTCGAGCACGTCGTACACGACCGTGCGGCCGCGCTCGACCATGCGCTTGGCCGACTTGATGTTCTGCGCGTGGTTCAGGTCCACCAGGCGCTTCATCACGAACGGCTTGAAGAGCTCCAGCGCCATGGCCTTGGGGAGACCGCACTGGTGCAGCTTGAGCTGCGGGCCGACGACGATGACCGAACGGGCCGAGTAGTCGACGCGCTTGCCGAGCAGGTTCTGGCGGAACCGGCCCTGCTTGCCCTTGAGCATGTCGGACAGCGACTTCAGCGGACGGTTGCCGGGGCCCGTGACCGGGCGGCCGCGGCGGCCGTTGTCGAAGAGCGCGTCGACGGCCTCCTGAAGCATGCGCTTCTCGTTGTTCACGATGATCTCGGGGGCACCGAGGTCGAGGAGGCGCTTGAGGCGGTTGTTGCGGTTGATGACGCGGCGGTACAGGTCGTTCAGGTCGGAGGTCGCGAAGCGGCCACCGTCCAGCTGCACCATCGGACGCAGGTCCGGCGGGATCACCGGGACGCAGTCCAGCACCATGCCCTGCGGCTTGTTGGTGGTCTGCAGGAAGGCGGAGACGACCTTGAGGCGCTTGAGCGCACGGGTCTTCTTCTGGCCCTTGCCGGTACGGATGATCTCGCGGAGCTTGGCGGCCTCCTCGTCCAGGTCGAAGGACTCCAGGCGCTTCTGCAGCGCCGCGGCACCCATCGAACCCTGGAAGTAGGTGCCGAAGCGCTCCCGCAGCTCGCGGTAGAGCAGCTCGTCACCCTCCAGGTCCTGGACCTTGAGGTTCTTGAAGCGGGACCACACCTCGTCGAGCCGGTCGAGCTCGCGCTGGGCACGGTCGCGCAGCTGCTTCATCTCGCGCTCCGCGCCCTCGCGCACCTTGCGGCGCACGTCGGACTTGGCGCCCTCGGCCTCCAGCTCGCCGAGGTCGGCCTCGAGCTTCTTCTGCCGGGACTCGATGTCCGAGTCGCGGCGCTGCTCGATCTGCTGACGCTCGACGGAGACCTGGGCCTCCAGCGAGGACAGGTCGCGCGTGCGACGCTCGTCGTCCACCCACGTGATCATGTAGGCGGCGAAGTAGATGACCTTCTCGAGGTCCTTCGGGGCGAGGTCGAGCAGGTAGCCCAGCCGCGACGGAACGCCCTTGAAGTACCAGATGTGGGTCACGGGAGCGGCCAGCTCGATGTGGCCCATCCGCTCACGACGCACCTTGGCGCGAGTGACCTCGACGCCGCAGCGCTCGCAGATGATGCCCTTGAAGCGGACACGCTTGTACTTGCCGCAGTAGCACTCCCAGTCCCGGGTGGGGCCGAAGATCTTCTCGCAGAAGAGTCCGTCCTTCTCGGGCTTCAGGGTGCGGTAGTTGATGGTCTCAGGCTTCTTGACCTCGCCGTGGGACCACTGCCGGATGTCGTCCGCGGTCGCAAGGCCGATCCGCAGCTCGTCGAAGAAGTTGACGTCGAGCACTTTGTCGTCAATCCCTCTTTCGGGGTCGAAAGTCAAACATGTCTGAACGGTCCGGGGGAGGCGGGGAGCCGCTCACGGCGGCTCCCCGGCCGGCCCGTCAGACCTCTTCGACGCTGCTCGGCTCGCGCCGGGACAGGTCGATTCCGAGCTCCTCCGCCGCGCGGAAGACGTCCTCGTCCGTGTCGCGCATCTCGATGGACATGCCGTCCGAGGACAGCACCTCCACGTTGAGGCAGAGCGACTGCATTTCCTTGATGAGCACCTTGAAGGACTCGGGAATGCCCGGCTCGGGGATGTTCTCGCCCTTGACGATGGCCTCGTAGACCTTCACGCGGCCCAGGACGTCGTCGGACTTGATGGTGAGGAGTTCCTGCAGCGCGTAGGCCGCGCCATACGCCTCAAGGGCCCACACCTCCATCTCACCGAAGCGCTGACCACCGAACTGCGCCTTACCACCCAGCGGCTGCTGGGTGATCATCGAGTACGGACCGGTGGAGCGGGCGTGCAGCTTGTCGTCCACCAGGTGGTGCAGCTTGAGGATGTACATGTAGCCGACCGAGATCGGGTCCGGGAACGGCTCGCCGGAGCGGCCGTCGAAGAGCCGGGCCTTGCCGGAGGGCAGCACCATGCGCCGGCCGTCGCGGTTCGGGATCGTGGCCTCGAAGAGACCGGCGATCTCGTCCTCGCGGGCACCGTCGAACACCGGGGTGGCGACGTTGGTGCCGGGCTCGACGCGGTCGGCGCCGATCGCCGTGAGGCGGCGCGCCCACTCGTCACCGAGGCCGGAGACGTCCCAGCCCTGGGCGGCGAGCCAGCCGAGGTGGATCTCCAGGACCTGTCCCGGGTTCATTCGGGACGGGACACCCAGCGGGTTGAGGATGATGTCGACCGGGGTGCCGTCCTCCAGGAACGGCATGTCCTCGATCGGCAGGATCTTGGAGATGACGCCCTTGTTGCCGTGGCGGCCGGCGAGCTTGTCACCGTCGGTGATCTTGCGCTTCTGCGCCACGTAGACGCGGACCAGCTGGTTCACGCCCGGCGGCAGCTCGTCGCCCTCCTCGCGGTCGAAGACGCGCACGCCGATGACCTTGCCGGTCTCGCCGTGCGGCACCTTCAGCGAGGTGTCACGGACCTCACGGGCCTTCTCGCCGAAGATCGCGCGCAGCAGGCGCTCCTCCGGGGTCAGCTCGGTCTCGCCCTTCGGGGTGACCTTGCCGACCAGGATGTCGCCGGCGACGACCTCGGCACCGATGCGGATGATGCCGCGCTCGTCGAGGTCGGCCAGGACCTCCTCGGAGACGTTCGGGATGTCCCGGGTGATCTCCTCGGGGCCGAGCTTGGTGTCACGGGCGTCGACCTCGTGCTCCTCGATGTGGATCGAGGAGAGGACGTCGTCCTGCACCAGGCGCTGGCTGAGGATGATCGCGTCCTCGTAGTTGTGGCCCTCCCACGGCATGAACGCCACCAGGAGGTTCTTGCCCAGCGCCATCTCACCGCGCTCGGTGGACGGGCCGTCGGCGAGCACCTGGCCGGCGATCACGCGGGCGCCCTCGTCCACGACGACCTTCTGGTTGAAGGACGTGCCCTGGTTCGAGCGGGAGAACTTGGCCACCCGGTAGGTGTTGTAGGTGCCGTCGTCGTTGGCGACGGTGATGTAGTCCGCGGAGACCTCCTGGACCACACCGTCCTTGTCGGCCTTGATGACGTCACCGGCGTCGACCGCGCAGCGGTACTCCATGCCGGTGCCGACCAGCGGGGCCTGCGCCTTGAGCAGCGGCACGGCCTGGCGCATCATGTTCGATCCCATGAGCGCGCGGTTGGCGTCGTCGTGCTCGAGGAACGGGATCATGGCGGTCGCGACCGACACCATCTGGCGCGGCGAGACGTCCATGTAGTCGACGTCCTCACCCGGGACGTAGTCGATCTCGCCACCACGGCGGCGCACCAGGACGCGGGACTCCGCGAAGTGGTCGTCGTCGGTCAGCGGGGCGTTCGCCTGGGCGATGACGTAGCGGTCCTCCTCGTCAGCCGTGAGGAAGTTGACCTCGTCGGTGACGACACCGTTCTCGTCGACCTTGCGGTACGGGGTCTCCACGAAGCCGAACGCGTTGACCCGGCCGTAGGAGGCCAGCGAGCCGATCAGACCGATGTTCGGGCCTTCGGGGGTCTCGATCGGGCACATGCGTCCGTAGTGGGACGGGTGCACGTCACGGACCTCGAAGCCGGCCCGCTCACGGGACAGACCACCGGGGCCCAGCGCGGACAGACGGCGCTTGTGGGTCAGGCCCGACAGCGGGTTCGTCTGGTCCATGAACTGGGACAGCTGGCTGGTGCCGAAGAACTCCTTGATGGAGGCGACGACCGGCCGGATGTTGATCAGGGTCTGCGGCGTGATCGCCTCGACGTCCTGGGTGGTCATCCGCTCGCGGACGACGCGCTCCATACGGGCCAGACCCGTGCGGACCTGGTTCTGGATGAGCTCGCCGACATTGCGCAGACGACGGTTGCCGAAGTGGTCGATGTCGTCGACCTCGACGACCACGGAGGAACCGTTGTCGCCGGTGGTCTCGGTCTCGCCCGCGTGCAGCTTGACCAGGTACTTGATCGCCGAGATGACGTCCTCGACGGTCAGCACGCCGGCGTCGAGCGGCGCGTCGGCACCCAGCTTCTTGTTGATCTTGTAGCGGCCGACCTTGGCCAGGTCGTAGCGCTTGGGGTTGAAGTAGAGGTTCTCGAGCAGCGTCTGCGCGGCCTCACGGGTCGGCGGCTCGCCCGGACGCAGCTTGCGGTAGATGTCGAGCAGCGCGTCGTCCTGGCCCTGGGTGTGGTCCTTCTCCAGGGTGGCGCGCATGGACTCGTACTCGCCGAACTCCTCGAGGATCTGCTCGGTGGTCCAGCCGAGCGCCTTCAGGAGGACGGTGACGGACTGCTTGCGCTTGCGGTCGATGCGGACGCCGACCATGTCGCGCTTGTCGATCTCCATCTCCAGCCAGGCACCACGCGAGGGGATGACCTTGGCGGAGTAGATGTCCTTGTCGGACGTCTTGTCGATCTGGCTGTCGAAGTAGACACCCGGCGAGCGCACCAGCTGGGACACCACGACACGCTCGGTGCCGTTGATGACGAAGGTGCCCTTGTTGGTCATGAGCGGGAAGTCGCCCATGAAGACCGTCTGGGACTTGATCTCGCCGGTCTCGTTGTTGGTGAACTCGGCGGTGACGAAGAGCGGGGCGGCGTACGTGAAGTCGCGCTCCTTGCACTCGTCGATCGAGTTCTTCGGAGGCTCGAAACGGTGGTCGCGGAAGGTCAGCGACATCGACCCGGAGAAGTCCTCGATCGGCGAGATCTCCTCGAAGATCTCCTCCAGACCGGACTTGGTGGGGACGTCCTGGCCACTGTCCAGGGCCGCCTCGACGCGAGCCTTCCAGGCGGCGTTGCCGAGGAGCCAGTCAAAGCTCTCGGTCTGCAGCGCGAGGAGGTTCGGGACCTCGAGGGGCTCCTTGATCTTCGCGAAAGAGATGCGCAGCGGGGCGGTGCTTGCGCCGTTGTTCGTATTGGCAGTCGAGGCGTTGCGCGAGGCGGCCAAGAGGGGGTCCTTCCGAGGGCTCGGACTCACTACGCGCGTACCGGTTCCGCCCCCGGGCGCAGACAAGGATGTCCTGGTCAGGACGGTTCCTCATGTGTGCTCAGGCTTGGGCTTGCCCCTGGTGACGGGCCAGGCGACAGCTAACAGGCAGCGCAAAGGGTCAGTGTAGCCACTTGGCACACTGATGTCCAGTGCAGAGTTTCGGAGACCGGTGCTGCACCAATCTCGTCCTCCGGAGGGGTCTCTGGGATCCCCTTGTTGTGAGCCGTCATGCCCTCGTTCGCGCTTGCCAGGTGAGGCATTCCCGCATCGCCCTCGTTCCATGCCTCGGTACATGGCCGATGTGACGACGCGTCCTGAGAATCGCGCGCTGCGTGCGGTTCGTCAAGGCCTCCGCCCCGCGGAGATCGTCACAGCTCCAGGAAGTCGACGGCCCCGGAACGGTGATGATCACCCTACCCGGGTCGGTCGCCGGACCGGGTGACGCACCACGCAAACGACCGAGGGCGGCCACCCGAAAGGGTGGCCGCCCCGCGGCTGATCAGCCCCTCGGAAGGGGCAGCGATCACTTGACCTCGACAGCCGCGCCCGCGGCCTTGAGGGACTCGGCGGCCTTCTCTGCGGCCTCCTTGTTGACCTTCTCGAGGACCGGCTTCGGGGTGCCGTCGACGAGGTCCTTGGCCTCCTTCAGACCCAGGGAGGTCAGCTCGCGCACGACCTTGATGACCTGGATCTTCTTGTCGCCGGCGCCGGTGAGGATGACGTCGAACTCGTCCTTCTCCTCCTCGGCCTCGGCGACCGGGGCACCCGGGCCCGCAACGCCGACGGCGACCGGGGCGGCGGCGGTGACGTCGAACTTGTCCTCGAAGGCCTTCACGAACTCGGAGAGCTCGATGAGGGTCATCTCCTCGAACTGGGCGAGCAGGTCGTCCTGGCTGAGCTTCGCCATGATGGCGGTCCTTCCACTAATTCGGCTGGTGCCGGATGTACATGTCGGCGGGCGTACGGGCCCGCTAGAGCACGGGAGTGGTTACTCCGCGTCCTCGGCGGGAGCCGGCGTACCGGCACCGCCCTGCTCGGCCTTGGCACGAAGCGCTTCCACGGTGCGGACGAGCTTCGAGGGCAGGGCCTGGAAGACAGCAGCGGCCTGGCCCTGCTTGGCCTTCATGGCACCCGCCAGCTTGGCGAGCAGCACCTCGCGGGACTCGAGGTCCGCGAGCTTCTTGATCTCATCGGCGGACAGCGGCTTGCCGTCAAGCACACCGCCCTTGATGATGAGGTTCGGGTTCTCCTTGGCGAAGTCACGGAGACCCTTCGCCGACTCCACCGGGTCACCGGTGACGAAGGCGACCGCCGTCGGACCCGCGAACAGGTCGTCCAGAGCGGTGATCCCGGCCTCGTTGGCCGCGATCTTGGTCAGCGTGTTCTTCACCACGGCGTACTGGGCGTTCTCACCGAGCGAACGGCGCAGCGTCTTGAGCTGCGCCACGGTGAGACCGCGGTACTCGGTCAGCACGGCGGCGTTGGAGCTGCGGAACTTGTCCGTCAGCTCGGCAACCGAACCGGCCTTGTCGGGCCTCGCCATAGAGCCTCGGCCTCCTTCCGGGTGATTCGGACCGCACGGGAAGGGGCCGGGCAAAACAAACGCCCCGGCGCAGGCGCACGGGGCGTGACTCGACCGGAACCGCGGGAGCGCTTCCGGGAGTACATCCACTGTCACCTGCGCGGGCCGTCCGCATCAGCGGATCCTTCGGCTGCCGCACCCTCGCGGGCGCGCCAGCAACCAGCGGTCTTTGGCTTCCCCAGAAGGGTACGGGAACGGATCCGCGCCAGGCAAATCCGTTCCCGGCGCAGGTCAGCCCGTCAGGCCGGTGCCCCCGTCCAGGCCGGACGCCTTCATGTCCTTGAGCATCCCGAAGAGGTCCAACGTGTCCTTCGCCGGCGGCGCCGCGACGCTCACCCCGGTGCCGTAGTCGGAGTAGGAGGCGCTCATGCGGAGCGTGCCCTGGGGAGTCTTCATCCCCACGACCATCTTCACCGGGTAGTGGTCCTGGTTGACCCAGATCTCGGTGTCGTACCCCTTGATGCCGGCCTTCCGCACGTTGTCGATGAGGGCCTTGCGCTCCTTCTCGGAGAGGACGCCGGTCGCCTTGTTGGCGTCCACCATCTCCTCGAAGCTCAGCGTGCCCTTGTAGTGGTCCGCCTGGACGCCGTCGACCTTCTCCGCGCCGACGTGCTTCAGGCTGGGCGACTGGAGCAGCAGGGCGAGCTGCTCGGCCGGGTCCTGGTTCATGTTGCCCAGGCCTCCGGTCATCTTCTTCTGCAGCTCCTCGCTGCCGCTCACCTCGGCCGCGGCCTTCAGGTCCAGCTTCATCCAGTGCTTGCCGTCCATCTGGGCGGCCTGCTTCTCCCCCATGTCCATGTACATGGCCTGGTCCAGCATGATCATGCGGATCCGGGAGGGGGCGTCGGGGTCGGCGTCGGTGAGGGCGTCGCCCTCCATGGTGACGTCCATGACCGCCGGGTCCCAGCCCTGCACGCCGGTGATCCGCATGGTGCCGCCGCCCTGGGCGCCGGCCGGCATGGTCATCGTCATACGGACCTTGGCGGACTTGGCCTCCGAGGTCTTCTTGAAGGCGGCCTGGATGGCCTTGGCGATGTCGCCCTGCGCCTGGACGGCCTCGTGGGGCGCGTCGGCCTTCTTGCGCTTCTTGCTGCCCCCGTCGCCGTCGTCGCAGCCCGCGAGCCCGACCACGACGACCACGGCCGCCAGACCGACGCCCAGACGCTTCGCTGCCGACAAGCTCATGAAAACCCCACCCCATACGGTCCGTGATTTCTCGGTCCCCCGTGGAACCGCTCGTCACGTTAACGCACCGCACCGACACAGTCGTACGAAAAAACCGGCCCCGCGCCTCCCGGAGGAGGTGCGGGGCCGGTTCACATCACACGAGCCGCAGGGGCCCGACCCGGTCAGACGGCGGCCGGGTCCTCCTCGACGAGGAGGTTGCGGGTGCGGTTCGGGTCGATCGGGATGCCGGGGCCGATCGTGGTGCTGATGGCCGCCTTCTTGATGTAACGGCCCTTGGCGGCGGACGGCTTCAGACGCAGGATCTCGTCCAGGGCCGCGCCGTAGTTCTCGACCAGCTGCTGCTCACCGAACGAGGTCTTGCCGATGATGAAGTGCAGGTTCGAGTGCTTGTCGACGCGGAACTCGATCTTGCCGCCCTTGATCTCCGTGACGGCCTTGGCCACGTCGGGGGTGACGGTGCCGGTCTTCGGGTTCGGCATCAGACCACGGGGGCCGAGGACGCGGCCGAGGCGGCCGACCTTGCCCATGAGGTCCGGGGTGGCGACGACGGCGTCGAAGTCCAGACGGCCCTTCGCGACCTCGTCGATCAGCTCGTCGGCGCCGACGATGTCGGCGCCCGCGGCACGTGCGGCCTCGGCACGGTCACCGGTCGCGAAGACCAGGACCCGGGCGGTCTTACCGGTGCCGTGCGGAAGGTTCACGGTGCCACGGACCATCTGGTCGGCCTTGCGCGGGTCGACGCCCAGACGGAAGGCAACCTCGACGGTGCCGTCGAACTTGCTGGTGGAGGTGTCCTTGGCGAGACGGACGGCCTCGAGCGGGGCGTACAGACGCTCCCGGTCGATCTTGGCGTCCGCAGCCCGGAGGGACTTGCTGCGCTTGCTCACTACTGCTCCTGTGTGTCTTGAGGAGTCGTGGTGCGGGCCGAGCAGGCCCTGCCACGGAACTGCTGGTGGAGTGGTCAGCCCTCGACCGTGATGCCCATGGAACGCGCGGTGCCGGCGATGATCTTCTCGGCGGCGTCCAGGTCGTTCGCGTTCAGGTCGGGCAGCTTGGTCGTGGCGATCTCGCGGACCTGGTCACGCGTAAGCTTCGCGACCTTGGTCTTGTGCGGCTCGCCGGAGCCCTTCTCCACACCCGCGGCCTTGAGGATCATGCGGGAGGCCGGCGGGGTCTTGGTGATGAAGGTGAAGGAACGGTCCTCGTAGACCGTGATCTCCACCGGGATCACCCAGCCACGCTGCGACTCGGTGGCCGCGTTGTAGGCCTTGCAGAACTCCATGATGTTCACGCCGTGCTGACCCAGTGCCGGGCCGACCGGCGGGGCCGGGTTGGCCGCACCAGCGTTGATCTGGAGCTTGATAAGCCCCGTGACCTTCTTCTTCTTGGGAGGCATGTGCTCTCTCCGGGTCCTAGTGAGAGTTTTCCTGCCTGCGAGCAGGCATACCGCACCACGATAGCGGGTATCGTGCCCAGCTCTGAAACCGGGCAGGTCAGACAAGCCCTCCGCCGGTGCCGTCCGGCGTCTGCCGCCCCCGTCGACCCGTGCCTCCCGGGCACCCCGCAGGGCCCCGCGGAGCCACGTCACGGACCTCCCACCGGCCACCGGACCGCCGGCCCGCCAACCGCCGCCGTACGCGCAAGAGCCCCCGCCCGGCGGGAAACCGCGGGCAGGGGCTCTTCCGGTGTTCGGGTCCGGCTAGTTCTTCTGGAAGTGGCGTGAGTCCCTGCCCACCTGGGACTTCGCGAGGGATCAACGCTGTGACCTGGGGCTGTGCCGTCAACGGTTGTCAGCGTTGGTCATTGTTGTGCGCCCTCGGACGGCCCAGAGACGGCCCGGGGCGACCGAATTCGTTATTCGCTTGCTGCCGCTGATCGCGTACGGGCCTGCTTTCTTGATCGCCGGTAGCGGTGCCATCGTGGGGACAACTCGCCAGCAACCAGCATGAACAGGGCAAAGGCTCCAGATGTCATCCAACCTGCCGGTTCGCCGGTCACCTTCCCCATCAACCAAAACAGCAATGTGGCGATGACCCATGCAGCGAGCCAAGAACCACCACGTCTTATCCAGGGAGCCTTCACGAGCGAAACCATACGTCTCGCGGCGCGCGCTGTGGCACAGGTGGTGAAGCTACGGCCGGAGCATCAGTTTGGAAGACGTCGTATGCGGGTGGCCGCTGACCTGGCGACGCCCTGACTTGGCCCGGAGCGAGGTTGGCGCCGCCGTTCCCCGCGAGTCCCCGCTGCGTCCCCTCGGAACGGGCACGCAGCGGGCACGACGTCCGTCGGCTCCCGCATAGGCCGGCAGCGAAGCCGGAACCGGCTGGGTGTCGCGTAATGGCACCGACTGGGCAGGCGGCCAGCTGCGGGTCTCAGTCTGTCTGCGGCAGGCCGACCTCGGCGTTCCACTGGCGGAAGAGGTCCCCGCAGGTGGTGGAGGGTGTCGGAGACCGTTCGGCGAGTGTGATCAACGCGTGGCGTAGTTCCCTGCTTAGTTGGAAGATCCGGAGGCTGTATGGCCCGCCCCTGTAGATGTAGAGGCGGAAGACGCCGACCAACTGTCCGTCACGGGTGCCGTCGGCGAAGGTGACTGGGACCCCGGCAAGCAGTTCGATGTCGCTCTTGCCGGTTGCCGCATCGGCCACGGCCATGAGGGGCAAGGAGTCGAATTCGTAGGCTGACAGGGAACCTTCGGCTGCGGCAGCATGGGCGGCCAGGGCGGCGAAGATTTCGATTAGCTGTTCGCCTTCCACCTTGCTTATGCCCCGCGCCTGCAGGTTCTCGTGGCGGCTATCGCGGCGCCATAGCTCCTGGTCCACCAATGGCAGCAGAACATGGCCCAGGTGAACGCAGCGATGCCACAGCAGGTCGTGGTCTGAGGTCACGGTTCATCCTCCCTACGCCAGTGGAGGGCCTGCTGTCGAGGACCAGCCTCCGCCCCGCAGCGCAGGCCCCCAATTTCCCATTACACGCAGCCCACGTACAGAAGGGGGCTGCGCGCCGTCCCGTGCCCCGGCCCCGGCGAGTGAGTAACAGCCGCACACGGGCGTTGGCGCGATCTTTGGCCGGTGGCCTGCCTGGGCTGGGGTCGAGCATGGCCAGGGGGCCTTACGCTGGCCGCGGATCGGGCTGGCTCCTGCCTGCCCGCAATAAGCCCGATCGGCCCCCTGGTCTTGTTCGACGTCGGGTCCCGGACCGGGGAGGTGGCTAAAGATCGTGTCGGCGCCCGCCCCAGCCACCGCGGTTCTCACCTCATGCCCCGGCCTACCTTTGCTGGCGCGCGGTGGCGGACGGCGCGCCGAGCGGGGCGAAGACTGGAGCGTGGGCGCGGCCGGACGCGGGCCGCGCGCCCGGCGGAGCGTGAGCGACGCCGGGTGTCTTGATCGAGGTAGAGAAACCTGTAACTGATCCGGCTGTGCCGGTCTACTCCAGGTCGTAGTCGGCTGCCAGCTCTCGGTCGGCGCCCATGAAGTCGCGGGCGTACTCGGTCACCTGGCCGTGCTGGTCCCAGTAGTGGTTTGCCATGGTCAGCGCCAGCGTCCCGGCTTCGACTTCGAGGAGCTGCGCGATGTCCTCGGGCACGGGCCGGACCGACACCACGTCGCGCCGCTTGATCGCCCTGCGGCCGGTTCGGTCCTCGATCAGACCGAAGGTCATTTTGGGGAGCGGGCCTGTCGAGATCAGCTCGGGGGCCGCGTCGGCCAGGTCGCCGGGGAGCCAGGACGTGGAGAGCGCGATCACTCCGTCTTCGTCCAGGTACTTGCGTCGGCGCTGGACCACGGGCGTGCCCTCGTCCACCTCCAGTGCGTCGGCGACCTCGGCGGTTGCGGGGACGAGTTCGGCGCTCACGATCTCCACTCGTTCGCCGGGGCGGAATCCGCTTCCGGTCGTGCGCTGCAACTGAAGGCGGTCGGGTCCTGTCGTGACCTTGCTCGGCATGCGTGCCACCGTCCCAATCCCAGTGATCGTCTCGGCGTACCCCTCTGCCCGCAGCACTGCGGCTACCCGAGTAGCCGTCCCGACCGAAACGCCTTCGTCGCGGATGATGTCGCGGACAGACGGAATACGGTCTCCGACCTGGATCTCGCCGCGCTCGATCCTGCCCTTGATCTGGGCGGCGATGCGCCGATACGGGGGCAGTGCGGGCGAGGTGCCGGTCATCGTGTCGCTCCTGTTCTAAAGCACTTCAGTACACCCCTTGACTGGGGTTGGCGCTCTAGAACACTATAGAACCGTCCCCGCCTATCCCAACAGGTGCGGACAAGACAGAGGGCGCGGTGCCCGCCTGCCAGCAAAGTCACCGCGCCCATGGATTCCCCGAAGGGAAGTTCCATCATGCCCGCAACGCTCGCTGTCCGTCCCGCGAAACTCGCCGACGCCGTGTGCGGCAGCTGCCTGGGCTCCGGCGAAGAGACCGACAAGGACGGTTCGCTGACCGGCCTGCCCGGTGTGGTGCTGCCGTGCGGAGAGTGCAGCGCTCACAACCTGCATGACCGGCCCGGCGAGCACTGCCCCTGCTGGGTGCCGGCCTGGGAGCACAACGGCGGCCACACCGGCTGGGTGCCGATCCCGCTGAACTACATCGAAGACGACAGCCCGCTGTTCACGGCCTGCATGCGCCACAACACCGCCGTCCGCGCGGCCCTGCTCACCGCCCCGGTGGGGATGGTGGCCGCGTGACCTTGACGTCCGTTGCCCCGGCGGTCGTGGCTGATGCTGCGGCCGCCTGCGGCACTGAACCCCTGACCCTGGCCGACGCCCTGAGGGTCGCCAACGATCCGGGCTTCGAGCGCTGGCGGGAACAGGTCCAACGCACCGGCGGCTGCGCCGACCCGATCCACTTGCAAGGCGCCACGGTCACCCGGGACGTGGCTACCGGCCAGGTCCTCTACTCGTACTCGACCGAGCATGAGCCCGGCGGCCGGTTACGCGTGGCCTGCGGCAATCGCCGTGCCTCCCGCTGCCCCTCGTGCGCGTGGATGTACGCCGGGGACGCCTACCGTCTCGTCCGCGCCGGCCTGACCGGGGACCGGCACATGGGCATCCCGGGCCGGGTCCGCGCACATCCGAAGGTGTTCGCCACACTCACCGCCCCCTCGTTCGGCCCAGTCCACAACCGCCCCGAGACCGGATGCTGCCGCTGCGGCACCGCCCACAGCGAGGGAGCCCCCGAACTGGGCACCCCCCTGGACCCGGACCGGTACGACTACGCCGCCGCGGTGCTGTGGAACAACCACGCGGGCGACCTATGGCGCCGCTTCACCATCTATCTGCGCCGTGAGATCGCCGCCCGCGCCGGTCTGACGCAAACCTCCATGCGGGAGCTGTGCCGGGTCTCCTTCGGAAAGGTCGCCGAGTACCAAAAGCGCGGGGCAGTCCACTTCCACGCCGTGGTGCGCCTGGACGGAGCAGCCGGACCGGACGACCCACCGCCCCCATGGGCGACCACTCCCCTGCTGACCGATGCGATCGAAGCCGCCGCGGCTCGGGTCTCGGTCCCCGTGCCCGCTGCCGACGACCATCCGGGCCGCGTCCTGCGCTGGGGCCAACAGGTCGACGTCCGCCCGATCGGCACCCACGACCAGGAGGGCGACAGCGATACGGATGCGGAGCTGACCGAACAGGTCGTTGCTGCGTACGTGGCCAAGTACGCCACCAAGGCAGCCGAAGCAACCGACACCGTCAACCACCGGATCGGCAACCGCGAAGCACTCGACCTGTTCGACCTCCCCGCCCACACGCGGCGGCTGATCGAAGTCTGCTTCGACCTGCACGACGCCTACCCGGACCGAAAGCTCCGGGCCTGGGCTCACATGCTCGGCTTCCGTGGCCACTTCCTCACCAAGTCGCGCCGCTACTCCTCGACCTTCGCCGAACGGCGCCAGGTCCGCGCCGACTACCGCGCCCGGCAGGAACGCCGCGAACGCGGACTCCCCGACCCCGACGAAACGGAGGGCTCCACGCTGATACTCGCCCACTGGACCTACGCCGGTCACGGCCACACTCCCGGCGAATCCTGGCTCGCCGCCTCGATCGCCCGGGACATCCGCATCAACCGAGACACCGCCCGCGAGGCACTCGCCGACCTCGCCACCGAGGAAGAGGGGTGGTGACCGTGGCCCGATCGCTCCCCACCCGCTACCTCTCCCCCGTCGACCTGGCCGACCTCCTGGGCGTTCCATTGGAAACCGTCTATCAGTGGCGCCGCAAGGGCACCGGTCCCCGCGGCTTCCGCATCGGCCGGCACCTGCGCTACGACCCCGAAGACGTTCGCCGCTGGGTGGCTGACCTGCTGGAAGGTGAGGCTGCCTGATGGCCGGACACGTCCAAGACCGCTGGTACAAAACCGTCGACGGCCCGGAGGGCAAGCCCGTCCGAGTCAAAACCGACCGCCACGGCATCGGCCTGCGCTACCGCGCTCGGTACGTCGCCCCGGACGGCACGGAGAAGTCGAAGAGCTTCCCCGACCGGCAGAAGCGGCTCGCCGATCAGTGGCTCTCTCACATCGAGGCCGACATGTCGCGCGGCCAGTACATCGACCCGATGGCCGGAAAGATCACGTTCAGGAAGTACGCCTTGGACTGGCTGGCCTCGCAGACAACCGACGCGGCAACACAGGTCGCGGTGGAAAGTCGTCTCCGGCTGCACGCATTCCCGCACCTGGGCAACCGCCCATTGGCGTCATTCCTGCCGTCGCACATCCGCGCGTGGGCTCGGCTGCTGGAGGACACGGGTGCTGGCGGCTCGTACCGGCGCGTGATCTTCGGCAATGTCTCAGCCGTGCTGTCGGCGGCGGTGGATGACGGCTATCTCGCACGCAACCCTTGCCGGGCTGGCTCGGTTCGTCCGCCCAGACCTGCCGCCGGACGGGTCACGCCGTGGCTGCCTGATCGCGTCTTCGCTGTCCGGGCCGGGACGCCCGATCGCCTGCGGGCCATGGTGGATGTCGGGGCGGGTTGCGGGCTCCGCCAAGGTGAGATCTTCGGCCTGGCGGTGGACGACGTAGATCCGCTGACTGGGGTACTGCACGTCACGCAGCAGGTGAAGCTGGTCAACGGGCATCTGCTCTTTTCACCGCCTAAGAACGGCAAGCTGCGAGACGTGCCGGTGCCGGATGCCGTCGCCTCCGCGCTCGCCACTCACATGACGGCCTTCCCGCCAGTGGAGATCACGTTGCCGTGGCTCCGTGTGGACGGGCCGCCTGTGACCAGGCTCCTCTACTTCACTGCGCTGGACGGCGGCCCGCTGCGCCGGAACGACTTCAACACCCACATTTGGAAACCCGCGCTCGCGGCGGCCGGTGTGATCCCGGTGCCGGGCCCCGGTGAGCGATACAAGGCGGCTCGCGAAGACGGCATGCACGCGCTTCGGCACTTCTACGCCTCCGTGCTGCTCGACGCCGGCGAGAGCATCAAGGCGGTCAGCGCCTACCTCGGTCACGCCGATGCGGGCTTCACTCTGCGGACGTACACCCACCTGATGCCGACCAGCGAGACCCGTACCCGCAAGGCGGTCGATGCCGTCTTCCGCAAGGCCCGGAGACGCTTGACGGCCCAGTGACGGCCCTCGGCACGCGAAAGAGCCCCTGCCCAACGGGAAACCGCTGGTCAGGGGCTCTTTCGGAGGACTATTTGACTAGTTCTTCTGGATCTGGTCGAAGCTCAGCTCGACCGGCGTCTCGCGGCCGAAGATCTCCACGAGGCCCTTGACCTTCTTCGAGTCCGGGTTGATCTCGTTGATCGTGGCCTGCAGCGTCGCGAACGGGCCGTCGGTGACCGTGACCGAGTCGCCGACCTCGAAGTCCAGCACCTGGACCTCGACCTTGCGCTTCGGCACGGCACCGCCCTCGCCGCCCTCGGCGGCGGCAGCGGCCTGCTCCTCGACCTCCGGAGCCAGCATCTTGGTGACCTCGTCCAGCGTCAGCGGGTACGGGTCGTAGGCGTTGCCGACGAAGCCGGTGACGCCGGGGGTGTTGCGGACGACGCCCCAGGACTCGTTCGTCAGGTCCATGCGCACCAGCACGTAGCCGGGCAGCTTGTTCTGGCGGACGGTGCGACGGTCGCCGTTCTTGATCTGGACGACCTCTTCCTGGGGCACCTCGGCCTGGTAGATGTAGTCCTCGACGTTCAGCGAGACGGCGCGCTGCTCCAGGTTGGACTTCACGCGGTTCTCGTAGCCGGCGTAGGTGTGGATCACGTACCACTCGCCGGGGAGGACACGCAGCTCCTCGCGGAACGCGGCGACCGGGTCCACCAGGACCTGCTCCTCCGCCGCTTCCTCACCCGTGGCCTCGTCCTCGTCCGCCTCGTCCTCGTCGACGACCTGGACGGCAGCCTGCTCGGCGGGCTCGCCGACGGCCTCGTCTGCAGCCTCCGCCTGGTCGATGTCGCCGTCGGCTGCCTCGACGATGTCGAGCGCGGTGTCGTCGCCCTCGACGGTCTCGTCGGCGTCGTACAGGTTCGGGTCAGACACGGTCGCTGCTTCTTCCTTCACGATGTGGAACAGGCGGTCGGGCGCCACGGGCGCCCTCCGCGGGAGGAATCACCCGAAGACGTACGAGACGCCCTTGTTGAATCCCCAGTCAATCACGGTAACGAGCGCGATGATGACCACAACGAAGACAATCACCACGCTGGTGTAGGTGATGAGCTCGCTGCGCGTGGGCCAGACGACCTTGCGGAGCTCCGCGACGATCTGGCGGTAGAAGAGCGCGAGGCGCGCGAGGGGCCCCTTCTTGCCGCGCTTGCCGCCGCGGCGGGGCTTCTTGGAGGTGGCGTCCGTGGATTCACTGTCGGGACGACCACTCTCAGGCGTCGCGGTGGAGCCCAGGGCTTCCGTCACTCGTCCTCACCTGAATCCGGGTCGTTTGCCGAAACAATCCTCAAAACATCTGCCTGCTTGTAGCAGGGCCGGAGGGACTCGAACCCCCAACCGCTGGTTTTGGAGACCAGTGCTCTACCAATTGAGCTACGACCCTTTGAGTGCCCCCCAACGTACCGCATCCGAGCGGCTGCACGATGTGCGCAGCCAAGATCAGCTCGCGGGGGCCATCGACGGATGAGTGTACGTGTTCGCGGGCCGGGCGTCGAATGCGTCGCGTGTCCGGGCGCGGTTCGGAACGGTTGCGCGCGGTTCTGCCCGGAACGTGAACTCGTGTGCTCCGGTACCGCCGGGTCTGCGACGATGCAGACATGACCGCTGCAACTGAACGACGCGTGTCGGCCCGCATCGGGTCGATCTCCGAGTCCGCGACGCTCGCCGTGGACGCGAAGGCCAAGGCCCTCAAGGCAGCCGGGCGACCGGTCATCGGCTTCGGAGCCGGCGAGCCCGACTTCCCGACCCCCGACTACATCGTCGAGGCGGCCGTGGAGGCGTGCCGCAATCCGAAGTTCCACCGCTACACGCCGGCCGGCGGCCTGCCGGAGCTGAAGGCCGCGATCGCCGCCAAGACGCTGCGCGACTCCGGCTACGAGGTCGACGCCTCCCAGATCCTGGTGACCAACGGCGGCAAGCAGGCCATCTACGAGGCCTTCGCCGCGATCCTCGACCCGGGTGACGAGGTCATCGTCCCGGCGCCGTACTGGACGACCTACCCCGAGTCGATCCGGCTGGCCGGCGGTGTACCGGTGGAGGTCGTCGCCGACGAGACCACCGGCTACCGGGTCTCCGTCGAGCAGCTGGAGGCCGCCCGCACGGAGAAGACCAAGGTCGTGCTCTTCGTGTCGCCGTCCAACCCGACAGGCGCCGTCTACACCGAGGCCGAGACCGAGGCGATCGGCCGCTGGGCCGTCGAGCACGGCCTGTGGGTGCTGACCGACGAGATCTACGAGCACCTGGTCTACGGGGACGCCGCCGCGGTCTCGCTGCCGGCGCTCTTCCCCGAGCTGCGCGACAAGTGCGTCGTCGTCAACGGCGTCGCCAAGACCTACGCCATGACCGGCTGGCGCGTGGGGTGGATCATCGGCCCCAAGGACGTCGTCAAGGCCGCCACCAACCTGCAGTCGCACGCCACCTCGAACGTGAGCAACGTCGCGCAGGTCGCCGCCCTGGCCGCCGTCTCGGGCGACCTGGTGGCCGTGGCCGAGATGCGGAAGGCCTTCGACCGCCGCCGCCAGACCGTCGTGCGGATGCTCAACGAGATCCCCGGTGTCGTCTGCCCCGAGCCGGAGGGCGCGTTCTACGCGTACCCGTCGGTCAAGGCGCTGCTCGGCAAGGAGATCCGCGGCAAGCGCCCGCAGAGCTCCGTGGAGCTGGCCGAGCTGATCCTGGAGGAGGCCGAGGTCGCCGTCGTCCCGGGCGAGGCCTTCGGCACCCCCGGCTACCTGCGCCTGTCGTACGCGCTGGGCGACGAGGACCTCGTCGAGGGCGTCTCCCGGATGCAGAAGCTGCTGGGCGAGGCCAAGGCCTGAGTCCGGCGCCCCGCGGGCCCCTGACCTGCCGGTCAGGGGCCCGCGTGTGTGTGCGGGCAAGCCCTCGTTCGGGGAAAGGGACCGAAAGCGGTACCGGCACCCCCCACCGGTGCGGCAGGATCTGTGGATGGCACGCGATGTATCCCTCCTCCCCAAGGCGCACCTCCACCTGCACTTCACCGGCTCGATGCGGCCCGCGACCCTGCTGGAGCTCGCCGACAAGTACGGGGTGCACCTCCCCGAGGCGCTGACCTCGGGCGAGCCGCCCAGTCTGCGCGCGACCGACGAGCGCGGCTGGTTCCGCTTCCAGCGCCTGTACGACATCGCGCGTTCCGTGCTCCGCTCCCCCGACGACATCCGTCGTCTGGTCCGCGAGGCCGCCGAGGAGGACGCCCGCGACGGGTCGGGGTGGCTGGAGATACAGGTCGACCCCACCTCGTACGCACCGCGCCTGGGCGGGCTGATCCCGGCGCTGGAGATCATCCTGGACGCGGTGGAGACCGCCTCCCGGGAGACGGGCGTGGGCATGGCCGTCCTCGTCGCCGCCAACCGCACCAAGCACCCCCTGGACGCCCGTACGCTGGCCCGCCTCGCGGTGCGCTACACCGACCGCGGGGTGGTCGGTTTCGGGCTCTCCAACGACGAGCGCCGCGGCCTGGCCCGGGACTTCGACCGGGCCTTCGCCATCGCCCGGGAGGGCGGTCTGCTGGCGGCGCCGCACGGCGGCGAGCTGGCGGGCGCGGGCAGCGTCCGCGACTGCCTGGACGACCTGCACGCGAGCCGGGTCGGGCACGGCGTGCGCGCCGCCGAGGACCCGCGGCTGATGGCCCGGCTCGCCGAGCGCGGGGTCACCTGCGAGGTGTGCCCGTCGTCCAACGTCGCCCTCGGCGTCTACGACCGGCCCGAGCAGGTGCCGCTGCGCACCCTCTTCGACGCCGGCGTGCCGATGGCGCTGGGCGCCGACGACCCGCTGCTGTTCGGCTCGCGGCTCGCCGCGCAGTACGAACTGGCCCGGAAGGCGCACGGCTTCACCGACGAGGAGCTGGCCGAACTGGCCCGCCAGTCGGTGCGCGGTTCCGCGGCGCCGGAGGGCGTGCGGACCAAGCTCCTGGCGGGGATCGACGACTGGCTCAGCGACTGATCCCGGCCAGGACGGTGCGGGCGACGGCGGCCGCGAAGTCGTCCAGCGGCCGGTCGTCGACGGGTTCGCCCAGGTAGCGGTTGAGGAAGCCGCGCTGGAAGCACGCGCCGAGGAGCAGCGCGGCGGCCGCCTCGGGGTCGGCGTCGGCGCGGATGCGCCCGTTGTCGCGCTCCGCGCCCAGGTAGCGGGCGAGCTCCCGCAGCGGCAGGTGCGGCCCGGTGCCCATGGGCCGCAGGGCCTCGCGGTGCCGTGCCAGCAGCGCGGGCTCCGCGAAGAGCGAGGCGGCGATCGGCACGCTCGACTCGTAGAAGAGGACCGCGGTGCGCGCGATGTCGGTGAGGCAGCCCTCGACGCTGCGGCCGCCCGGGTCGGCGGTGAGCTCGGCCATGAGCGGGCCGAGCCGGGGCGCCCGCTCCTTGAGCACCTGGACGAACAGCTCCTCCTTGCTGCTGAAGTGCTTGTAGAGCGCGGCCTCCGAGCAGCCGGCCGCCTTCGCGATCTCCTTGGTGGTCGTACGGGCGAGGCCGATGGTGCGCATCAGGCGCTCGGCCGCGTCCAGGATCCGCGTACGGGTGGGCGTTGACTCGGGGGTGGGCATGCACTCACCCTAGTGGTGAGTGAGCATTCACCAACCGAGGGAGGGAACGATGGACATCACGGTGTTCGGCGCGACAGGGGGCATCGGGCAGCAGATCGTGCGCCAGGCGCTGGCGGCGGGGCACGGCGTCACGGCGGTGGTGCGCGACCCGGCGCGGCTGCCGGTGACGGGGAGCGGCCTGGAGGTGTTCACGGCGCCGCTGACCGACCCCGAGCCGCTGCGCGCGGCGGTCGCCGGGCGGGACGCGGTGCTCTCCGGTCTCGGGCCGCGCCGCCGCAAGGACGCGGGGATCGCCGCCGAGGTCACCCGTACCGTCCTGCGGGCCATGGAGGCAGCGGGCGTGCGCCGCCTCGTGGCGGTCAGCGCGGCCCCGCTGGGGCCGGTGCCGCAGGACGAGACGCTGCTGGGCCGGATCGCCGCGCCGGTCGTCTCGGGGCTGCTGCGGCCCGTCTACGACGACCTGCGGGCGATGGAGGACGAGATGCGCCGCAGCGCCACCGACTGGACCGCGGTACGACCCCCCAAGCTCAGCGACAAGCCGCTCACCGGGGTCTACCGGACCGCGCTCAACGCCAACCTGCGCGGCGGCTTCACCATCGGCCGCGCCGACGTGGCGCACGCGATGCTGGCGGCGGTCGGCGACGAGGCGACGCTGAGGCAGGCGGTCGGGGTGGCGTACTAGCCGGCCAGGGGTCCTGTGGTCGTGCCGGGCCACGCCGGGCGGCTCAGAGGCGCACGCCGACCGTCACCGGCTCGTTGACCAGGGTGATCCCGAAGGCCGCGTGGACGCCCTCGACGACCTCGCGGGCCAGCGCGAGCAGGTCGGCCGTCGTGGCGCCGCCCCGGTTGGTGAGGGCCAGGGTGTGCTTGGTGGAGATCCGCGCGGGGCCGGTGCCGTAGCCCTTGCTGAAGCCCGCCTTGTCGATCAGCCAGGCGGCGGAGGTCTTGGTGCGGCCGTCGCCCGCGGGGTAGGCGGGGGGCGCGGCGTCGGGGCCGAGCCGGTCGTGGACCCGGGCCAGGAAGTCCGCGTAACCGGCCTCGGTGAGGACCGGGTTGGTGAAGAAGGAGCCGGCCGACCAGGTGTCGTGGTCCTCGGGGTCCAGCACCATGCCCTTGCCCGAGCGCAGCTTCAGCACCGTCTCGCGGGCGGTGGCCAGGGGCACCCGGTCGCCCGTGCCGACGCCGAGGGCGCGGGCCACCTCGGCGTACTTCAGCGGGCCGGACATGCCGTCGGCGTCCTCCAGCGCGAAGCGCACCCGCAGCACGACGTAGCGGGCGGGGTCCGCCTTGAAGCGGCTGTGCCGGTAGGAGAAGGCGCACCCGGCGTTGTCCAGGACGACCGTCCCGCCGGTGGTCCGGTCGTAGGCGATCACCTCGGTGATCGTGCTGGCGACCTCCTGGCCGTACGCGCCCACGTTCTGGATGGGCGTGGCCCCGGCGGAACCCGGGATGCCGGCCAGGCACTCGACGCCCGCCAGGCCCGCCTCCACGGTGCGGGCGACGGCGTCCGTCCAGACCTCGCCCGCCGCGAGCTCCAGCTCGGTGCCGTTCAGCTCGAATCCCCTGGTGGCGATGCGCAGCGCGGTGCCCGCGAAGCCCTCGTCGCCGATCACCAGGTTGCTGCCGCCGCCGATGACCAGCAGCGGCATCCCGGCCGCGTCCGCCTCCCTGACCGCCTCGACGACCTCGGCGTCCGTGGTCGCCGTCACCAGGCGGGTGGCGGGACCGCCGAGGCGGAAGGTGGTCAGGGGCGCGAGCGGGGCGTCGTTGAGTACGTGCACGGCATTCAGGGTACGGGGCGGGCGGCCGCCGCCAGGGACGCCGCCCGTCCCGTACGGATCAGAGCGCCTCGAGGACCGTCGCGTTGGCCAGTCCGCCCGCCTCGCACATGGTCTGCAGCGCGTAGCGCGCGCCCCGGGCCCGCATGGCGTGGACGAGGGTGGTCATCAGCCGGGTGCCGCTGGCGCCGAGCGGGTGGCCCAGCGCGATGGCCCCGCCGTTGACATTGACCTTGGCGGGGTCGGCGCCGGTCTCCTGGAGCCAGGCGAGGACGACGCTCGCGAAGGCCTCGTTGACCTCGAACAGGTCGACGTCCGCCAGGTCGAGCCCGGCGCGACGCAGCACGCGCTCGGTGGCCGGGATGACACCGGTCAGCATCAGCAGCGGGTCGGAACCGGTGACCGCGAAGCTGTGCAGCCGGGCGAGCGGCCGCAGGCCCAGCCGTTCGGCGGTCTCGCTGCTGGTGATCAGCACGGCGGAGGCGCCGTCGTTGACCGGGCTGCTGTTGCCGGCCGTGACCGACCAGTCGATCTGCGGGAAGCGCTCGGCGTAGCCGGGGTCGGCGAAGGCGGGGCGCAGCCCGGCGAGGATCTCCGGGGTGGTCGTGGGACGGACGGACTCGTCCGTGGTGAGCCCGGCGAGCGGCGCGACCTCGGCGTCGAAGGCACCGGCCGACCACGCCGCGGCGGCCTTGCGGTGCGAATCGGTGGCGAAGGCGTCCATCGCCTCGCGGCTCAGCGACCACTTCGCGGCGATCAGCTCCGCGCTGATGCCCTGCGGCACGAGTCCGCCCGGGAAGCGCGCGGCGACGCCCGGGCCGAACGGGTCCGCGCCGGGCGGCACGTTGGACCACATGGGCACCCGGCTCATCGACTCGACCCCGCAGGCCACGACGACGTCGTACGCGCCAGCGATGACACCCTGCGCGGCGAAGTGCACGGCCTGCTGGGAGGAGCCGCACTGCCGGTCGACCGTGGTGGCCGGGACGGAGTCCGGGAAGCCCGCCGACAGCCAGGCCCAGCGGGTGGTGTTCATGGCCTGCTCGCCGACCTGGTCGACGGTCCCGCCGATGACGTCGTCGACGAGCGCGGGGTCGATCCCGCTGCGGCCGACGAGCTCCTTCAGGGTGTGGGCGAGCAGCTCCACCGGGTGCGTCCCGGCGAGCGCCCCGCCCGGCTTGCCCTTGCCGATGGGGGTGCGGACGGCTTCGACGACGACGGCGTCGCGCATGACGTTCTCGCCTCCTGCGGTGCGGTGCGACGGGGTTGGTTTGATTTTCCAACCCTCTCTTGACACCGAGCGTAGGGCGAGTGGGTTTGGAATCACAACCTGCCGTGTGAGACTGGGCCGGTGAGCCCGACCACATCTGTGCCCCCGCTGCCGGGGCGCCCCTGCTCCGCCGCCGCCGCCCTGCACGTCGTCGGCGAGAAGTGGGCGCTGCTCGCGGTCCGCGAGATCCTCTACGGCAACCGGCGCTTCGACGCCCTCGCCCGCAACACGGGCGCTCCCCGCGACCGCCTCACCGCGCGGCTGCGCGCCCTGGAGGACGCGGGCATCGTCGAACGGCGCGCCTACAGCGAGCGGCCGCCGCGGTACGAGTACCACCTGACGGAGGCGGGGCGTGATCTCGCACCGGTCATCCGGGCGCTGGTGGCCTGGGGCGACAAGTGGGCGGTGGACGAACCGCCGGTCGTGCTCCGGCACCGGGGGGATCATCCGGTGGACGCCGTCGAGCACTGCCGCACCTGCGGGGACGAGGTCCACGACAGCGACCTCGCGCTCGACATCCGGAGCGAGGGATGGACGCCGGCCGGGCGGACGGGGTCCGGATAGACGAAAGCGCGCGTCACCACCGGTCCGGCCGGTGGTGACGCGCGCTCGACTGGGCGTCAGGATGCCGCGTCGACCAGGGACTTGGCCGGGGCCGGGGTCGCCTCGGGGGCCTTCGCGGCGCGGCGGGCCGGGATGAGGAGGGCCGCGAGCGCGCCGGCCGCGACGGCTGCCGCGCCCACCCAGAGGGCCGGGGCGAGGCCGTCGACGAACCGCGTCGCGGACTCGTAGCCGCCCTGGGCGGAGAAGACCGCCGCGAGCGTCGCGACGCCGAGGGCCCCGCCGACCTCGCGGAGGGCGTTGTTGGCGCCCGAGGCGATGCCCTGCTCCTCCGGCCGGACGCTGCCCATGACGATGTTGGCGCTCGGGGCGAAGTACATCGCCATCCCGATGCCGCTCACGATCAGCGCCGGAACCTGCGCGGCGTACGACATGCCCGGCTCCACGATCAGGGCGAACCAGCCGAGGCCCAGCGCCTGCAGCGCGAGTCCGGCGGCGACGACCGGCCGGCCGCCGATGCGGTCGGAGAGGAAGCCGGCGATGGGCGCGACGAGCATCGGCATGCCGGTCCAGGGCAGCATGCGCAGCCCCGCCTCGGTCGGGGAGTAGCCCGCGACGCCCTGGAGGAACTGGCTGAGCAGGAAGATCGAGCCGAACATGCCGAGGAACATCAGCAGGCTGGCCGCGTTGACGGCGGCGAAGGCGCGGCTGCGGAAGAGCCGCATCGGCAGGATCGGGTTCCGGGCGCGGATGCCGTGCCGGACGAAGGCGGCCAGCAGCACACCGCCGCCTATGAGGCCGCCGAGGACGGGGCCGCTGGTCCAGCCGTCGGCGTTGCCCCGGACGAGGGCGAAGACGATGCCGAACAGACCCGCGCTGGCCAGCACCGTGCCGGTCACGTCGAGCCGGGGGTCGGGGCCGCGGCTCTCGGCGAGCCGCAGCCGGGCGAGGGGCAGCAGGAGCAGGCCGATCGGGACGTTCAGCCAGAAGATCCACTGCCAGGAGATGTGCTCGGTGAGCGAGCCGCCGATGAGCGGTCCGGCGGCAACCGCGAGGCCGTTGACGGCGCCCCAGATGCCGAACACCATGCCCCGCCGCTCGGGCGGGACGGTGGCCGAGAGCAAGGTGAGGGTGAGCGGCATCAGGATCGCGGCGCCGACGCCCTGGACGGCGCGGGCGGCGATGAGTTCGCCCATGCCGGGGGCGAGCGCGGCGGCGGCGGAGGCCGCGGAGAAGACGCCGAGGCCCACGAGGAACATGCGGCGGCGGCCGAAGCGGTCGCCCAGGGCGGCGCCGAACATCAGGAGGACGGCGAAGGTGAGCGTGTAGGCGCTCACCGTCCACTCCAGGTCCTCCAGGGCCCCGCCGAGGTCCGCGCGGATGGGGGGCAGCGCCGTGGTGACGACCAGGTTGTCGAGGGCCGCCATGAAACCGGCGACGCTGGTGATGACGAGGGCCCAGACGACGCTGCCGCGCCTTCCCTCCGTCGGTTGCTGTGCCATGAACTCCCCCAGCTGATTAGTAATTGATCAATAACTTTCATGGACATGAGCCGGCCCGGGAATCAGGCCGGCGCGACCCCTCAGCCCTTCCCCGGGAAGCGGTCGGCGTAGAGGTCCTCGATCCCCGCCCAGCTGCGCTCGTGCTGCGGAACACCGAGCGCCACCAGCACGTTCACGAGCATCCCCGTGCCGAAGAACTCCGCCGCGTCGCCGTCACCCACCCCGGTACGCGTCCTGACGTACTCCCACAGACCCAGCCAGCCGCGCCGACAGGCCTCGCGGATCTCCTCGTCGTCGACGGCGGCCACGTACATCTGCAACTGCATCCGCAGGACGTCGCCGCCCCCGACGAGCTCCTGGTACGAGCCGCACATCGCCTGGAACGCCTCCTCCCCCTCCAGCCCATCGGCCGCCTTCTCGAAGTGCGCCTCTATCGTCTCGACGCACCGCGCCGCGGCGGCCAGGAACAGCGCCTTCTTGTTCGGGAAGAGCCGGAAGAGGTACGGCTGCGACACTCCCATGCGCTTGGCGATGACCCCGGTGGAGGTGCCGTTGTAGCCACCCGTGCCGAACTCCGTCATCGCCGCGCGGACCGCCGCCTCGCGGCGCTCGTCCGCGCTCATCCGCATCCCGTCGCCTGCCATGCCAAGTAAGTTATCAGTCAATAACAAACCCTGGCAAGAGGAAGGCGGCGGGAGCACCCGCCGCCTTCTCCTCACGGCTACGCGAGCCGGACCACCGCGCGGGACATGCCCAGCACCTTCTGCCCGGCGCTGACCGCCGTGACGTCCACCCGGACCGTGCGCTCGTCGTCGTCCAGCTTGGCCGCGACCTTGGCGCTGACCTCGATCAGCGCGCCCGTGCCGTCGTTCGGCACCACGACCGGCTTGGTGAAGCGGACGCCGTACTCCACGACCGCGCCCGGGTCGCCCGCCCAGTCCGTCACCACGCGGGCCGCCGAGGCCATGGTGAACATGCCGTGCGCGATGACGTCCGGCAGGCCCACCTCCTTGGCGAACTTCTCGTTCCAGTGGATCGGGTTGAAGTCACCGGAGGCGCCGGCGTACCGCACGAGCGCGGCGCGGTCCACGGGGAAGGACCGCCCCGGCAGTTCGGTGCCGACCTCGACCTCGTCGTAGGAGATCTTCGCCGTCATCGGATCACTCACCCTCCGGCGCGCGCGCCACCAGTTTCATCAGCGCCGTCACCACGTGCTCGCCGCTCTCGTCGTGGACCTCGCCGCGGACGTCGACGACGTCGTTGCCCGCGAGCGACTTGATGGCATCGATGGTGACCGTCACCGACAGGCGGTCACCTGCCCGCACGGGCCGGGTGTAGCTGAACTTCTGGTCGCCGTGCACCACACGGCCGTAGTCCAGTCCCAGCTCCGGGTCGAGGACGACCTGCCCCGAGGCCTTGAACGTGATCACGAACGGGAAGGTCGGCGGCGCGATCACGTCCGGGTGGCCGAGGGCCTTGGCCGCGTCGGGGTCCGTGTAGACCGGGTTCGGGTCACCGACGGCCTCGGCGAACTCGCGGATCTTCTCCCGGCCCACCTCGTACGGAGCGGTGGGCGGATACGTCCGCCCCACGAAGGACTGGTCCAGCGCCATCGGCACCTCCTGGAGCTTGGTCTGCGCGTCGGCGGGTCCGCCAACGCCAAGAGGCCGCCCCCGTGAAGGGACGGCCTCGTTGGTCTTACGGCCTGGGTCAGCGCGTCTCGCGGTGCGCGGTGTGCGCGTTGCAGCGCGGGCAGTGCTTCTTCATCTCAAGACGGTCCGGGTCGTTGCGCCGGTTCTTCTTGGTGATGTAGTTCCGCTCCTTGCACTCCACGCAGGCCAGCGTGATCTTCGGGCGGACGTCGGTGGCGGCCACGTGAGTGCTCCTTGACGAACGGCAATAAGGTTTGAACACGGAAAGAGTAGCCGATTGAGGGACCGATCCCACAATCGGCTACGCGAGTAGCGGCGACCGGACTTGAACCGGTGACACAGCGATTATGAGCCGCTTGCTCTACCGACTGAGCTACGCCGCTTCGATGAAGAGATCACCCGCCGGGTGGCGGGTCATCCGATCATCAGAGCCCCAATACGGAATCGAACCGTAGACCTTCTCCTTACCATGGAGACGCTCTGCCGACTGAGCTATTGGGGCGAGCGAGGAAGACATTACACGGTCCGCCGCCGAAGGTGAAATCCGTATCTTGCGGGCAGCCGCCGGACCACCTCCCGCCTCCGCCGCCCCAGCCGCTCGGCCCCATACGTCACTTGACGTCACCAGTACGACTATTCGCTCTTCCCGGACGTACCGGGCGACGGGCCCTAGGCTCGGAACCGCGTGATCTTGCCTCCGGCCCCGAGGAGCGCGATGACCGACAGCCAGCCGCAGCAGCCCACCGACCCGCCGCTCGGCGAAGCCGCCCCTGCCCCCGCCCTCCTGCTCTGCGGTGCCCGTCTCGCCGACGGCCGCACCGTCGACGTACGCCTGGCCGGAGCCCGCATCGAGGCCGTCGGCACCGCCGGCAGCCTCCACGAGGGCACCCGGGTCGACCTCGGCGGCTACCTCCTGCTGCCCGCCCCCGCCGAACCCCACGCCCACCTCGACACCGCCCTCACCGCCGGTTCCGCCGGCCCGCCCTCCTACGACACCGAGGACGTGCAGCGCAGGGTCACCGAGGGCGCCCTCCACCAGCTCGGCCACGGCGCGACCGCGGTCCGCACCCACATCCGCATCGGCGACGTACAGGGGCTGCGCTCCCTGGAGGCGGCGCTGCAGGCCCGGCGTGCGCTGCGCGGCCTGGTCGACGTGCAGACCGTGGCCGTGCCCCGGGTGCTCACCGGGCCCGCCGGCGCGGACGGCCTCGCCGTGCTCCGCGACGCCCTCAAGATGGGCGCCGGCGTGGTGGGCGGCTGCCCCGACCTCGACCCCGACCCGGCCGGCTACGCGGAGGCCGTGCTCGCCATCGCCGCCGAGTTCGGTCTCCCCGTCGACCTGCACACCGACGCCGCCGACCCGGCCCGGCTCTCCCGGCTCGCCGCGATGGCAGGGGGGTTGCGCCCCGGTGTCGCCCTCGGCCCCTGCGGCGGCCTGACCCGGCTCCCGTACGACACCACCGTCCGCCTCGCCGGGCAGCTCGCGGCCGCCGGGGTCTCCTTGACCGCCCTCCCGCAGGGCGGCTGCGGCGCACTGGAGCCGTTGCGCCGGGGCGGCACCGCGCCGGTGCGGACCCTGCGGGCGGCCGGCGTCCGGATCGCCGCGGGCAGCGGCGCGCTGCGCGACCTGACCAACCCCGTCGGCCGCGGCGACCCCCTGGAGGCCGCCTTCCTGCTCGCCTCCCACGGCGAGTGCGCCCCCGGGGAGGCCTACGACGCGGTGAGCCGGGAGGCCCGCGCCGTCATGGGGCTGCCCGAGGTGCGGGTGGAGGCGGGCTTCCCCGCCGAACTGCTCGCCGTGCGGGCCGAGCGGCTGGAGAGCGCGCTGTCGCTCGCGTACAGCCGGATCGTCATCCACCGGGGACGGGTCGTCTCGCGGACCAGCGCGGTGCGCGAGTACACCGACACCCTGGCACTCGACCTGCCGCGCCAATCGAGGAGCCGCCGTGACCCGGCATGAACGGCACGCCGGGCGTAGCGTCGGTGGCATGCGCACTGTGATCGCTGGTGGACATGGACAGATCGCGCTGCGGCTGGAGCGGCTGCTCGCCGCGCGCGAGGACGAGGTGGCAGGCATCATCCGCAGGCCCGAACAGGCCGATGACCTGCGTGAGGCCGGCGCCGAACCGATCGTGCTCGACCTGGAGTCGGCCTCGGTGGACGAGGTGGCCCGGGCGCTGACCGGCGCGGGCGCGGTCGTCTTCGCGGCGGGCGCGGGGCCGGGCAGCGGCGTCGCCCGCAAGGAGACCGTGGACCGGGACGCCGCCGTGCTGCTGGCCGACGCAGCCGAGCGCGCGGGCGTACGCCGTTATCTGATGGTCTCCGCGATGGGGGCCGACGCCGAACCCCGCCCCGGCACGGACGAGGTCTTCGCCGCCTATCTGCGCGCCAAGGGCGCCGCCGACTCCGAGGTACGCCGTCGCTCCGGCCTGGAGTGGACGATCGTGCGCCCCGGTCGGCTGACCGACGACCCGGGCACGGGCCGGGTCCGGCTCGCCGCCTCCACCGGGCGCGGTTCGGTGACGCGTGACGACGTCGCGGCAGTCCTGGCCGAGCTGCTCGACACGCCCTCGACGGCGGGCCTCGTCCTGGAACTGATCGAGGGTCACACCCCGGTGTCGGTCGCGGTGAAGGACGTGGCCGGCAACTGAGGCGCACCCGGGGGCGGCCGTCGTCGGGAGGTGCGGTCGCCCCGAAAGGGCCGCCCCGGTCTCTTCCCACGGATTGGCCGGCCGGTCGCGACGGTTCCTTCCGGGAACTCCCCGCGCCCATGGACAACGGGACTCCCCGGGCACACCGGCATCACCGTTTTCGGTCTCACCGCGGGACACCGGTCCCCGAATTCCGCGAGGCACGGGATGCGGGCGCGGGTGGACGGGTAGAGGGGGAACGGCCGAGATGCGATCAGTCCGGCTCTGGGCTGCACTTGATCGTATCGGGACGGGCCAGCGCCATCCCCCTGACGTCACGGAGAGAGCATGCCGATGAAGCCCCCGGCACCCCCGTTCACCCGCGAGACCGCCATCGAGAAGGTCCGCATCGCGGAGGATGCCTGGAACAGCCGCGACCCCGAGAAGGTGTCCCTCGCCTACACGCCGGACAGCCGGTGGCGGAACCGCGGTGAGTTCGTCAACGGGCGGGAGGAGATCGTCGCGTTCCTCACCCGCAAGTGGACGAGGGAGCAGGAGTACCGGCTCATCAAGGAGCTCTGGGCCTTCGACGGCAACCGCATCGCGGTCCGCTTCGCCTACGAGTGCCACGACGACTCCGGCAACTGGTACCGCTCCTACGGCAACGAGAACTGGGAGTTCGACGACGAGGGCCTGATGCGCGTACGGCTGGCCAGCATCAACGACACCCCCATCGCCGAGTCGGAGCGCAAGTACCACTGGCCCCTGGGGCGGCGGCCCGACGATCACCCGGGTCTGTCCGACCTCGGGTTCTGAGCGGCCCGGGCCTGCTGTCGCAACTCCACCCGGGCCGCGGGCGAGCGGCCCGGGCCGGTGCGCCAGTACGGGTGCCAGAACAGCCGGCAGGAGAGCCACAGCAGACGTTGCCGCAGGAGCGCCGCGTGGGCCGGCTCCTCGGCGAGTTGCGCGTAGGTGAGGTGCCACTCGCGCTGCGCCTGCACCAGATCGGGCGGGAACACGGTGTTGGCCATGCGCGTAATTCAATCACGTGTTCGATTTTCTTGGCACGCCCCACGCGTCACTCGTAGGAGTGAGCTTGCGGCAGCGCCCGGCGCCGGACGCCCCAAGGCCCCGGGGCTCCCCCGCGCCCGGGGCCGTAGGAGTGCGTGCCGGGCCGGCAGGAGCGGGCCCTAGAGGTTCAGGACGACGAGCGCCCCCAAGCCGCCCAGGCCCAGCGCGACGGCGGCATCAGCCCAGCCGCCCCTCCCCCAGCGGAAGTAGCGGTCCAGCGCGAGCCGCCCGGGACCGATGGCGGCGACACCGAGGGCGACGACGGTGATGGCCAGGTTGTACTCGATGCCGCCCTGCTCGTCCCACAGTCCGCGGGCGCCGGTCACGGTGGCCATGGCATTGATCATCACGCCGATCAGCGCAGCCGAGGCGAGCGGGGTGAGCAGCCCCAGGGCCAGGCCCACGCCGCCCAGGAACTCCGAGGCCCCGCAGATGGCGGCGTAGACCTTGCCCGGCGAGTAGCCCAGCATCTCGAAGCCCTTGCCGGTGCTGGTGAGCCCCTGGCCGCCGAACCATCCGAGGGTCTTCTGGAGCCCGTGCCCCGCCATCAGGACGCCGAAGGTGAGCCTGATCAGCAGCAGGCCGCAGTCCCCGGCGGTCACCCGCGGCCGCGGCGGCGGGGCCTCCTCGGTCTGCGGCGGAACGCGCAATCGCTCAGCTATGTAGTGCATGAGGAACCCTCTTCTGCCCCCGAGTCCCCGACGGGCGGCGCCGGCCGACCTCTGGGGACCAGCGGAGCGTGTTGATGCAGTCACCGCGGATCACACAGGCATCCCTCCTCCCTCTCCAGGAGGTACGCGACAGCTGCGTGCCACGTTCAACCACTTTCCCCTATTTCGTACCTCTCATCCAGAAATGACGGAAGTGCCGATTGGCACGGGTGGCCGTGCCCGGGTGGATCGTGGCCAGGTGGTGACGCGCCGAGGGGGCTGTCGGGTACGTGGGCGATCCGGTCGCCCCGGTGGTCACGGCGTTCGCCCCTCACGAGCTGGGCGTCGAGGAGCCCGAGGCCACGGGCCCGGCCGGCCCCGAGGGCGACACGGACGACGCGGACGACGCAGACGACACGGAACGGGTCGTCCGGCAGGTCGTAGCCGTCGCCTCTTCGCGGATCCCCGCCGGCAGCATCGCCCACCATCGCTCGGACGCGGTCGCGCCCGCCGTTCCCGGCACCCCTCCCGGCGGCCCGGGCGACGGGATCTCCCGGGCCCGACCGTGCGGTGCGGCCGCAACCGACCGGATCGCGGACGAAGTTGTGCGGCCGTGCAACCCCCCGCGCGCATTCGGGAGTACCTAAGAACGGACGTCCATTGACGGCCACCGCATCCGGTGGCCACCCCAGGCCGGCGCGCGGGCCCACCGCGCCGGCCGTCAAGGACCGCCCGGCGCGGTGCCGGGCGGCAGCTTCGAAGGAGAAATGCTCCGTGGCTCTCAGTTTTGCCAGGAAGGCGGGCATGGCGACCGCCGCGGCGATCGCGATCGGCGCGGTGTCGCTCGGCGCCTCCGCGGTGGCGGCGCCGGCGGGCCCGGCGGCCCCGGCCGCGCACCGGGCCGGCGCACCCGCGGCCGTGGCCGCCAAGGCGGTCGCCGCACCCCGGAAGCAGGCGCCCCAGGTCGTCACGCAGCTGATCGGCAAGGGCCGGGTGGACGGCAAGCGCTGGTCGGTGGCGCTGGAGTTCCACCGGACGCTGCCGGAGGGCTACGACCTTCCCACGGCGCCCGACGGCACCCCCGCACCCGGCACGGCGCTGCTGTGCCAGCGCATGTACATCGACGGCGTGCGCATCGACCACCAAGGCGGCCCCTGGTCCGACTGCCAGCCCGTCACCGGCGCCCACGACCTGGCGGGCTCCGGCAGCATGGGCCTGTGGGGCTTCCAGGACAAGGGCACCACCGGCTCCCGCCTGATGGTCTCCAACCCGGACGCGGACGTCGCCTACGGTGTCGTCGTCCTCACCGACGGCACCCGTCTGAAGGCTGCCACGGTCACCGTCCCCGGCACCGGCTACCGCGCCTGGGCCGTCGCCATACCCGACGGCAGGACCATCGCCGCCGTCGACCAGTACGACAGCCGCCACCACCGCCTCACCCACGACACCTACTGGCGCTGACCCCGGGAAGAAGGACGGGCACCTCCTGCCGTGCAGCCACGTGACGACCGAGCCGAGGACGACGGACCGGACACTGAGTTCACCCGGTTCGTCGCCGCCCGCTGGCGCGCCCTGACCCACACCGCGTACCTGCTCACCGGGGACTTCCACGAAGCGGAGGACCTGGTGCAGTCGACGCTGGCCAAGGTGTACCCGCACTGGGAACGGCTACGGCCCGAGCACGCCGAGCACTACGTGCGGCGGGCGCTGGTCAACACCAATCGCAGCCGGCACCGCCGCCGCAGGATCGCCCACCTTCTCCTCCCCTCGCTGCCCGACACCCGCCCCGTCCCCGATGACGGGGCGGGCGTCGGGGGCGTGGACGGGTACGACGCCCTGGCCCGTCTGCTCGCCGAACTGCCCGAGCGACAGCGGGCGGTCGTCGTGCTGCGCTACTGCGAGGACCTGTCCGCGGAGGAAGTGGCGGACGTCCTCGGCTGCTCGGTCGGCACCGTGAAGAGCCAGGCCTCCCGGGCCCTGGACAAACTCCGCAACCGGACGACCGTCGCCCGTCTTCACCCGTCCAGCCGCCCCGCAGAGGCACGATGACTCCCGACCACGACCGACGCCCCGCCCAAGAGGACTGGCTGCGCGAAGCCTTCGTCCGGTCGCGCGACGCCTACCCCACCTCCCAGGCCCCCGTGGAGCGGATCCTCGCCACCGCGCGGGCCGGCAGGAAGCGCCGGCGTGCCGCTGCCGCCGTCGGTGCCATGGCGGGTGCCGCCTGCGTCCTCGCCGTCGCCCTGGCCGTCCCGCTCCACGGGCCCCGTCCCCCCGTGGGCCCCGCGCAGCACTCCTCGCCCGCCTCGGCCCCGACCGCCACCGCTACGGCGGGGCCCGTCACCGTCCCCGTGGGCGGGGGCACCACAGGCGGCGTCCCCTGGTCGGTGGCGCTGGAGTTCCACCGGACACTGCCGGAGGGCTACGACCTTCCCACGGCGCCCGACGGCACCCCCGCCTCCGGCACGGCGCTGCTGTGCCAGCGCATGTACATCGGCGGGATCCGCATCGACCACCAGGGCGGCCGCTGGTCCGACTGCCAGCCCGTCACCGGCCCCCACGACCCCGCCGGCTCCGGCAGCATGGGCCTGTGGGGCCTCCAGGACAAGGGCACCACCGGCTCCCGCCTGATCGTCTCCAACCCCGAGGCGGACGTTGCCTACGGCATCGTCTCCCTCACCGACGGCACCCGCCTCAAAGCATCCACCGTCACCGTCCCCGGCACCGGCTACCGCGCCTGGGCCGTCGCCATACCCGACGGCAGGACCATCGCCGCCGTCGACCAGTACGACAGCCGCCACCACCGCCTCACCCACGACACCCAATGGCGCTGACCGCAGGACGACCGTGGCCGTTGTCACATTCCGCGCCTCCGCCCTGTCCTCATGGAGGAAACGCACCGGGCACGGAAGGCGGGGTTCCTCATCATGGGCGTCGAGCAGTCCCAGCGGGCCGAAGGCCACGTCCGTAGCGACGAGCCGGCCCGGTACCTGGCGCAACTGCGCACGTGGACGGGCGCGGCGGACAGCCGTCCGCGGCGTGAGCGGCACGTCGGGTGGTCCGAGACACGCGGAACCATCGAGGCCGAGGGCGGCCGGTGCACCCTGCAGGCAGGGCCCGGCACGCTGACGCTCCACGTCGAAGCCGCCGACCAGGACGGCCTCCGGCGCATCCAGCAGTTGGTCAGCGAGCGCCTGCGGGAGATCGACGGGCCCGGCGCGCCTTCGGTCACCTGGCAACCGGCCCCGTCCCCGTCCGTGGCCCCGGCGGCCACGCGCCGCCCGCGGCTCGGCGCGAAGCTCGGCACCGCCGCCGTGGTCGTCCTGGTCGTCGTCGCCCATCTGGGCCTTGGCGGGCTCCTGCTGACGTCCGGCCCCTGGAAGCACTGGGCCCTCGGCGCGCTCCTGGCCGTCGTCCTGGCCAAGGCCGTCCACCTGCTCCGGCGTCGCGCCGTTCGCCGTGGCAAGGCCCGCCAGCACCACTGATCCGCGGTAGCCGCTACCGCCGGCGCACGTCACGGCCGGTCGCAGGAACGGCCGCCCGCTCGAATCACGTCGAGATCGTCGGCTCTCCACTAGCCGTCCCGCCGACGGGCCCGGCGCCTCGGCGCCGGGCCCGATTCACACAGGTGGGCTCACAACCGCGTGAGGTGAACCGCCCGGCCTGGTCCTAGCGCACGTCGACGTAGTCGGACACGCTGGTGGCCACGCCGGTCGTGGAGTTGCCGTAGTACACCCAGCGGTAGTAACCGTCGACCGAGGCGGTGACCGTGGTCTTCAGGCCTCCGGTGCTGCTGGTGGTGGCCTTCTTGACCGTCTTGAAGGTGTCGCTGCCCTTGGCGCGGAACTGGAGGCTGACAGAACGGCCGCTGTAGGCGCCGTACTTCTTCGTGCTCCAGTTCGCCCGGGTCAGCTTGCCCGTGACGGTGATCGGCTTGCCCTTGGTGACCGGCTCCGGCGAGGCGTTGGTGGTGGCCTTGGCCGCGCGCTTGAGCTGGACGGTCGTGGACCGCGTCTCCCGCTCCGCGGTCTTCAGGCCGCCGCCGGCCTTCCACAGGCGCAGCGACACGCCGACCTTCCAGGTCGTGGCGTCGCTGTTGGAGTCGACGTGCTCCTGGCTCGGGTCCGGGTCGATGTAGAGGTTGCCCTCGCAGCGAGCGTGCTTGGAGTCGATCTCGTAACAGGTGTAGCCGCCGGGCCCGATGAAGTTCTCCCCGCTGTCCGCCGCCGTGTTGATGCTCCCGCGGTAGAGAAAGGGGAAGGCGTCGTAACGGAAGGGGTCGGCGGTGCTGTACCCGGAAGGCAGCGCGATGTTGAACCGCATGGGCGGCTCCACCACCTTCGACGTGCCGACGACGATCGGCTTGCCGTTGTTGACGACGATGTTCGACACGGTGATGCCGGTGTCCGCCGCGTGAGCCGTCGGCGCGCTCAGCGCCGAGAGCCCCAGCGCCCCCACGAGCGTGGCCACCGCGGCGATTCGTCTGCCAGTTCTCATTCACACCTCTTCAGGAGACGGCCGTTACAAAGAGGCGGCAGCCTATCTGACGAGTTCATGCCCTTCCCCTCGCCGCCGTCGCGTCTGTCGTCGATCAGCGACGCTTCGGTCCGCTCGCAGGCATCCGGCGTCCTACTGCAGGTTCCAGCGGTGCGGATGTCCGGGGTCGGCGGGGCACTCGAAGATGTTGAGTTCACCGTCGCGGCCCACGCGGACCTTGGTGGGTGTGGCGAACGGGTACGGGGAGAGGTCTCGCTCTTCGAGCGGTTTCCAGCTGGCGCTGCCGCCGTCCCACTCGGAGCTGTCGATGGTCAGCAGGAGTTCCATCGGTGTCGCACAGGTGAGGCACACCATCGGGGAGGGGTCTGTGACGTGCCAGGACGCGAACCCACCGACGCGCCAGCCGGGTGGGATGGACACGTCGTACTGATAGCCGACCGGGTCGGTGCCTTCGTCGGTGGCAGACTGCTCGGCCTCTTCTTCCAAAGCCTCTTCCCAGGCGTCGATCCGGGCGCACAGCTCTTCTGGGAGAAGACCGGCGAAGGGGTAGGTGACCACCTGTTCCGGGTGCAGGACACACGGCTCCGGCACGTATCCCTCAAAGCCGACGACCTGCGGCTGTGGTGGCCGGGCGAGCACCTCCCCGACCTCCGCGGACCTGCGCCAGCGCAGGTCGAGCAGCATGCCGTACCGTCCCGGACCGTGCGCGTCGAAAGGGCACCAGAACACCTGGAGCAGGTCGCAGTCGTCCGGCCCGCCCGTGAGGTCGGGTACGTCTCGCCGGAACAGCTGCGCGACACCGATCAGCGGTAGCGGGTCGGTCTCGGAGGCTTCCGCGATCCGCTGCGGTCGGCGCAACTCCTGCAGGAGGTCGCGTTCCTCGTCCGTCGGCCCCGGGGCCGTCCGGCGGGTCCACGCGGTGGTCAGGATCCGTCGTTCCCCGTGGATGTCCGCGGGGCGCCGGCCGCGCCCACGGCCGTGGGCCTCGGTGCACACCGGCCACGGCTCGTCCGCCGGCCACAACATCGGACCGCCCACGGAACTCGCCGACACCTCTGGCTTGCCCGGCCGCGGATGGAGCCGGGTGATCGTGCCCCGGTGCGCGGCAAGTTCCGGGAAGAGCGCCTCGATATCGAGCGGGCGCGGCGGTGTGGTCCTCTTCATGCGGGCGACGATCGACATCGGACTCACGATCCCGTCCAGGCCCCGTCCCGGGCCGCGCGGGAGCGGGCGTGCGAGGGCGGAAGGACCGACGGCAGCCCGCGTCCACCGGGGCAAACAGAACAGCCCCCGCGCTGCGTTTCCGCAGCTCAGGGGCTGTGTTTCCACTGTGGCGGCGCCAGGATTCGAACCTGGGTAGGCTAAGCCGACGGATTTACAGACTCCCGGTGATCACGTAACCGGATGGCCTCCTACCTGCGGTTTAGTGTGCCGAACCGCCGCGCATCATGGCCACCGTCCACGCGTCGTCCAGATCTTGGCGATGGATACCAGTGGGCGGCTGCCGACCTTGCCCGGTGACCGGTTCGCCCCGAGACAATGCAGGAAACCGCGCGGCCTGCGGCTAAACCGCCCATGAGATGCGAGGGCCGTCCGCGGGGATCCGTAGCTGTGCGCATCCAGGCCACGCCATTACAGATGGACCCACAGTCGATGCGGGACGCGGGACCGAGAACCGCAGGAGTCCGCAGAAGGATCGCGTCCCCAGGCGGTACCTCACGGAGAGATGGTCCCTGTCACCCGTACCCCCCCCGGCCAACTAGCAGGCGATGCCATCACAGGTTCGGGACTTGTGGCCGCGCGTGATCACCCGTGGCTCTGCCGTACCCGAAGCCAGCGGTCGATGTCGACCGGCGGAAGCTGGGGGGCCAGTCGATTGGGGTGGGTTGAATGAGCCATAGCCAAGGCGACGGACAGGGAAACTTCATAAGCTGGCAGAAGCAGATGCGGCTACTTAGGGGTGGGGAGCGGCTATGGCCGGCGAAGCTACTGGTTTTGCGACTGCAAAAAAGACAGCAGTGGGTGTCATACTGGTCGCCCTTGCGCCCATCATAGGCGTACTGACCGGCTTCTTGACGGCTCATCCAATTGCGGCAATTATCCTGATGCTTGCCTACTACGGAATTGTTGCACTGATTGGGCTAACTGCGAAGATCTGGAACAAGCTCATCGAAATATGGGTCACTCGGATTGCGGAATCCGCCGACGTGAAGTTCCAGCAGGCACTCTCGGGTTACAGGCGAAACTATCTTCGGTACGTCCGCAGTGCGCACGCACATATGGACATGAAAGGACTTACAACTCGCGGCGAATACGCGCTGGCCGTTGACGACATATTTATCCAACTTTCCCTGGATCCCAATTCGCTCCACAATTTGGATGCTAGTCTGATCGAGTACGCATCGGACAGCGATAGCCCGTACTGGAATGCCGCGATTAGTCGCGCGTCTAGCCTCACTCCGCTGCGCGGACTCGGCTACGGCGTCCGGTTGGCTACACACATCGCAAAACGAGTAATTAGTGAACCTCGAAAGTGGAAGCCATCCAGACTGCTGGAATCGATCGACGAGGCGGCTAGGGCATTCGTCGCAAGAGAGGGCGAAGTTGGAACTCCAACACCGCAGGACATCTGGGACTGGTTGAGAATTGCCGCTGACTCCAGGACCGTACTTGTTATTGTGGGACCCCCGGGCAGCGGAAAAACCACACTTCTTAAGCATGTCGCAATTAGCATGGCCGAGTGGCGTCGTCGATCGAGAGCGTTGATCGGTTCTCAAAAGATCCCAGTCATAGTCGCACTCAGGGATCACAAGGATAAATTTAGCGCCTCCGGGCTGGATCACCCACTGCTTGCTGATGTAATTCGCAGCAGCCTCAGGGATATGCAACGCACCGAGCCACCAAATTGGGTCGAAGCCCAATTGGAAAATGGTCGAATGCTCGTCATGTTCGACGGATTGGACGAGGTGGCAATCGGCGATGTAAGGAAAAGCATATCTGACTGGATAGAGAAGCAGCGACAGGCTTACCCAGAGGTTCCGCTAATAGTAACAAGCAGGCCGTTTGGCTACCAGAACGCCCCGCTCAATTCGGCTACAGTAGTCCAGGTCCAACCATTCACGGAAGTGCAGGTTCAAAGTTTTACTCGCAGGTGGTACATCGCAACATCCATCCGCAGTTACGGCGGGGATACAGACGCGGCACGCATGTACGCGAATAATTCAGCCACCGAATTGCTTGATAGACTGTACGACTCTACCGCACTTCTGAGCCTTACCGTAAATCCACTTCTGCTTACCATGATTGCTACAGTTCATCACTATCGAGGTGCACTACCAGGCACGCGAATCGAACTCTACAAGGAAATATGTGACGTTCTTCTGGGGAAGCGACATCAAGCACGTGGCGTGGTGCTAGACGTCGATATGTCCGCCCCCCAGAAGCAAAGTGTATTGCAGGTCCTTGCCCATCATATGATGCAATCGCGGATGCGGGACGTGTCACTTGATTCAGCGGCAGCGTGCATCGCGGATACGCTGACACGAGTTGCTCCCCACGTAGCACCGGCAGAATTTCTGGAGCACATCGAGCAGTCCAGTGGACTCCTGATCGAGAGAGAAGCCGGGGAGTTCGCATTTGCCCATCTGACTTTTCAGGAATACTTCGCCTCTACCTATATCCGTGAAGAGAGGAGGGAAGGTGACCTGATCGCCAACATTCAGGATCCTTGGTGGCGAGAAACCATACTCCTCTACGCTGCCCAAGCGGATGCGACGGCTATCGTCACCACCTGCCTTCAGGATATTGATAAGCTGCCACTCCTTAGTTTGGCCGTACAGTGCAGCGAAGAAGGTCGTGAGATTAGTCTCAGTGCCCGCCGTGCGCTTGGCGATTTCATTTCAGGTGACGTTCGAACCAGCCCCGGGAGGCGGAGGGCCGCTGGCGGCGTAAAGCTTTTCAGGCGAGCCAGGACGTTCTCCCGGGTTGCCGAAGATGAATATGTCAGCCCCTGGCCAATCACCTGCCTTGAATACCAACTCTTCATCGACGAGGTCGGATCGGTGGAGTCGGCGATACCCGATCACTGGCGTGAAGGAGTATTCGAAGCAGGGGCTGACAACGACCCGATACTTGGCGTGCGTTCTGAGGACGTTCAGAGGTTCTGCGAATGGGCCCAACGGCTTTACGGGGACCAGTGGAACTACGGACTTTTGCGCGGAGAGCAATTGAGCGATAGGACACTCCTCCAGAAACTCAAGCACCAGAAACTAGGCGCTGCCTTCGTAGAAAAACCGCAATTGCGGCCCACCCGGCCAGAAGTTGAGATCTCTCGACTCCCGGGATTCTCGCCAGATTCTCAAATACTGGAAAGCGAGCTTGAAATCGACAAGAGGAGTCTGCAATTTGAAGCAGACGATTCGGGTCTTCAATATGTTGACGATACGGCGGGCCTTGACCTAGGGAGGCTACTCACACGAGAGAGGGTGCGCGCCCTCTGGGACAATGAGTCTGGCCAGAGGCGGAATCTTATGGCCAACTGGCAGAAAATGCAGATGTGGGATCTGCAGTGGGCACAAGCTCAGACGGAGAGGTTGGTACAGGGGGTTCTTTCGTTCGCGTATCGGACAGCCCTGGAGGAAGTGGCAAAGCTGCGATCAGATCTGGCAGGTACAGCGCAGGCACTCGGTTACGGTATGGCCATTAGCTGTGCGAGATCGCTGAATCCTCAGGTGAGGATACTTGCACATCGTCGAGAGAGGTTCTTCTGTCGACTGGCGAGTCTCGCGGCCGCAGATATATGTCGGACGCTTGCCAGCAAGGAACCTGGCGAACTTCCAAGTCGGCAGCCGGCACGCAGGTCCCTTCGATCCCTGTTCTCTTTTCGGCATTCTCCGAATGAAGACTCGGGATATGACACTAGGGGCGATTCCACCAAAGAGGTGTTGCTTCAGATGGCGTGGGATTTCGAATCGATCTATTGTGCCCTTGCGCTCTTCGAATCACGGGCGGAGCGAAGGTCGACCCCGTGGGAAGGGTTCTTTCTTGTCCGTCGACGAGCGACGGATGGGCCCTATCGATAGACGACTGGGTGCGGGCTACCAGCGCCTTGTACTGCCGAAGGTCTCGTGCGGTGGTGCGTTACGTGTGGGGCAGAAGGGTACCCAGGTCAGTCACGTTGTGCTGAAACAGCTTGGAGCGGGACAGCCGGGACTGATGCCTTGCGGTTGGCTTGACCTATTCGGCCAGGTCAGACAGCTTTCGAGACACCGAGACAGGAAGGAAGGGGCGTGTCGCTGGGCTCGGCTGATCGTTGCGGTTGGTGTGGGGAAATTGCCGCCGTGGGCGGTTTCGGAGGTGTTGTTGGCGCGGGTTGAGCCGTTGCTGCCGGTGCCGCAGCGGCGCCCGCGCAACGCAGGACAGTTGCGCCCGCTGGCCATCACCCTCACCGGTGGGAACCGCCACGACGTGACCCAGCGCTCCTTCTGCTGCTGGATGCGATTCCACCCGTCCACGGCAAGCGAGGTCGGCCTCGGCGCTGGCCCCGGCGGCTGTATGCCGACCGCGGCTATGACTAAGTACCGGCGTCTGCTGTGGGAGCGCGGCATGAAGCCGGTCGTCGCCCGCCGCGGAGTGGCCCACGGATCCGGCCTCGGGTCTACCGCTTGGGTGGCGGAGCGAACGAAAGCCTGGATCCATGGCTTCCGCCGCCGGCGCATCCGCGACGACATCCACGAAGCGTTCCCCAAGCTCGCCTGCTGCATCATTGTCTTCCGACGAGTCCGAGTTTTGTGCTAGCTCCTCTAATAGAGAGCGGGGGCACATCGAGACGGAGTAGCTTGGTCCCGTGATCTCCCGCTACCACCTCAAATGCCACGGATGTGGCGAGGCATTCGTCACCCGGCTAGGCGTGGAACCGACCCGCAGAACGCGCTTCTATCTGCCGTGCCCGCATTGCGGACTGTCGATCCGAGGCTCGATGTCGGGCACTGAGTTCCAGAACCACCGTGTCGACATCGAGTGCGAGGTGCTGAGCGGCTCCGCGTCAGAATCTCCTGATACACGCGTCGTGACTATCAATCCGTTTGTGCCGTCGCGCTACGACGCCGACTCGTTCACCCCGAACGGGGCCTTCCCAACGATGACGCTCGTCCAGGCCCTCGGCGACGACGCCTTTATGGAGTTCGAGTCCGAACGGCGTGCGGCACTCGCGGCGGGCCAAGTCATGTGGCCCAAGGTCCGCATGCTTTTTCAGTACTACCTACAGGGCAACACCGACATGTTCGCTCGCATCGCACAGCAGCAGCTTGGGCTCAAACGGCAACCGAGCACGAGCCACGAGCGAACGACTATCGCCTACCAGGCCATGGGAACAGCGACGACGGTGATGACGGGGACCACGGGGACCACCAGCGCGAACGTGATCGGCCGATTCTCGCGAAAGCACTCGGCAGCGATCGAACGACACAGGGATCACCTCCTGACCTTTCGGCGTCGAGGACACTCCTCGGCGAGTCTGGAGCGAGATGTCTTCACCGAGCTGAACCGTTTCGTAGAGCATCACGAGTCCTGGGAGATGGGGCTCCTCGGGAGGTTCTTCGGGCCAGACGACAAGGGTTGCTTCGACGAACTAGTGCTGTACCGCGACGAGTTCTCACTGGTGAGGGACCTCTACCAGCACGGATTCGAGCTGGCCTGCAAGTGTCTGTGGCCGCTCGTCGCAGCCCAGAACTCGGTGAAGCGCGGCAACCCTGACGAATTCGGCAACGCCCACCCTGACCGCATACCCGAGAAGCAGCGCCCCAGGAACCTCGATAAGTTCGACAAACTACCCAATGCCTACAAGATCGCATATGTGGCACAAGTGCCGGGATGGGAGTCATTCGAGAGCTTGCTCAATAATCGCCGCCGAAACACGATTGGCCACGCGACAGCACATCACGACCTCCAGACAGGCCGCATCGTCAGCGATGAGAGCGCCTCCGGGATGACGTATCTCGAGTTCCTCAGCGAGGTCCTTGGGGTATTCGAAGCGCTTTCGACCCTTGCCCAGGTGCTCAGGGCCAGCCGTGTTGCTTCCTCGCCAGACTTCGACTTTTGACGCATTCCGTTAGGAGTTCTTAGGAAGGGAGGAAGCCGGGCTTCGCGCGGCTCAGGTCTTGTAGGAGCGTCAGGTACTCCTGGGCGGCCGGCTCGGTGCTGTAGCGGTTGCGGACCACGGCCGCGAGTTCGCGGCTGACCATGATGAGGGACGGGACGGACTGACGCTCACCCTTCAGGGCTGCCTCGCCGTAGGTGACCGCCTGCTCAAGGTCGCCCTCTCGCGCGGCGGCGACTCCGAGAGTGACCTTGGCCTCGGCGTTGCGCATCGGCGAGCGCTCGGTGCCGTCGAAGTCCGTGCCGGTGCGGATCACCTCGGTGGCCAGGGTGCCGGCCAACTTGTCCTCGCCCACGAGGCGGTAGCAATCCATGGCGTAGAAGTCGAACTTGTACGGGTCCACGACGAAGTGGTGGTCCAGGTTGTCCGGGTGCGGGAGCCCTTCGAGTAGGCGGCGCCCGCGGTCAAGGGCGACTTCGGTCTGCCGACGGTCTCCGAGCCGGGCCCACGCCTTGGCCTCCTGGGCGGCGAGCTGCACCGCGACTCCGTGGCTCCCCGCCGCCTCTGTTCCAGCCCGTGCAGCTGCGATGACCCCGTGGTAGTCGCCGGTCGTCAGCGCGAACCACGCCTTCATCTCGTGGGCCCACCCGCCGATCTCGGCATGGTCGGCCTCCTGGGCGATCTGGAGCGCGGCCCGCCGAGTGGCCTCAGCGCCGTGCCGGTTGCCGCTGTCGTACTCGACGCAGCCCACGAGCAGGGCGAGCCAACCGGACAGAGCCAACACCTCGCGGTGCTGGGCCAGGGTGAGGTTTTGCCGGGTCAGATCCACCACGCGGCGGAGCCACTGCCGGCCCTCGATGAGCAGTTGCTCGCTCGGCATGAACGGGTACTCCGAGCACAGGCGGTCAGCCGTGATCCGCAGGGCGTCAAGCGTGGCGTTGTCCACGTCGGACTTGGCCAGCCTGCCGACGATCTCCAGCGTCTCCATGCCGCTCGCCGCCGCGATCTCCGCGTTCCCGTCACGCCGCGTCGGCGCGGGAAAGATGGCGTGGGTCACCGTGCCGAAGGTGGCCGCGATGATCGGCTGGTAGAAGTCGTCCGGCATGCCCTGACCGGACTCCCAGCGCTTCCACTGGCGCACCATGCTGTCGTCGCTCGGTAGCTCCGACGGCGCGTGGGCCCGCATCGCCCGCACGACGTCCCGCTGTGACCAGTCACGCGCCGCCCGCTCGGCAGCGATGCGCCGAGCCCACGAAGGCTTCTCGTCGGTCATTCGCCCTCCCTCGGGTACCTACGGAGAGTCTGTCGGGATCCGCCCAGGGACAGGCAAGAGGACACCGGGGTGACAACCGGACGGCCTCTCTGTCCCCCTGGTGACCTCCCCCTTGTCACTCTTACGAACCACTCTGCCGCGGGCATGGTGTGGGCCAGATCAGTCGCCAGCCGATCCCGCCCGCTTCTCCAGCGCCGCCACCCGTGCGGCCAACGCCCGAATCTCGGAGTGGATTCCCTTGATCTCTTCCCGAAGGTCGTTCTTAGCCGACCGTTCTTCCTCGGTGGCCACGAAGTACCCGATGTTGCCCGCCGAGAAGATCAGTCCCTCGGCGGCGAGGATGCCGAGCCCGTTGCGGAGTGTCTGGCCGGCCACGCCAAACTCGGCCGCCAACTCCCTGGTCCCGGGCAGTTGGTCGCCCGGCTTGTACTTGCCTTCCGGCCCGATCTGCTCGCGGAGCGCGTTGGCGACCCGCACGGGCTTGGACCTGGGGTCGTTCGCGGGAAGGGTCATGCTCCCGAGGGTAGCGGGACCCAACCTCCGTCCACGGAAGTCGTCATGGACCTTGCGCACTAGTGCGCGCTAGTGCACGCTGAGTCTGCACGGTCGTCTCCCGGCCAAGGAATGCCGACCGCTGCTCATCGCTCCATGCCCTTCTACCGACCAGGAGTGGCGATGCGAACCTTCATCGCAGATCAGGAAGCCTTAACGGCGATCGAGTTCACGGAACTGGCCCTCGGATTCGACCGGGAGCTGTTCGTCGGCGTCCCGGGTGAGACCCCGGAAGAGCGCGTGGCCCGCGAGGCGGTGGCCCACGAAGCGCTCAGCGAGATGCGCGAGCGCGGCGAGCACGACGAGGTGGCCGCGTGGGATGCCCTGTACGCCGAAGCGCTCATGAGCACGTTGCCCCTCCTCCGGACCGCGGACCGCGTTCACCGCGCCTTCCGGAAGGGAGACGCGGCATGACCACCACCACGGAGGCTGTACGCCCGGCCGTCCCGCCCCTGAGCCGCCCCGAGAGGGCCCTGCTCGCCGCTGTCGCCCTGCTGGGCGTGGGCGTCGGCGGGCTGGGACTGGCGTCGTCGTTCGACACGGTGTCGGCGGCCGGCGCGCGCTGGGGCTTCGCCACCCCGCAGATCCTCCCCATCGGCATCGACATCGCGATCCCGGTCTTCACTGCCGTGAACCTGCTGCTCATCCGGGTGGACATGCCGCTGGGCTGGGTCCGCTTCGTGCCTTGGGGCCTCACCGCCGTGACCTGCTGGCTCAACGTCGCGGCCGGGCACTCCCTGTCGGCCAAGGTCGCCCACGGCACGATGCCGCTCCTGTGGGTCGTCCTGTCCGAGGTGGCCGCGCACGTCTACGCCTCGCGCATCGGCGCGGTGACCGGCCGCCGCATGGAGAAGATCCGCCGCTCCCGCTGGCTGCTCGCCCCGCTGTCCACTTTCGCCCTGTGGCGCCGGATGACGCTGTGGGAGGTCACCTCCTACGGGGACGCCCTGGCCCGCGAGCGCGACCGGCAGCTGGCCCGCGCGGACCTGCGTCAGCGGCACGGCCGCCGGTGGCGGAGCAAGACCCTGCGTCGCGAGCGCGTCCTGCTCAAGCTCGGGGAGCTCGCCCCCGCCGGCGAGAACGTGCCGCCGGTGCCGCCCGCTACGCCCAAGGACGCACCCGCGCCGAAAACGCGCAAGCGGACGACGGGGAAGCCGGGCAAGGTGCGGAGGCCGGTCCGTACGGCGACCGACCTGCTCTCCGAGGCGCGGCAGCTCACTGCCGACTGGGCGGACGACGCCATCAACGCCGAGGCCATCCGTACGGCGCTCCGCTGCTCGGCAGCCAACTCCCGGATCCTGCGGGACTCCCTGCTGGACGAGCGCGCCGCCGGAACGGCCGCACCTCTGCACCTGGTGAACAGCGGTGCGAGCTCGGGAGGTCGAGCCTGATGCGGGCGCCGATCGTCGGGGCCGAGCTGTTCGTCACGGTGATGGACTCCGCCGGGTGGATGTGCCAGTGCGCCGGCGAGTGCGGGAACGAGCACAAGCGGACCGGAGGCGAGTGCCGGATGCCGGACAAGGCCCGCGGCCGGCTGCTCGCCGCCCCCGAACACCCCATGCCCGACCGCGAGGCGGTCGCCGTGACCGCGGAGCAGCTGCGCGCGTGGTGCCAGGGCTGCTGGCGCAACCTCACCACGGCCGCCGCCCGGACCCGGGCGCACGCGGCGGCTGAGGCTCAGGACTCGCTCTTCTGAACATGCCTGGCGGGGCCCGGTCCCACCGACCAAAGCAGCGGCCGAACCCCGCCGTAGACCCTCCCGATGGAAGGAAGATCAGTGAAGCACGAAAAGACCCGTGAACCGATCCGCCGTACGGGGGTGACTCCGAACCCGTCCGGCCCTGTACCCGACGCCGGTGGCGAGGTAGTCGAGTTGGACAAGGCGCGCGCCGCGCGCGGTGAGTCGGGCGACTCCGGGCCGATTCCGTCGGCCGACCAGTCGGGCGACTCCGCCCCGCCGCAGTCGGCCGACTCCGACGCCGACGAATCGGGCGACTGGCGACGCGCGTTAGTGGACCGCCCCGACCCCTCCGGACCCGGACTGCTGGAGCGCATGCAGGGTGCGAAGCGCATTCCGGTGCTGCCGTCGTGGCTCCGGTCGGCCCCGGCGTTCGCGGAAGCGGCGCGGTGGGTCATCGGGCACGTCTTCCACACCGTCGCCTTCCACACTGTCCGAGCGCCGCTCTACGGCGCCCGCCTCGCCCTCCGGGCGCCGCGTGGGGTCGTCAACGCGCTGGCCGCTACTGGACGCTGGGCGGCGGATCTCGAAGGCGAGCCGCTGCGACAGGCGGCTGCCCGCCGTGAGAACGCCGAGGAGTACCTGAAGCTGTCCCGGCAGCGGGACCGCCGGGTGCGGCTGCGCGCCGTCCTCACTCTGCTCGGCGCCCTGGGATGCCTCATCCTCGCCCTCTACCTGGCTCTCGGGGCCTCCCAGAGTGTGCAGTTGGCCGCCGCCGTGCTGGCCGTCTGGGGCTTCGGCATCCTCGGAGCTCCGGCCGACAAGCCGCTGTCCTCCCGGGCCGTCATCAAGACCGAGGTCCAGAAGCTCACCGGGGACATCGTGGTCAAGGCGATGGCGTCCATCGGCATCGGCCAGATCGCCACCGCCGTGGCCAAGGGGCTGGACGGCATCAAGTTCGTCGCCCCGATCACCCGGGAAGGGCCTGGCTGGCGCGCGGACATCGACCTGCCGCTGGGCGTGACCGTCGCCGACGTGGTGGACCGCCGCTCGCGCCTCGCGTCCGGCCTGCGGCGACCGCTCGGGTGCGTCTGGCCCGACGCCGACCCCAACGAGCACGAGGGACGCCTTGTCCTGTGGGTCGGCGACCGCGACCTGTCGAAGACGGGCAGCGTGCCGTGGCCGCTAACCAAGGGCGGGCAGCACGACATCTTCCGCGCCATCCCCTTCGGCCAGGACCCGCGCGGCCGGAGCAAGGCCGTTCCGATGATCCAGCACAACGTCCTGGTCGGCTCCCTGCCCGGCCAGGGCAAGACAAGCGCTGTTCGCGTGCTGGCCTGCGGCGCCGCCCTGGACCCGACGGTGGAGCTGTGGATCCACGAGAATAAGGGCACCGGTGACCTGGACTCCCTCGAATGCGTCTCGCACCGGTTCGTCTCCGGCATCGATGACGAGTCGATCCGCTACGCCGCCGACTCGCTGAAGCTGCTCCGTGCCGAGGTCATGCGGCGTGCCGCCGCCATCAAGAAGCTCCCCCGCGACCTGTGCCCGGACAAGCGCGTCACCCGGCAGATCGCCGACAAGCGCTCGCTCAAGCTGTGGCCGCTCCTCGGGATCTTCGATGAGTGCCAGAACCTGTTCGCCCACCCCAAGTACGGCAAGCAGGCTGGCGAGGACGCCGAGTTCATCATCAAGCTCGGCCGCGCCCTGGGCGTGATCCTCATCCTGGCCACACAGCGGCCGGACAAGGACTCGCTCCCTACCGGGATCAGCGGAAACGTCTCCATCCGGTTCTGTCTCAAGGTCGCCGGTCAGGTCGAGAACGACATGATCCTCGGCACCTCTGCCTACAAGAACGGCATCCGGGCCACCATCTTCCGCCCTGAGATCGACGCCGGTAACGGCTACCTCGCCGGCGCCGGACCCACGCCAACCGTCGTCCGCGTGGCCTACCTGGACGATCCCGCGGCCACCCGCATCGGCGAGCGCGCCCGCAAACTCCGTGAGGCCCTGGGCACCCTGTCCGGGCACGCCCTCGGGGAGGAAGCCGAAGCGGCCAAGGGCCCGTCCTACGACCTGCTCGCCGACATCCTCGCCGTCGTCCCCGAGAGCGAAGAGCGCGTGTGGAACGAGCGCGTCGCCGCCCGCCTCGCCGAACTGCGCCCCGAGGTCTACAGCGGCTGGAAGGGCGAGAACGTCACCACCGCGCTCAAGCCGCACGGTGTCGCCGCACGCGACGTGGCCGGGACGACGGACGACGGAACACGCACCACCCGGCGCGGCATCGTCCGCGACCACGTCCACACGGCACTCACGGAACGTAACGAGAACACGGGTGCCGCCTGACCGTCGCCGCCCGCTACCGGTAGCGGGGTCACCTGCTACCGGTAGCACCCTCGCTAGTGACCCGTATGCACCCTCACCAGCGATCTAGCGCGTAGCAAATCACCTGCACAAACACCGGAAACCGGCTCCGAGAGGCCCCGATGACCCTCATACCCGCTGCTATCACCTGCCTACTGCTCGTCACTCTTGGTTACGGCGCCACGTGTGCCGCGTCGCCGTTCGGCCGCTGCCGGAAGTGCCAAGGGTTCGGCTTCGAGATGAGCCACGACCGCAAGGGACGGCTCAAGCGCGGCAAGAACTGCCGCCGCTGCAAGGGCACCGGCCACCGCATCCGCACCGGCCGCTGGCTCTACAACCGCGCCGCCCGCCTCTACCGCGAGGGCCAGCGCTGACCCTCGCCCGATCTCAGGAAGGAGTGCCGCCATGGCCGTGACGATCTCCCTCGCCCTGCTCTTCGGGACCCTGCTCGCCGTCCTGCTGCGCACGGGAGTCATCAAGGCCGGATCCGGCTTCGTCGCCGTGATGTTCGGCTTCTACCTCGCATCCACCGGCGCGTCCGGGCCCGTCAACGAGCTGTCCGCCGCCGCCGTCCACGCCCTCAACGGCCTCTTCTGAGGCTGGAACGGAGCACGCCACCATGACCGCGTACCTGACCACCGAACCGCCGCCGCGCGCCGCGCTCGCCGAGACCGCGCGTAAGGCGGCTCCCGCCGTCGCCACCTCCACCGTGCTCATCCTGGCCCGGATCTGGAACGCCAACGGAGCCGAGCACAGCACCGGCGACGCCGCCCTCATGGTCGTCCTGGCCGTCGGCGCCGCCGCTGCCGGATGCTTCACCGCCGCCGGATGCAACGGCGATCCCACCGCCACGGCAATGGCGTTCACCGCGGCCGGCGCCCTCGGCTTCGCTGGAGTCGCCGCCTACGCGGACGGCCTCGCGCTGCCGCTGCTGCTGTGGGCCGTCGCCACCGTTCTGGCGTACGTCCTGGCCGCCCGCCACTGGCGCACCGACCGACGCGAGCAGGTGGCCCACGAGCGGGACATGACCGCACGCCGCGAGGACCACCGGCACACCGAGGCCGTGGAGGTCATCCGCGCCCGGGCGCAGGTGGAAACGGCGCGCGTGCAGATCGAGGTCGCGCGCGAGGCCACCACGTACGCCGCCGCCCTGGCCGAGGCCGTCACCGCCCGCGCGGCACTGCCCGGCTTCGACCCCTCCGCCCTGGCCCACATGCCGCAGCTCCCGGCAGCCGCGCAGCCGAGGAAGGACTGACCGATGGGCCTTACGTTCACCGATCTCTTCTGCGGCGCCGGGGGTTCGTCCACGGGTCTGGTGGCCGCCGGATACACCCTGCGCCTAGCCGCGAACCACTCGCGGGTGGCCGTGGAGAGCCACGCCGCCAACCACCCGGACGCCGAGCACCTGTGCGTGGACATCAACCACTACGACATGCGGCGCCTGCCACGCGGCTGCGACGTGCTGTGGGCCTCGCCGATCTGCCAGGAGTCCAGCCCCGCCGGCGGGCGCAAGCGCGGCGCCAAAGGACAGATGGCCCTGGAGCTGGAGGAGTTCGGGCCGGTCGAGAGCGGAACGTGGGAACGCACCCGGGCGACCGCCTACGACGTCATCCGTGCCACCGAGATCCACCGCTACGCGGCCGTCCTGTGCGAGAACGTCGTGGAGTTCGCCGTGGACTGGGAGCTGTTCGACTGGTGGCGCACCGGCATGCACCACCTCGGCTACCGCTCCCAGGTGGTCTCGGTGTCCTCCGCCCACATCGGTGGGCCGGACAACGCGCACGCGCCCCAGTGGCGGGACCGGATCTACATCGTCTTCACCCGCATCGGTATCCCGGCCCCGGACCTCACCCCGCGCCCGTCCGCCTGGTGCCGCGAGTGCGGTGAGCAGGTCGTCGCGGTGCAGTCCTGGCGCAACGGCCGCCGCATCGGCAAGTACAAGCAGCAGTACGACTACCGGTGCCCCAACAGCCGGTGCCGTCACGCCCTGGTGGAGCCCTACGTCCGCCCGGCCGCCGAGGCGATCGACTGGAGCGACCCGGGCACGCGCATCGGGGACCGGCGCCGTCCACTGGCCGCGTCAACGATGGCCCGCATCCGCGCCGGGCTCGCCGCCTACCCCGCACACCGCACCATCCTGACCGTCAACCACAGCGGCCACGACGGACGGGCGTTCCCCGCCGACGGCGCACCGCTTCCCACCCGCACCATCAAGATCGGGGACGGGCTCCTGGTCCCGGCCGGCGGGACGTGGAACCAGGACGCGACGGCGACCACGGAGCCGATGCGGACCCGTATGGCGAACCCCAAGGGCTACGAGGCCCTGGTGACCACGCCGCTGATCTACGAGTACCGCAACCACTCCACGATGGAGCCGGTCACCCGGCCCCTGGCGACCGTTACCGCGCAGGGCAACCACCACGCCCTGGTGATCCCGTATCGCAACGGGAACCTCCCCAAGCCGACCGCCGAGCCGCTGCACACCGTGAGCACGCACGACTCGGCCGCCCTGGTCGGACCCGCGCCCGCGGTTGAGGACTGCTGGTTCCGGATGCTCCAGCCCCGGGAGCAGCTGCTCGCGCAGCGCTTCCCCGCTGACTACATCGTCCACGGCACGAAGGGCGAGCAGACCATGCAGGCGGGCAACGCCGTCTCCTGCAACGTCGCCCAGTGGATCGGCGAACGTCTCGCCGCCGCCATGGACCGCACCGCGGCCCACGCCGCGTAGCTTCGCCCCGGGGTGGGCGTCTCCCGGCCAAGGAATGCCGCCCACCCCGGGTCTCCAGCCCGTTCAAGACAGAACAGGAGACCACAAGCATGACGTATCAGACCCCTGCCGCGCTGCTGACCGCCGCCCTGGCGGCAGCGGAACGCGGGTGGCCCGTCTTCCCGCTCGCGCCCGGCGCCAAGCAGCCGGCCATCCGCGCGTGGGAGGAACGCGCGACCACCGACCCCGAGCGCATCGCCCGCTGCTGGGCCGCTGGCCCCTACAACGTCGGGATCGCCGCGGGACCGGCCCGCCTGCTCGTCGTGGACCTCGACATCCCCAAGGGCGACGGCGACACCCCGCCCCCGTCATGGAACCTGCCGGGCGTCCACGACGGTGCGGACGTGCTCGCCGACCTCTGCGAGCGACACCGCAAGCCGTTCCCGTTCGACACCCGCACGGTTCGGACCGCAAGCGGCGGGACCCACCTGTACTTCGCCGCCCCCGAGGCGCCGGAACTGCGCAACAGCGCCGGGAAGCTGGGCTGGAAGGTGGACACCCGCGCGGCCGGCGGGTACGTCGTCGGCCCCGGCAGTGTCGTCAGCGGCCAGGACTACGCCGTGGTCCACGAGGCTCCCGCAGCCCCGCTGCCTGGCTGGCTCGCCGACCTGCTCGCGCCCGCCCCGCTGCCGTCGCAGACTCCGGTCACGGTCCCGCTCGCTACCGACCGGCGCGGGGCGTACCTGCGGTCCGCCGTGACCGCCGAAGTGGACAAGGTGACCGGCGCGGTACCTGGCACTCGTAACACTGCCCTCTACCGGGCCGCTGTCGCCCTCGGACAGTTGGTGGCCGGGGGAGAGCTGAACGCGGAGCAGGTGGCCGCGTGGCTCTCCGAGGCCGCCGCGCGAGCGGGCCAGACCGAGCACGAGGCACGGAACACCATCGCGTCCGGCCTGCGGGCCGGTGCCAACCGCCCCCGGACGGTGGCGGCATGAGCACCGAACCGATCCCGATCACCCCGCCGCACCTGTACTCGGTCCGGCGCGCCCCCGCCCCCGAGCTGCCGCCGCCGCCCGCCAAACCGCGCACCGCGTGGACAGCCGATCAGCTCATGGCTGCCGAGTTTCCCGAGCCCAAATGGGCCGTGCCCGGGATCCTCTCCGAGGGCGTGAACCTGCTCGCCGGACCGCCCAAGGTCGGCAAGTCCTGGCTCTCCCTCGGACTGGCCCTCTCCGTGGCCGCCGGCGGCAAGGCGTTCGACAGCGTGCCGGTGGACGGCGGGCCGGTGCTCTACCTCGCCCTGGAGGACACCCCGCGCCGCCTCCAGACCCGCATGGGCAAGCTGCTCGGTGGGCAGCCCGCATCGGCCGCGCTGACCCTGGTGACCGAATGCCCGCCGCTGCCGCAGGGCGGCGCCGCCGCAATCGCCGCATGGCTGGACAGGAACCCGCACGCGCGGATGGTCGTCATCGACGTGTTCGCCAAGATGCGCGGCGCCTCTCCGATCGGAGCCTCCGCGTACGACGCCGATTACGCCGCCGTCGGCCACGCGAAACGCCTCGCGGACCACTACGGGGTCGCCGTCGTCCTAGTCCACCACGTCCGAAAAGCCAGCTCGGACGACTTCCTCACCGAGGTATCCGGCACCAACGGCCTAGCCGGCGCCGCCGACGCCACACTGGTACTGAAGCGGGCCCGTGGCCAGGCCGACGGGATCCTGCACGTCACCGGTCGCGACGTGGAGGAAGCCGAATACGCCCTCGCCTTCCACCAGGGATCCGGCGCCTGGCACCTGCTCGACGGCCCGGCGACCGACCACCTAATGGGCGATACCCGCGCCACGGTGCTCCGCTACGTGCGGGCCCACCCCGGTGCACGGCCCAAGGAACTGTCCGAGGCCACCGGTATCGACATCGGCCTGGCCCGGAAGACGTGCGCTCGCATGGTGGACAACTCCCAGCTGACTCGCGACGCCAGCGGCGCCTATTTCGCTCCCGGTGCCGCAGGGACACGGGAGGGCCAGGCATGAAGCGTCCCGCCTGTCCTTCTGTCCCGGCCATCAGTCCCACCAGCGGAAACCGCCGGGACGGGGCGTGGGCCGCCCTGTCCCGACCGTCCCACTTCACGCACAACCAGGAGGGAGTCCGATGACCGCGCCGACCCGTCGCCGCCGCCCGGCTGACGAACTGCTGCCCCTCACCGCGGTGCTGGAGGAGATCGGCATCACCCGAGCCACTTGGTACCGCTGGCGCAACCGCGGCTACGGCCCTGAGGTACGGCGCCTACCGAACGGGCACCTGCGCGTGCGCCGCAGCGCTCTGGACGCCTTCCTGGAAGAGCTGGAGGTCGCGTGACCGAGTGGAGCTACACCGTACGAATCTGGAGCATCCGCAAGCGTCCGTACCGCAAGCCGTTCCAACTCCGCTGGCAGGTGGGGACACGTCCGCACTCGGAATCCTTCTTGACCGCCGGGCTGGCGGAGAGCCGGCGGGCGCAGCTCATCACCGCAAGCCGTGCGGGCGAGCCGTTCGACGTGGACAGTGGCCTGCCCAAGTCGATGGTCCAAAAGGAGCGGGACGTCTCCTGGTATCAGCACGCCAGGAACTACGTCGCGATGAAGTGGGACCACTCCCCCGCGAGCACGCGCCGGAACCTCGCCGAAGCAATGGCGACTCTCACCCTCACTCTCGTGAGGGACACGAAGGGCATGCCGGACCACAGGACCGTCCGGCGCGTGCTCTACACCTGGGCTTTCAACGTGAAGCGCTGGCAGGAAGAGCCACCAGCCGATGTGAAGGCATCGCTGGCATGGGTGGAGCGCAAGTCCGTCCCGACGTCCGCCCTGTCGGACCGGATGCTCGTACGCCAAGCCCTGGATGCCTGCGCGCGGCGGTTGGACGGCAAGCCCGCCTCCGGTTCGGTGATCGCGCGAAAGCGAGCCATTTTCCATCAAGCTCTCGGCCTGGCTGTCGACGCGGAGTTGCTCGCGGAGAACCCCCTTCATGCGGTCCGTTGGAAGGCCCCGGAGCGGGTGGAAGAAGAGATCGATCCCGAGTGTGTTCCCGACCCCCGGCAGGCTGCCGAACTCCTGGACTCGGCGAGGGCTCAGGGCGCCCGTGGTCGCCACCTGGAGGCGTTCTTTGGGTGCATCTACTACGCCGCTTCGCGGCCCGGGGAGACAGTCGGACTGCGGCACAGCGACTGCGATCTGCCTCGCCGGGGCTGGGGCATGCTCCGCCTTCGGGAAAGCCGCGCTCGCTCCGGCACGGCCTGGACGGATTCCGGGGAGGCCCACGACCGGCAGGGGCTCAAGCACCGATCCCGGAAAGCCGTGCGCTACGTGCCGATCCCCCCGGAGTTGGTGGCGCTGCTGCGGTGGCACGTGACGGTCCACGGCACAGCGCCGGACGGCCGGCTCTTCCGTACTGCGCGCGGCGGCATGGTGCAGGAGAGCGGCTACGGCGAGGTATGGGCACGCGCCCGTACGGAAGCCCTCTCCCCTGCCGAGCAGGAGACGAAGCTGGCCAAACGCCCCTACGACCTCCGCCACGCCGCCGTTTCCACCTGGCTCAGTTCGGGCGTGGAGCCGCAGCTGGTAGCGGAGCGCGCCGGCCACAGCGTCGCCGTGCTCTTCCGGGTGTACGCGAAATTCCTGAAGGGCGGGGACGAAGCCGCCAATGCCAAGATTTCCGCACGACTGCGGATCATGACGGACTGATCTCACGGCGACACGCGAGAGTCGACCCTCGCGACGCTCCATAGCTGACGGCCAGCGCCCGCTAAGCGCGGGCGCTGGCCAGTGACCACTAACGGGTCATCCCTCTAGTGAAGAGGGGGGCGGCGCCACTTCGATAGGTAGAGAGAGAACAACTCTGCACAGCCGACCAACTACTCGCGTCGCGAGCGCCGGCTGCTGAGCAGGAAGTACACCAACGGCATCACGGCCAGCAGGAGGGCCAAACCCACCGACGCCTCCCAAGGCAGCTCGGTGCCACTGGTGAACTTCAGAGAAGCGACCGACCCAACCGTCGACGCCGCGGTAGCGCTCACGCACTTCAACGTCCGCAGCATGTGGTCACTGGACCCCCCCGGCACAGAGACGGAGACCCCCGCCCCCTCCGGTGTGGCAAAGACACCGACAGTGGCGAGACCCGTGGGCTCGCTCAGCAGGGTCTCTCCATCCTGAGAAGGCAGATTCGGCACAGCGCTGACGACAGGGTGGGCAGGCGCGCCCAGGTTCTTCGCCACTTTTTCCTTCCGCGCGTCCCAACTGCGAACCCTGTCGGCTCGCGACAAAGCCGGGACTGAAGCTTCGCCAGCCGCTAGAACTAAGCGGCTTGGCATGCTCCTCGCATGCGATCTCCTCTCCTCGGGAAGCCCCCAAGCTACGAGGGCCAGCAGCCACCCTACCGCAAGACGCATCTCGAGCGCACCACATGTGCACCACTTTGACGCCCTACTGGGTGCACAATCGGTGCCCGCTGTGAGACCATGAGCATGGAAGGCGATCACGCCAAGCAAGCGGATCGGAAAGAACACAGCGAAAGGCTTGGATATGAGCAGGGCACTGAGATCGGTGGAGCCTGCTGAGAGTGAGCGCTACTCGGTGACTTTCGTACCGGCGGCCGTGCAAGCCATCCAGTCGCTAACCGAGCTGTCAGGGCTGTCCAAGTCGGATGCCATCAATCGAGCGGTTCAGGTGTACGCGTTCCTTGCCCGCGAGATGGCGGATGGCCGACAGGTACTCCTGCGCAATGAAGACGGGTCGCTTGAGCGGGTACACATCGTCTGATCTGGGTCAACAACAGCAACTGGGTCACCGCCGAAGCCATGGCGTAGCCGCAACAGCCTCTGGCGCACCCAAGGGCGAACTGCGGCCCGACCCGACGTAGACCGCCAGCTCCCACCGTCCACGCCTCGTCCAGAGACGCTGGTAGAGAGCGCCCTACAGCGGGACAGCTTGAGACACCGACGCGATTCACGCAGAGCAAGCAACACAGCCCCTGCGCTGCGTTTCCGCAGCTCAGGGGCTGTGTTTCCACTGTGGCGGCGCCAGGATTCGAACCTGGGTAGGCTAAGCCGACGGATTTACAGTCCGCTCCCATTGGCCACTCGGGCACACCGCCTGGGAAGTGTCTCCGCGGGCCGCTTGTGTGCGGTCCCCGTGGCGACGTCGTAAACAATACCCGATGCGCGGGGGTGCTCCGCCACCCAATTGATCAGCGCTTCGGGCGGGTCCGGTGGCTAGGCTTGCGGGGGCGGCCCGGAGGCGGGTCGCGGACCCGACGGATCAGAGCCAAGGAGCCAACAGAAGATGGCCGACTCCAGTTTCGACATCGTCTCGAAGGTCGAGCGGCAGGAGGTCGACAACGCCCTCAACCAGGCCGCGAAGGAGATCTCGCAGCGCTACGACTTCAAGAACGTCGGCGCGTCGATCTCGTGGTCCGGGGACAAGATCCTGATGCAGGCCAACTCCGAGGAGCGGGTCAAGGCCATCCTGGACGTCTTCGAGACCAAGCTGGTCAAGCGGGGGATCTCGCTGAAGTCGCTGGACGCGGGCGAGCCCCAGCTGTCCGGCAAGGAGTACAAGATCTTCGCGTCCATCGAGGAGGGCATCTCGCAGGACAACGCCAAGAAGGTCGCCAAGATCATCCGTGATGAGGGGCCCAAGGGCATCAAGGCGCAGGTGCAGGGCGAGGAGCTGCGCGTGAGCTCGAAGAGCCGGGACGACCTGCAGGCCGTCATCGCGCTGCTCAAGGGCAAGGACTTCGACTTCGCGCTGCAGTTCGTGAACTACCGCTGAGCGAGGTCCCGGTCCTGCCCGAGGTCCCGGCCGTGAGGAGGCGACCGGGGCCTCGTACGGGTACGGAGGGTACGGAGGGTACGGAGGGTACGGAGGGCGCGCGGGCGTGCCCGCCGGGCCACGGGGAGGGCGCATTCGGAGGGTGCCGCCCGGGAGGCCGCCGCAGGTGCGTAGTGTCTTCCTGTTAGGTCTCCCCGCGGACCGCCCCGCCCGTCGAAGGCGGACCCGGGGCAGCGTCTCGAGGATGGAGCCGGGCATGCAAAGCCGCACCGCTTTGGTCGAGGACCTGATGAGCCGCTTCCCGCACGTCCCGCGCGAGGCGGTCATCAAGGAGGACCTGCTGCGCGGCGGGATCGCGTTCGACGAGTCGGCGCTCAGCGGCAACGAGGACGGCGACGTCAAACCGAAGTCGTACTTCATCTTCTCCTTCGACCACCGCACCCTCCCCGAGCTGGGCGCCGCCGCGCTGAAGCGGCCGCCGGAGGAGATCGTGCTCACCGGCGGCCCGTACGACCTGCGCCGCACGGTGGTGTCGGTGCGGGTCAACCCGGCCTCGCCGTACCGCGTGCGGGCGGGCGGGCGCGGGGTGCTCGGGCTCTACCTCGACGGGGTGCGCATCGCGGACGTCGGCCTGCCGCCGATGCCGGCGTACTACCGGCACACCCTGGAGAACGGGAAGTCGGTGATGGAGGTCGCGCCGACGATCCAGTGGGGCTACCTGATCTACCTGACGGTCTTCCGCGTGTGCCAGTACTTCGGCGCCAAGGAGGAGTGCCAGTACTGCGACATCAACCACAACTGGCGCCAGCACAAGGCGGCCGGCCGCCCCTACACGGGTGTGAAGCCGGTCGAGGAGGTGCTGGAGGCGCTGGAGATCATCGACAAGTACGACGAGACGAAGTCCTCCACCGCCTACACCCTCACCGGCGGGGCGATCACCTCCAAGGTCGCCGGGCGGGACGAGGCGGACTTCTACGGCCACTACGCGAAGGCCATCGAGGAGCGCTTCCCCGGCCGCTGGATCGGCAAGGTGGTCGCGCAGGCGCTTCCCAAGGAGGACGTGCAGCGCTTCAAGGACTACGGCGTGCAGATCTACCACCCCAACTACGAGGTGTGGGACCGCCGTCTGTTCGAGCTGTACTGCCCCGGCAAGGAGCGTTACGTCGGCCGGGACGAGTGGCACCGCCGCATCCTGGACTCGGCGGAGATCTTCGGCCCGCGCAACGTGATCCCCAACTTCGTGGCGGGCGTGGAGATGGCCGAGCCGTTCGGCTTCACCAGCGTCGGCGAGGCGATCGACTCCACGGCGGAGGGCCTGCGTTTCTTCATGTCGCGGGGCATCACGCCGCGCTTCACCACCTGGTGCCCGGAGCCGACGACCCCGCTGGGGAAGGCCAACCCGGAGGGTGCGCCGCTGGAGTACCACATCCGCCTGCTGGACGTGTACCGGGCGACGCTGGAGGAGTACGGGCTGAGTTCGCCGCCCGGGTACGGTCCGGCCGGCCCCGGCAACGCGGTGTTCTCGGTGAGCTCGTTCATGGACAGCCTGCCGGCGTCGGCGCCCGCCGGAGTGAGCTGAGTGCCGACCCTGCTGATCGTGCATCACACGCCGTCGCCGAACCTGCAGGCGATGTTCGAGGCGGTGGTCGCGGGCGCGACCACCGACGAGATCGAGGGCGTGGACGTCGTACGGCGGCCCGCCCTCGCGGCGACCGCCTCCGACGTGCTCGCGGCGGACGGATACCTGCTGGGCACGACGGCGAACCTCGGCTACATGTCGGGGGCGCTCAAGCACTTCTTCGACCAGGTCTACTACCCCTGCCTGGACAGCACGCGCGGCCGCCCGTTCGGCTACTACGTGCACGGCGGCAGCGATGTCACGGGAACGGTGCGGGGGATCCGGTCGATCACCACGGGCCTGGGCTGGGAGCAGGCGGCGGCGGAGGTGACGGTCACCGGGGAGCCGTCCAAGGCCGATCTGCAGGCCTGCTGGGAGCTGGGCGCGACGCTGGCCGCCGGGCTGACGGACTGACCGCGGGGGCCCGGCGCCGACGTGCCGGGCCCATGCCCCCGTCCTACCGTGGAGGTGGAGAGAGGGGGCAGGCCGATGGCACCCCATGTCCTGGACGGCGCGGCCCTGGACGCCCTGCGCTCCGGCTTCGCCGGCGAGGTCGTCGCACCGGGTGACGCCTCGTACGACGAGAGCCGCGCGCTGTTCAACGCGATGATCGACCGCAGACCGTCCGTGATCGCCCTGTGCGAAACGGTGGACGACGTCGCCGCGGCGATCCGCTTCGGCCGTGAGCGCGGGCTGGAGGTCGCCGTCCGCGGGGGCGGGCACAGCGTCTCCGGCAACGCGACGACCGACGGCGGCATCGTCGTCGACCTGCGGCGCATGCACGCGGTGGTCGTCGACCCGGCGGCGCGCACGGCACGGGTCGGCGGGGGCGCCACGATGAGCCACCTGGACCGGGCGACCCAGCCGTACGACCTGGTCACCACCGGGGGCCGGGTGTCCACCACCGGGGTGGGCGGTTTCACCCTCGGGGGCGGATCGGGCTGGCTGGAGCGGAAGTTCGGGCTGGCCTGCGACAACCTGGCCGAGGCCGAACTGGTGACGGCGGACGGCACCTTGGTGCGGGCCGCCGAGGACGAGAACCCGGAGCTGTTCTGGGCGCTGCACGGGGGCGGCGGCAACTTCGGCGTCGCCACCTCGCTCACGCTGCGGCTGCACCCGCTGCCCGCGGCCACCCTGGCCGTGCTCCTGTGGCCGCCGGACGCCGGCCCCGAGGTGCTGCGCGCCTACCGCACCCTGCTGGCGTCGGCGCCGGACGAGGTGGGCGGGGGCATGCTCTTCCTGACCGGGCCGCCGGAGGAGTTCGTGCCGGAGCACCTGGTGGGCACCCTCGCCTGCGCCGTGGTGTTCGCGTACGCGGGCACCGGCGACGCGGCGCGCGAGGTGCTGGAGCCGCTGCTCGCGCTGGGCCCGCACGGCCGCATGGTGGCGGAGCTGCCGTACGCGGACCTGCAGTCCGCGTTCGACGACCCGCCGGGCTTCCGGAACTACTGGTCGGCGGAGTACCTGGACGACTTCCCGGACGAGGCCGTGGACCGCTTCTGCGCGCGTGCCCGGGACATGGTGGTCCCCTCCCCGTCCCAGCACGTGCTGTTCCCCGTGGGCGGCGCCGTGGCGCGCCCTCCGGCCGACTACCCGCTGCCCTGGCGCCGGGCACCGTGGGTCGTGCACCCCTTCGGCCTGTGGGCGGACCCGGCGGACGACGAGCGGGCCCGGCGGTGGGCCCACGACGTCCGCGCCGACCTGCGGCAGTGGTCCTCGGGCGCGGTCTACCTGAACTTCATCGGCGACGAGGGCGAGGGCCGGGTGATCGCCGGGCTCGGCGCGCACAACCTGGGGCGGCTGGCCCGGGTGAAGACCGAGTACGACCCGGAGAACGTCTTCCGGCTCAACCACAACATCGAGCCGGGCTGAGGCCCCGCCGGCGCGTGCCCGGGGCGCTGGGCTCAGCGGGTGGCGTACGGGGCGTCGACGGGGACGATCTCGCGGCCGAGCGGCACCAGGGAGATCGGCACCATCTTGAAGTTGGCGATGCCGAACGGGATGCCGATAATCGTCAGGCAGAAGCCGATGCCCGCGAGCACATGGCCGATGGCGAGCCAGATCCCCGCGAAGATCAGCCAGATGATGTTCCCGAGCAGCGACCCGACCCCCGCGTCGCGGCGCTCCACGGTGGTGCGGCCGAAGGGCCACAGCACGTAGTTGGCGATCCTCAGGGACGCGATCCCCCAGGGGATGGTGATGATGAAGATGAACATCAGCAGGCCCAGCAGGGCGTAGCCGATCGCCATCCACAGGCCCCAGATGATCAGCCACACGACGTTCAGGACGATGTTGACCGCCTTCATTGCCCAAGCCTCCCATGCGTCCGGGGGCCCCGCCCGTCAGGGGGCGGGAGCCGCCGCTCCGTCAGGCGTCCCCCACAGGGCCCGTACCCGCGCGCGGGCGTGGCCGCACGCGGACGTCAGCGGCGGTGGCCGGCCATCTCCTCGAGGCGGGTGATGCGCTCGGCCATCGGGGGGTGGGTGGAGAAGAGCTTGGACACGTCGCCGGGGCGGAACGGGTTGGCGATCATGAGGTGGCTGGTGGTCTCCAGCCGGGGCTCGGGCGGCAGCGGGGCGAGCTTGGTGCCCGTCTCCAGCTTGCGCAGCGCGGAGGCGAGGGCGAGCGGGTCGCCGGTGAGGCGGGCGCCGGAGGCGTCGGCCTCGTACTCGCGGGAGCGGCTGACGGCGAGCTGGATGAGGGAGGCGGCGACGGGGCCGAGGATCATCATCAGGAGCAGGCCGAACAGGCCCGGGCCCTCGTCGTCGTCGGAACGGCCGACGGGGATCAGCCAGGCGAAGTTGACGAGGAACATGACCACCGAGGCCAGGGCGCCGGCGACGGACGAGATGAGGATGTCGCGGTTGTAGACGTGGCTCAGCTCGTGGCCGATGACGCCGCGCAGTTCGCGTTCGTCGAGCAGGCGCAGGATGCCCTCGGTGCAGCACACGGCGGCGTTGCGCGGGTTGCGGCCGGTGGCGAAGGCGTTGGGGGCCTCGGTCGGGGAGATGTAGAGCCGGGGCATGGGCTGCCGGGCGGAGGTGGAGAGTTCGCGCACCATGCGGTACAGCGCCGGCGCCTCGAACTCGCTGACCGGGCGGGCGCGCATGGAGCGCAGCGCGATCTTGTCGCTGTTCCAGTACGCATAGGCGTTGGTTCCGAGGGCCACGACGAGCGCGACGATCAGTCCCGTACGGCCGAAGAAGCTGCCGACGATCAGGATGAGAGCCGACATTCCGCCCAGGAGCGCGGCGGTCTTCAGGCCGTTGTGCCGGCGGTGCACGGTACACCCTCCAAGTTGTGCATCAGGAGGACCTTCTCTCCTCGTTCAAGGAGAACCTCCCGTAGGGGCCAACGCCACCGGAGGGGCGTTAGTTCCCTTGTGCACCTTCCGGCCGGGTGCTCAGAGCAGGGTCGCGGAGGCGAAGCGGAGGACGAGCTGCGGGGCGCCGGACAGCACGATCCCGACGACGGCGGTGAGCGCGATGGCGGCGCCGAGCGGACGCGACGGGCCCGACGGGCGTACGGCGGCGGCCGGCTCCGTCCCGGCCTTGGCGAAGAGCAGGAACGTCCACCGAAGGTAGTAGACGAGCGCGATGACGACGTTGACGGCCATGACGGCGGCCAGCCAGCCGAGGCCCGCGTCGACGGCCGAGGAGAAGACGGCGACCTTGGCGAACAGGCCGATGACGCCGGGCGGCAGACCGGCCAGGCAGAGCAGGAAGAAGGCCATGGCGAGCGCGGCCAGCGGGTGGCGGCCGTGCAGGCCGCGGTAGTCGGTGAGCCGGTTCTGCGGCGCGGTGCGGCCGACGAGCGCGGCGACGCCGAAGGCGCCGAGGTTCACGGCGGCGTACATCAGCGCGTAGGCGAGGGTGGTGCCGACCTGCCGGTCGGGGTCGGTGTACGCGGCGGCGGCGATCGGGACCAGAAGGTAGCCCGCCTGTCCGATGGACGACCAGGCCAGCAGGCGGACCGCGCTGCGCGGGCGGTCGGGGTGCTGCACCAGCGCGCCGACGTTGCCGACGGTCATGGTGAGGGCGGCCAGGACGGCGACGGCCGGACCCCAGACGTGCGCGTACGGCCGGAAGGCGACGACCGTGACGAGGATGAGGCCGGCGAACCCGGCGGCCTTGCCGACGACCGACAGGTAGCCGGCGACGGGGAGCGGGGCGCCGGCGTAGGTGTCGGGGACCCAGAAGTGGAAGGGGGCGACGGCGAGCTTGAAGGCGAAGCCGACGACGGTGAGGGCGGCGCCGGCGGCGGCGAGGGTGTCCAGGCGGGGGTCGACGCCCTGCAGCCCCTTGGCCATGGCCTCCAGGTGGAGGGTGCCGGTGGCCGCGTACACGAAGCTGACGCCCAGCAGGGTGACGGCGGTCGCGGCGACCGAGGACAGGAAGAACTTCAGGGCCGCCTCGCTCGACAGCCGGTCTCCGCGGCGCAGTCCGACCAGGGCGAACGACGGGAGGGTGGTGACCTCCAGGGCGATCACGAGGGTCGCCAGGTCGCGGGAGGCGGGCAGCAGCGCGGCGCCGGACGCCGAGGAGAGCAGCAGGAACCAGAACTCGCCGGCCGGCAGCTCGTCGAGGGTGTGCACCGACAGCAGGGCGGCGACGAGCGCTCCGGCCAGGACCAGCAGTTGCACGACGAGCGTGAAGCGGTCGGCGACGTAGGAGCAGTCGGCGGGGCTGCCGACGAGGCAGAAGGTGGTGCGGTCGCCGTCGAGCAGCGGCAGCAGGCTCAGCCCGGCCAGCAGGAGGCCGCCGAGGGTGATCCCGACCAGGAGCTGCTTGCGGCCCTCGGGCAGGAAGAGGTCGGCGACCAGCACGACGATCGCGGCCACCGCCACGATGCCGGGCGGGGCGATCGCGGCCCAGTCGACCGACTGGACGACGGAGGTGGCGAGGGTGCTCATCAGCTGCCTCCGAGCAGGGTGCGCACGGCCGGGTCGGTGAGGCCGAGCAGGGCGGCGGGCCACAGGCCCGCGAGGACGGTCAGGACGACCAGCGGGGTCCAGGCCGCGAACTCGTAGCCCCGGACGTCGGCGAGTGCCGGCGCGGCGTGGACGGTGTCGCGCTCGCCCATGCAGACGCGGCGCACGACGACGAGCAGGTACGCGGCGGTGAGCAGGGTGCCGAAGGCGGCGACCGCGGTGAAGACCAGGTAGGCGCCGCGGTCCAGGCCCGGGGCGGGCTTGAAGGAGCCGAACATGGCCAGCATCTCGCCCCAGAATCCGGCCAGGCCCGGCAGGCCGAGGGAGGCGACGGCCGCGAAGGCCAGCAGACCGCCCATGCGGGGGGCCTTGCCGTACAGCGCGGCGCCGGTCTGCCCGGCGAGGGTGTCCAGGTCGGTGGAGCCGTAGCGGTCCTTGAGGGCGCCGACCAGGAAGAAGAGCAGGCCGGTGATGAGCCCGTGGGCGATGTTCGCGAAGAGCGCGCCGTTCACGCCGGTGGTGGTCAGGGTCGCGATGCCCAGCAGGACGAAGCCCATGTGGCCGACGGAGCTGTAGGCGATGAGCCGCTTGAGGTCGCCGCCGGCTCCGCGCCGGGCGAGGGCCAGGCAGGCCAGCGAACCGTAGACGATGCCGACGACCGCGAAGGCGGCCAGGTAGGGCGCGAAGGTCTGCATGCCCTCGGGGGCGGCCGGCAGCAGGATCCGTACGAAACCGTACGTGCCCATCTTGAGCAGGACGCCGGCCAGGAGGACCGAGCCGACCGTGGGGGCGGCGGTGTGGGCGTCCGGGAGCCAGCTGTGCAGCGGCCACATCGGGGCCTTGACGGCGAGGCCGAGGCCGATGGCGAGGACGGCGATCAGTTGCGTGGAGTGACTGAGCGACGACCCGTTGTCAGTGGCGAGTGCCACCATGTCGAATGTGCCCGCCTTCAGCCCGATGAGGAGCAGGCCGAGCAGCATGATCACGGAGCCGAGCAGTGTGTAGAGGATGAAGCGGAGGGCGGACTTCTCCCGGTTCTCGCCGCCCCAGCGGGCGATGAGGAAGTACATCGGGATCAGGACGGTCTCGAAGGCGAGGAAGAAGAGCACGAGGTCGAGCACGGCGAAGGTGGCGAGCGTGCCCGTCTCCAGGAGGAGCAGGAGCGCCACGAAGGCCTTCGGGGAAGGGCCCGCGGGCATCTTGAAGTAGCTGTAGAGCGCGCAGAGGAAGGTCAGCAGCGCGGTCAGGACGAAGAGGGGGAGGCTGATGCCGTCGATGCCGAGGTGGATGCGGATGCCGAGCGCCGGGATCCAGCTGATGTCGGTGTTCGCCTGCATCGTCGCGGGGTGGTCGTGGTCGAAGCCCGCGGCGAGGACGATGCTCAGGACGAGGACGAGACCGGTGACGGTGACGCCGTGGCGCAGCACGGCCTGGTCGGGGTTCTTCCCCTTCAGGCCGGGCGGCGGCGGCAGCAGGGCGGCCGCGGCGCCGAGCAGCGGCAGGACGACGGCCGCCGCGAGGACGTACTGGAGGACGGTGTCGTTCACGGCTCACGCTCCGACGGCGACGAGGACGGCGAGTATCACGGAGCCGGCCAGCAGCACGCTGATATAGGTCTGCACGTTGCCCGTCTGGGTCCGGCGCACGAGCGCGCCGAGCAGCCGGGGCAGTCCGCCCGCGCCGCGGACGTACGTCTCGACGACCTCGCGGTCGAGGAAGCGGACGAGGCCGGAGGCGGCGAGCACGGGGCGGACGAAGAGCGCCGCGTACAGGGCGTCGAGGCGGAAGCCGTGCGAGGCGGGCCCGAAGAGCGGGCCGAGCAGCAGGCGTCCGGGGTCGGCGGGGTCCTGGGCGGCGGCGACGTCCCCGTAGACCTGCTCGTGGGTCTGCAGCGCCGCGGCCTCGGTGAGCGCGGGCTCCTCCTCCGCGGCCTCGGCGGTGACGACCGCGCCGAGCGGGGTGCCGCGGCGGGAGGCGGCCGCCTGCCAGGCGCCGTAGGTCGCGAGGATGCCGACGACGGCGAGGCCGACGCCGAGGATCGAGGTGACCAGGGTCGGGGCGAGGGCGTTGCCGTCGAGCCAGGCGGGGAGGTCGAGGAGCGAGGGTACGAGGGCGACGGCACCGAAGGCGAGGGTCGGGACGGCCAGCACCCACAGCACGACGGTCATGACGGCCGGTTCCCTGCCGTGGGCCTCGGGGGTTGTGGCGCCCTGGCCGCGGAAGGCGAGGAGGAACAGACGCGTGGCGTAGCCCGCGGTGAGCACGGCGGTGATCAGCGCGGCGACCAGGACGAGCCAGCCGACGGCCGCCGGTACCCCCTCGGCGTGGCCGGAGGCGGCGTGCTCGGCCGCCCGCAGCACCGACTCCTTGGAGAAGAAGCCGGAGAAGGGCGGGATGGCGGCCAGGGCGGCCAGCGCGATGCCCATCGTCCACATGGCGTCGGGGGCGCGCTTGCCGAGGTCGCCCATGCGCGACATCGCGGCCAGCGAGTTGGTGCCGGCGGCGTGGATGACGACGCCGGCGGCGAGGAAGAGGAGGGCTTTGAAGGCACCGTGCGAGACGAGGTGGAACACGGCGGCGCTGCGGTCGCCGACGGCGAGGGCGGCGGCCATGTAGCCGAGCTGGCCGATCGTCGAGTAGGCGAGCACGCGTTTGATGTCGTCCTGGGCGAGCGCGGCCAGACCGGAGCCGATCATGGTGACGGCGGCCAGCACGCCGAGCACCGCGAGGGTGACGGTGGAGGCCTCGAAGACCGGCAGCAGCCGGGCGACGAGGTAGATGCCGGCCGCGACCATGGTGGCGGCGTGGATCAGCGCGGACACCGGGGTGGGGCCGGCCATCGCGTCGGGCAGCCAGGTGTGCAGCGGGAACTGCGCCGACTTGCCGGCGACGCCGGCGAGCAGCAGCAGGCCGACGACGGTCGGGTGCGCGATCCCGCCGTGGGTGGCGGCGGTGAGGATGCCGTTGATCCGGAAGGTCCCGGCGTCGGCGGCGAGCGCGAAGACGCCGATCAGGAAGGGGACGTCACCGAGCTTGGTGACGAGGAAGGCCTTGAGGGAGGCGGCCCGGGCGACCTCGGTCTCCCAGTAGTGGCCGACCAGGAAGTACGAGCAGATGCCCATGATCTCCCAGCCGACCAGCAGCACCATCAGGTCGCCGGTGTAGACGACCAGGAACATGGCGGCGGTGAAGAGGGAGACGAGGGCGGAGTAGGAGGCGTAGCGCGGGTCGTGGCGCAGGTAGGCCGTGGAGTACAGCTGCACGCAGGTGGCGACCAGGCCGACGAGGACGGCGATGAGCACCGCGAAGCCGTCGAGGTGCAGGGCGAGGTCGACGGGCACCGATCCGGTCGGCGTGAGCCGGGTCGCGGCGTCGGTGGCCGGGCCGCTGCCCTGCCGTACGGCGACGACGACGGCCAGCACGAAGGCGGTCGCGGTGGGCAGCACGGCCAGCGGCCGGACGAAGCCGGGGGCGGTGCGGCCGAGCAGCAGACCGCCGACGGCGCCGAGGAACGGGAGGAGGGGGACGAGGACGGCGAGGGTCGTCAGGGTCACGCTGCGGCCTCGGCCTTCTCTTCGGGTGCGGAGGGCCCGTCCCCTTCGCCCTGCGGGTCGTGCGGTTCGTGCTCGGCCAGGTCGGTGAGGCGGTCCACGTCCGAGCTGCCCCGGTTGCGGTACACGAGCAGCACGATGGCGAGGCCGATGCCGATCTCGGCGGCGGCGATGACGATGACGAACAGCGTCAGGGCCTGCCCGGCGTGGAGGGTGTCGCGGAGCCAGACGTCGAAGGCGACCAGGTTGAGGTTGACCGCGTTCAGCATCAACTCGACCGACATCAGGACGAGGATCGCGTTGCGCCGGGCGAGGACGCCGTACAGGCCGACGGAGAACAGGAGGGCGGCGAGGACGGCGGGATAGGCGAGATGCATCAGCGCTCCCCCGGCTGCTGACGGGACTGCTTGCGGGACAGGACGATCGCACCGACGAGCGCGGCGAGCAGGAGTACGGACAGCGCCTCGAACGGCAGTACCCAGTGCCGGAAGAGGATCTGGCCGGTGACCTTGGTGGAGCCCTGCGCGGCGCCGTCCACGTCGATCCAGGTGGCCCGGAAGGCGTCCACCACGACCCACACCAGCGTGCCCGCGGCGGCGGCGGCCACGGCCAGCGCCGCGATCCGGTTGCCCGAATCGGCGTCCGGGGAGCGGCCGATGGGCGCCCTGGTGAGCATCAGCCCGAACAGCACGAGCACGACGACGGACCCGACGTAGATCAGCACCTGCACCCAGGCGATGAACTCGGCGGTGAGGAGGAGGTATTCCACGGCGACGCCGCCGAGCGCGACGACCAGCCACAGGGCCGCGTGCACCAGTTGCTTGGTGGTGACGCTGACGACGGCGGCGGCCAGGGTCGCGACGCCGACGAGGACGAAGACGATCTCGACCCCGGTCGGGGACAGGAAGCCGGGGTGGGCGGCGGCGGCGTTCACGCGTCGCCCCCCGGCTGCTCGCGCTCGGCCCCGGTGGCGGCGGCAGCGGCGGCCGCCTTCTCCGCGGCCTTGCGGGCGGCGGCGAGCTCCTTGGGCTCCTCGGCCGCCGGGTCGAGCGGCGGCGGGGCCGGCACCGTCCACATCCACTCGCGCAGCTTGTCGCGCTCGTGGGTGAGTTCGAGGATGTCGGTCTCGGCGTACTCGAACTCCGGCGACCAGAACAGGGCGTCGAAGGGGCACACCTCGATGCAGATGCCGCAGTACATGCAGAGCGAGAAGTCGATGGCGAAGCGGTCCAGCACGTTGCGGCTGCGCTCGCGGCCGCCGGGGGTGACGGCGGGCACCGTCTCCTTGTGGGAGTCGATGTAGATGCACCAGTCGGGGCACTCGCGCGCGCAGAGCATGCAGACCGTGCAGTTCTCCTCGAACAGCGCGATCACTCCGCGGGTGCGCGGCGGCAGGTCGGGCTGCACCTCGGGGTACTGCGCGGTGTGCGAGCGCCGGGTCATCGTGCGCAGGGTGACGGCGAGGCCCTTGGCCAGGCCGGAACCGGGGATGCCCATCAGGAGATCACCACCTTCACCACGCCGGTGAGCGCGATCTGGGCCAGGGCGAGCGGGATGAGGACGGTCCAGGCGAACCTCTGCAGCTGGTCCTCACGCAGCCGGGGGTAGGTGACCCGGAGCCAGATGACGACGAAGGCCAGGGCCGCGGTCTTGAGCAGCGTCCACAGCCAGCCGAGGCTGCCGGACCAGGGGCCGTGCCAGCCGCCGAGGAAGAGGACGGTGGTCAGCCCGCACAGCACGACGATGCCGGCGTACTCGGCGAGCAGGAACAGGGCGAAGCGCAGGCCCGTGTACTCGGTGTAGGCGCCGAAGATGATCTCGGAGTCCGCGACGGGCATGTCGAACGGCGGGCGCTGCAGCTCGGCGAGGCCGGCGGTGAAGAACACGACGGCGCCGATCAGCTGCCACGGCGTCCACCACCAGGCGTACGCGTCGACGATGCCGGGCAGCGAGAGCGTCCCGGCCGCCATGGCGACGGACGCGGCGGCGAGAAGCATCGGCAGCTCGTACGACATCAGCTGCGCGGCGGTGCGCAGACCGCCGAGAAGGGAGAACTTGTTGGCGGAGGCCCAGCCGGCCATGAGCGAGCCGAGCACGCCGACGCCCATCACGGCGAGCACGAAGAACAGGCCCGCGTCGATGTCCTGGCCGACGAAACCGCCGGGCCCCACCGGGATCGCGATGAGGACCAGGAGGTAGGGCAGCAGCGCGACGGCGGGCGCGAGTTGGAAGATCTTCCGGTCCGCGTCGGCCGGGACCACGTCCTCCTTCTGCGCGAACTTCACGCCGTCGGCGACGAGCTGGGCCCAGCCGTGGAAGCCGCCGGCGTACATGGGTCCGAGGCGGCCCTGCATGTGGGCCATGACCTTGTGCTCGGTCTGGCCGACGACCAGGGGCAGGACGAGGAAGGCGACGAGCACGGCGAGCAGCCGGAGGATCACTTCGAGGGCGTCGCTCACGGTGTGCTGCCTCCTTCTGCGTCGTCGTGGTCAGGGGTCCGGGCGTCGTCGCCGCCCGGCGCGGGCCGCGCGGGTTCGTCCTCCCTGCCGCCGGCCGGTGCCGCTTCCTCCACGGGAAGCCGGTCGCCGTCGGCGCCGGCCGCGGATCCCGCCGCGGATTCCGCCGTGGATTCCGTGTCCGGTTTCGCGGGCTCCCCCGCCGGCTTCGCCTCGGGGGTGACGGGTGCCTGCGCGACCGCTTCCGGCGCCGGACCGGTGGCGGCCGTGTCGCGGGGGACCTCCCAGGGAGCGTCCGGGGTGCGTTTGCGGGGCTCCGCCGGTGCCGCGGAGCCCGCCGGGGTCCCGGCGGTGGCGGCAGTACCGGCGGTGGCGGCCTGGCTGACGGAGCCGTCGCCCGCCGAGCGGGTGCGGCGCGGGGCGGCGGGGGCCTCGGCGGCGCTCTGGCTCGCGGAGCCCTCGGTGACGCTGCGGCTGCGCCGGGCGGGGCGCTCCGCGGCGCCCGCACCGGCGGCACCAGCGGCACCGGCCGCGCGCGGCGTACGGGCGGGGCGCGCGGGGGCGGGCGGGAGCTGGCCCTTCATCGGGCCCCAGTCGTTGGGGTCGGGCACGCCCGGCGGCAGCATCTGACGCCGCTTGGGGCCGCCGTGATCGGACTCCCCCGGCTCCTTCGCGCCCGGCCACGCCTTCGCGACCCGTGCCGCCAGGACGAAGTCCTTGCGCAGCGGGTGCCCTTCGAAGCCGTCGGGCAGCAGCAGCGGCACCAGGTGCGGGTGCCCGGTGAAGTCGACGCCGAACATCTCGTGCGTCTCGCGCTCGTGCCAGGCGGCGCCCGCGTAGACGCCCACGGCGGTCGGCAGGGCCGGTGCCTCGTGCGGGACGGTCGTACGGATCATCAGGCGCCGCACGGAGCCGACCGCGGGGGCCACGACGTGGGCGCAGACGCGGAAGCCGGCGCCGCCCTCGTCGACGGCGCTGAGCCAGTCGAAGAAGGTGCAGCCGAGGGTGTCCCGGGCGGCGCGCAGGGCGTCCGTCCAGGAGGCGGCGGGCACGTCGACGGTCAGCAGGCCGTACGTCTCCTCCGCCGTGGCCTCCGCGCCGAAGACCTCGGCGACGGCGTCCGGCTCGGGCAGCCGGTCGAAGGGCGTGCTCACTTCGCGGCCTCTCCGGGCGGCGGCGGGGCCTGGACGAGGCCGCTGCGCAGCGCCGCGGTGGACGCGCGCGGGGTGCCCCCGTCGCCGTAGCGCTCGCCGAGCGACTCGCGGGCGATCTTCTCCTGGAGCTTGAGGATGCCCTGCAGCAGCGCCTCCGGCCGCGGCGGGCAGCCGGGCACGTAGACGTCGACGGGGATGATCTGGTCGACGCCCTTGGTCACGGAGTACGAGTCCCAGTAGGGGCCACCGCAGTTGGAGCAGGCGCCGAAGGAGATGACGTACTTCGGCTCGGGCATCTGCTCGTACAGACGCTTGACGGCCGGGGCCATCTTGTCGGTGACGGTGCCCGAGACGACCATGAGGTCGGCCTGGCGCGGGCCGGGCGCGAAGGGGATCACGCCGAGCCGGATGAAGTCGTGCCGGGCCATGGACGCGGCGATGAACTCGATGGCGCAGCAGGCGAGCCCGAAGTTGAAGACCCACAGGCTGTAGCGGCGGCCCCAGTTCAGGACCACCTTCATCGGCTCGGGCGCCAGGCGCGCCAGCGTTCCGAGGCGGCGCGGCTCCGGCAGGTACTCGGGGGTGCTCACATCGGTCACATCGGTCACGTCCATTCCAGGACGCCCTTCTTCCAGGCGTAGAGCAGACCGACGGCGAGGAAGCCGAGGAAGACGAACATCTCGACCAGCGTCGTGCCGCCGTACCCCTCGGCGGCGAACACCGTCGCCCAGGGGAAGAGGAAGATCGCGTCGACCGCGAAGATCACGTACAGGAACGAGTAGACGTAGTAGCGGATCTGGGTGTGCGCCCAGCCCTCGCCGACGGGGTCGACGCCGCACTCGTACGTGAGCATCTTCTCCTGCGTCGGCACCACGGGCCGCAGCAGGCGACCGGCCCCGAAGGCCACGGTCACGAAGAGCACCCCGAGCACCGCGACCAGCCCGACGACCGAGTAGCCGTGGAAGTAGTCCACGTCCGTCCGCCCCTCGTTTCTCGTCGTAAGCGCGTTGTCCAGCGATCCCGGCGGATCTTTAGACGATCCGTACGAACGGAGTCTAGGCCCTGCCCCCCGGAGCGGAACCACCCGTCTGACCGGTGGTACGGATAACCCCACCTTGTCCTGGCAGGCGCACCCCATGGCGGTGGCCGCCCCGTCCCCGGCAGGCTTGACGTCATGACCATCGACTCCCAGCGCGGGGAAGCCGCCCCGCTGCCGCCGGCGCGCTTCGCCTTCGACTCCGTGACGTGGAAGGAGATCGCGTATCTCCTGGCGAACCTGCCCGTGGACATCGCGGGTTTCGTCTACGTCGCCGTGGTGCTCTACCTCGGCGTCGGGCTGTCGGTGACCGTGGTCGGTCTGCCGCTGCTGGCACTGGGACTGGCCGGGTGCCGGCTGCTGGGGCGGCTGGAGCGGATACGGGCGCGCGGGATGCTCGGGGTGACCGTGGACGAGCCGCGGTCGCTCAGTCCCGGGCGGATGGGCTTCTTCCCCTGGCTGTGGACCTCGCTGAAGGACCCGGTGGGCTGGCGGCACGCGCTGTACTTCTTCATCCGGCTGCCGTGGGGGATCGCGACCTTCACCATCGCCTTGACCTCGCTCTTCGTCGCGTGGCCCGTGCTGCCGTTCATCGCCCGGGGGCTGGCCAACGCGGACCGCGCGATGGTCCGGGGCCTGCTGTCCCCCTCCGACGAACTGGAGCGGCGGATCGCCGAGCTGGAGTCGGACCGGGGCACGGTGGTCGACACCGCCGCCGCCGACCTGCGCCGCATCGAACGCGACCTGCACGACGGGGCCCAGGCCCGGCTCGTGGCGCTCGCCATGGACCTGGGCCTGGCCAAGGAGAAGCTGCAGGAGGACCCGGAGGCGGCGGCGAGGATGGTCGACGACGCCCACGGCGAGGTGAAGCTGGCCCTCCAGGAACTGCGCGACCTGGCCCGCGGCATCCACCCGGCCGTCCTCACCGACCGCGGCCTGGACGCCGCCCTGTCCTCGGTGGCGGCCCGGTGCACGGTGCCGGTGCAGGTCCAGGTGGACCTGGCGAACCGGCCGGCGCCGGCCATCGAGGGCATCGCGTACTTCACCGTCTCCGAACTGCTGCAGAACATCAGCAAGCACAGCGGGGCGCGCCGAGCCGTCGTCGAGCTGTGGCGCTCGGACGGCCGGCTGATGATCCAGGTCCGTGACGACGGCCGGGGCGGGGCGACCACGTCGGGCGGCGGCAGCGGTCTGGGCGGACTGTCCGAGCGGCTGGACTCGGTGGACGGTCTGCTGGTGGTCGACTCGCCGGCCGGCGGCCCGACGACGGTGACGGCCGAGCTGCCCTGGCGGGACCGCGCCTGAGCCGCTTACGGGAGAAGGCCGGCGCCCTCCAGCGAGGGCACCGGCCTTCTCCCGTGGCGCCGGGCGACAGGTTCGCCCGCGGTCGGGACGTCGTCCTCGACGGACCGCCGCCCCGGCTCCCCCACCGGCTCTCCCGCCGGCTCTCCCGCCGGCCCCCCGCTCCGGACCGCCGGACCACGGGGGTGGGGTTTTCCCCAGGTCCAAGAGGCCGATCCGCACCATGGGCGCGGGGGCTCCGGAGGACGAGGCTGGAGGCATCACCAGGCGGTCGCAGAGGGACGACGAAGAGGACGGACGTGACCATGGCATACGGTTTCCCGGAGCCGCGCGAGCACCGGCTGCCCGCGGCGCTGCGCGCGCCGATCGAGGCCCGCACCTGGCGCGAGCTGCTGTATCTGCTGCTGAACCTGCCGATGGGCATCATCGGCTTCGTCTTCACCGTGACGATGCTGTCGCTCGGTGCGGGACTGCTGGTCACCTTCCTCGGGCTGCCCGTCCTCGCCCTGATGCTGGCCGGGTGCCGGGCACTGGGCGTCGTGGAGCGCGAGCGGGCCCGGCAGTGCCTGCGCATCGACGTGGCCGCGCCCGAGCCGCTGCGCCGGCGGCCCGGCCAGGGCTTCATGTCCTGGCTCGGCGGCCAGCTGACCAGCGGCGCCTCCTGGCGGCACATCCTGTACTTCTTCGTGCACTTCCCGTGGGGCGTGTTCACCTTCTCCGTGGCCATCTCCTTCTTCACCTACGGCTGGGGGCTCCTCACGTACCCGCTGTGGCAGTGGGTCTTCCCGGCCTACACCGACCAGCCCGGGCTCCAGCTGTACGGCGACGGAAACGGCAACGGCTGGTGGCTGGACTCGCCGTTCGAGGTGGCCATGACCTCCGTGCTGGGGCTGCTGCTCGTCCTGGTCACGCCCTGGCTGATCCGGGGCATGGCGTACGTGGACCGGGGCCTGGTCGCCGGGCTGCTGGGGCCGTCCCGGCTGGCCAGCCGCGTCTCGGAGCTGGAGTCGGACCGGGGCACGGTGGTGGACACCGCCGCCGCCGACCTGCGCCGCATCGAACGCGACCTGCACGACGGGGCCCAGGCCCGGCTCGTGGCGCTCGCCATGGACCTGGGCCTGGCCAAGGAGAAGCTGCAGGAGGACCCGAGGGCGGCCGCCACCATGGTCGAGGAGGCGCACGGCGAAGTGAAGCTGGCCCTCCAGGAACTGCGCGACCTGGCCCGCGGCATCCACCCGGCCGTCCTCACCGACCGCGGCCTGGACGCCGCCCTGTCCGCCCTCGCGGCGCGCTGCACCGTGCCGGTGGAGGTGAGCGTGGACCTGCCGGGGCGGCCGGTGCCGGCGATCGAGGGCATCGCGTACTTCACCGTCTCCGAGCTGCTGCAGAACATCAGCAAGCACAGCGGCGCCTCGCGCGCGGCGGTCGACCTGTGGCGCTCCGGGGACCGGCTGATGATCCACGTCGTCGACAACGGGCGCGGCGGCGCCTCCACGGCGCGCGGCTCGGGCCTGGCCGGGCTCGCCGAGCGGCTGGGGGCGGTGGACGGGGTCCTCGCCGTGGACTCCCCCGCGGGCGGCCCGACCACCGTCGCGGCCGAGCTGCCCTGGCGGACCTGACCCCACGGGGCCCGCGCGGGCGCCAGGCCCGGTGGACCGCAGAACCGCAGGACCGCAGGACCGCAGGACCGGGAAGACCGGAAGAACCGAGAGGACGCTGACCGCGCCTCCCTCCGTCCCTCCTCCGCGCTCCGCTCCCGTCGGCGAGGCCGTGTGCCGGCCGCCGGAAGCTGGAATGCTGGGGAGGGACACGTCGACGTCGACATGGGGGGGGCCGGTAGCGGTGGAGGACAGGGTGCGGGTGGTCATCGCCGAGGACTCGGTGCTGCTGAGGGAGGGACTGACCCGCCTGCTGACCGACCGCGGGCACGAGGTCGTCGCCGGGGTCGGCGACGCCGAGGCCCTGCTGAAGGTGATCGGCGAGCTGGCCGCCGAGGACGCGGTGCCGGACGTGGTCGTGGCGGACGTGCGGATGCCGCCGACCCACACCGACGAGGGCGTGCGCGCCGCGGTGCGGCTGCGCCGCGACCACCCGCAGCTGGGTGTGCTGGTGCTCTCGCAGTACGTGGAGGAGCAGTACGCCACCGAGCTGCTGGCCGGCAGTTCCCGCGGGGTCGGGTATCTGCTCAAGGACCGGGTAGCCGATGTGCGGGAGTTCGTCGACGCGGTCGTACGGGTGGCCGGCGGCGGTACCGCCCTGGACCCGGAGGTGGTGGCGCAGCTGCTGGGGCGCAGCCGCAAGCAGGACGTGCTGGCCGGTCTCACCCCGCGGGAGCGCGAGGTGCTGGGACTGATGGCCGAGGGCCGGACGAACTCCGCGATCGCCAAGCAGCTGGTGGTGAGCGACGGGGCCGTGGAGAAGCACGTCAGCAACATCTTCCTCAAGCTGGGGCTGGCCCCCAGCGAGGGCGACCACCGGCGTGTCCTGGCCGTGCTCACGTACCTCAATTCCTGATCCTCTGACGTATCGTCAGAGGAACCCGCGGAGACGCAGAACTGGAGCGGCGCCGGACGGCGTCCCATATGGAGGAAGCAGGCGGCACGGGCTCCGGGGGGCGGTGACCGTGACCCATCAGGGCACAAAGGGAGCTCAGCACGGCGTTCACGATGCGGGAAGACCCGGGAAGGCGACCCTTACCCACGTACGATGGCGCGTGGGACACAAGGTCACGGCCCCGGTCGTGAGCCGCCGCCTCGAAGGAGGTCCGATTCAGTGACCAGCCAGGTCAGCAGCCCGACAACCCCCGATCGTCCCGTTCTGGGCGAGCAGCGGAAACCGGCCAAGGAGACCAGGAAGCTCGATCGGGTGGTGATCCGCTTCGCCGGGGACTCCGGCGACGGGATGCAGCTCACGGGAGACCGGTTCACCTCGGAAACGGCGTCGTTCGGCAACGATCTGTCCACCCTGCCGAACTTCCCGGCCGAGATCCGCGCTCCGGCAGGCACCCTGCCGGGCGTCTCGAGCTTCCAGCTGCACTTCGCCGACCACGACATCCTCACCCCGGGTGACGCCCCGAACGTCCTGGTCGCGATGAACCCGGCGGCGCTGAAGGCGAACATCGGCGACCTGCCGCGCGGCGCGGAGATCATCGTCAACACGGACGAGTTCACCTCCCGCGCGATGGGCAAGGTCGGCTACGCGGCCTCGCCGCTGGAGGACGGCTCGCTGTCGGCCTACGCGGTGCACCCGGTGCCGCTGACCACCCTGACGGTCGAGGCCCTCAAGGAATTCCCGCTGACCCGCAAGGAGGCCGAGCGCAGCAAGAACATGTTCGCGCTCGGACTGCTGTCGTGGATGTACCACCGTCCCACCGAGGGCACCGAGGACTTCCTGCGCAAGAAGTTCGCGAAGAAGCCCGAGCTGGCCGAGGCGAACGTGGCGGCCTTCCGCGCGGGCTGGAACTTCGGCGAGACGACCGAGGACTTCGCCGTCAGTTACGAGGTGGCCCCGGCCGAGGCGGCCTTCCCGGCCGGCACCTACCGCAACATCTCGGGGAACCTGGCGCTGTCGTACGGCCTGGTCACCGCGAGCCGGCAGGCGGACCTGCCGCTCTTCCTGGGCTCGTACCCGATCACCCCGGCCTCGGACATCCTGCACGAGCTGAGCAAGCACAAGAACTTCGGTGTGCGCACCTTCCAGGCCGAGGACGAGATCGCCGGCATCGGCGCCGCGCTCGGCGCGGCCTTCGGCGGCTCGCTGGCCGTCACGACCACCTCCGGTCCCGGCGTGGCGCTGAAGTCGGAGACCATCGGCCTCGCGGTGTCGCTGGAGCTGCCGCTGCTGGTCGTCGACATCCAGCGCGGCGGGCCCTCGACGGGGCTGCCGACCAAGACCGAGCAGGCCGACCTGCTGCAGGCGATGTACGGGCGCAACGGCGAGGCGCCGGTCCCGATCGTGGCGCCGTGCACCCCGGGCGACTGCTTCGGCGCGGCACTGGAGGCGGCCCGCATCGCCCTGACCTACCGCACCCCGGTCCTGCTGCTCTCCGACGGCTACCTGGCCAACGGCTCCGAGCCGTGGCGGGTCCCCGAGCTGGACGAGCTGCCCGACCTGCGGGTCCAGTTCGCGACGACGCCCAACCACGTGGCGGAGGACGGCACCGAGGAGTTCTGGCCGTACCTGCGCGACCCGGAGACCCTGGCGCGCCCCTGGGCGGTGCCGGGCACCCCGGGCCTGGAGCACCGGATCGGCGGCATCGAGAAGCAGGACGGCACCGGGCACATCTCGTACGACCCGGCCAACCACGACCTGATGGTGCGCACCCGGCAGGCCAAGATCGACGGCATCGAGGTGCCCGACGTCGTCGTCGACGACCCGGACGGCCGGGCGCGGACGCTGGTGATCGGCTGGGGCTCGACGTACGGGCCGATCACGGCGGCCGTACGGCGCATCAGGGGCGCAGGGGGCGCGGTCGCGCAGGCCCATCTGCGCCATCTGAACCCCTTCCCCGGGAATCTCGGGGAAGTCCTCAAGCGTTACCAGAGAGTAGTGGTCCCGGAGATGAACCTCGGCCAGCTCGCCCACCTGCTGCGGGCGCGGTACCTGGTCGACGCACGCTCGCACACCCAGGTCACCGGCCTGCCCTTCAAGGCCGAGCAACTCGCTGCCGCCATCCAGGAGGAGAGCGCAGATGTCTGAGGCGCCTGCCGTCGAACACCGCACGCCGGGGCTGCCGGCGCTGTCCCTGGTCCCCAAGGCCGAAGCCAAGCAGTCGATGAAGGACTTCAAGTCCGACCAGGAAGTGCGCTGGTGCCCCGGCTGCGGTGACTACGCGATCCTCGCCGCGGTGCAGGGCTTCATGCCCGAACTGGGCCTGGCCCGGGAGAACATCGTCTTCGTCTCGGGGATCGGCTGCTCCTCCCGCTTCCCGTACTACATGAACACCTACGGGATGCACTCCATCCACGGCCGCGCCCCGGCCATCGCGACCGGGCTCGCCGCCTCGCGGCGCGATCTGTCGGTGTGGGTGGTCACGGGTGACGGCGACGCGCTGTCCATCGGTGGCAACCACCTGATCCACGCGCTGCGGCGCAACGTCAACCTCAAGATCCTGCTCTTCAACAACCGGATCTACGGTCTGACGAAGGGGCAGTACAGCCCGACCTCCGAGCTCGGCAAGATCACCAAGTCGACGCCGATGGGCTCGCTGGACGCTCCCTTCAACCCGGTCTCGCTGGCGCTGGGCGCGGAGGCCTCCTTCGTGGCCCGTACCGTCGACTCCGACCGCAAGCACCTCACGAGCGTGCTGCGGGCGGCCGCCGCGCACCCGGGCACGGCCTTCGTGGAGATCTACCAGAACTGCAACATCTTCAACGACGGCGCCTTCGAGGTGCTCAAGGACCGGACCTCCGCCGAGAACGCGGTGATCCGGCTGGAGCACGGGGAGCAGATCCGCTTCGGGGCGGACAACGCCAAGGGCGTCGTGCGCGACCGGGCGACCGGTGACCTGAAGGTCGTCGAGATCGACGCGTCCAACGAGGACGAGGTCCTGGTGCACGACGCGCACGCGGCGACGCCCACGACGGCCTTCGCCCTGTCCAGACTCGCCGACCCCGACACGCTGCACCACACGCCGATCGGCGTGTTCCGCAGCGTCGAACGGCCGGTCTACGACGTGCTGATGTCCGAGCAGCTGGAGCAGGCCGTCGAGCAGCACGGCAAGGGCGACCTCGCCGCCATGCTGGCCGGCAACGACACGTGGACGGTCGTGGGCTGAGCCACGGCACCCACTTCGGCCGCCGTACGGGGCCCGGGCCTGACGATCAGGCCCGGGCCTCGTCGTACGTCCGGCGGGCCGCGATCACCTGCTCGGTGCGGTCCTCGGTCCAGCGGGCCAGGGCCCAGACCTGGTCGGCCGCCTCCTTGCCGAGCGGGGTGAGGGAGTACTCGACGCGCGGCGGGATGACGGGGTGCGCCTCGCGGTGCACGAAGCCGTCGCGCTCCAGGGTCTGCAGGGTCTGGGCGAGCATTTTCTCGCTGACCCCGCCGACCGTGCGGCGCAGCTCGCTGAAACGCAGGGTCCCGTCGATCAGGGCGGCCAGCACCAGCACGCCCCAGCGGCTGGTGACGTGCTCGAGGATCACGCGCGAGGGACAGTTGCGCGCGTTCACGTCGGGGGGCGCCTGCAGCACGCCGGTCAGCTCTTCCCTTACGTCCATGCCACTAGCTTACTTTGAAGTGGGTACTTTCTGGAAGTTAGTACCGGCCTTAGGGTTAGTCCGGTCAACACCAACGGGGACAACAGTGACTGGAGTGAACCCCTCATGAGCATCGTCGTCACCGGAGCCACCGGACAGCTCGGCCGGCTGGTCGTGGACCGGCTGCTGGCCGACGTCCCGGCCGAGCAGGTCGTGGCCGTCGTGCGCGACGCGGACAAGGCCGCGGACCTCGCCGCGCGGGGCGTGGAGCTCCGGGTGGCCGACTACAACGACCCGGGGACCCTCAAGGACGCCTTCCGGGCGGGGGACGTGGTGCTGCTGATCTCGGGCAGCGAGGTCGGGCAGCGGGTCGCCCAGCACACCGCCGTGATCGGCGCCGCCAAGGAGGCGGGGGTCGCGCGGCTCGTGTACACCGGCGTCCTCGGCGGACCCGCCGCCGACTTCGAGCTTGCCGCCGAGCACAAGGTCACCGAGCAGGCCCTGCTGGACTCCGGGCTGACCTACACGCTGCTGCGCAACGGCTGGTACACCGAGAACTACACCGCGCAGATCGCCGTCCAGCTGGAGCACGGTGTCGCCGGCAGCGCGGGCGAGGGGCGCATCGGCTCCGCGAGCCGCGAGGACTTCGCGGACGCCGCCGCGGCCGTACTGACCGGCGAGGGACACGAGAACGCGGTGTACGAGCTCAGCGGGGACGAGGCCTGGACGATGGCCGAGTACGCCGCCGAACTGGCCCGCCAGTCCGGCCGGCCGGTGGCCTACGCCGACCTGCCCGCCGACGCCTTCCTGGCGGTCCTGACCGGCGCCGGGCTGCCCGAGCAGGTGGCCGCGATCTACGTCGACGTGGACGTCGCCGGCATCTCCCGCGGCCTGCTCCAGGGCGGCAGCGGCGACCTCGCCCGGCTGATCGGACGTCCCACCACCCCGCTCGCGGACACGATCGCCGCGGCGCTCAAGGGCTGACCCCGGACGGCCTCCCGGACGGCGGGGCCCCGCGGCCGATCCCCCGGCCGCGGGGCCCGTCCCGTTTCCGGACCGCCCGGCGCGGCGCGCCCCGGACCCGCTCCCGGCCTGCGGCGAAGGTGTCATGACCGTCATGCGATACGCAGATGACGGGAGAAGGCCCCGCGCGCTACCTTCGAGCAGTCGGCCAGCGCCCCGGGAGGAAACGAGTGAACGAGCAGCGTGCCGGTCTGCTGTACGGATTCACCGCCTACGGGCTCTGGGGGCTGTTCCCCCTCTACTGGCCGCTCCTCGAGCCGTCCGGCGCGGGCGAGATCCTCGCGCACCGCATGGTCTGGTCGCTGGCCGTCGTCTCCGTCGTGCTGCTGGTGATGCGCCGCTGGGCGTGGGTCCCGGAACTGCTGCGGCAGCCGCGGAGGCTCGGACTGCTGGCCGTGGCCGCGGCCGTCATATCCGTGAACTGGGGCCTGTACATCTGGGGCGTCAACAGCGGTCACGTCGTCGAGACCTCGCTGGGCTACTTCATCAACCCGCTCGTCACCATCGCCCTCGGCGTCCTCGTCCTGCACGAACGGCTGCGGCCCGCGCAGTGGGCCGCCGTGGGCGTCGGCGCCGCCGCCGTCCTGGTGCTGACCCTGGGGTACGGGCGGCTGCCCTGGATCGCGCTGACCCTGGCCTGCTCCTTCGCCACGTACGGCTTCATCAAGAAGAAGGTCGGCATGGGCGGCCTGGAGTCGCTCGCGGCGGAGACGGCGATCCAGTTCCTGCCCGCGCTCGGCTACCTGGTCTTCCTCGGCACCCGCGGGGAGACCACCTTCGCCTCGCACGGGGCCGGTCACGCCTCCCTGCTCGCCGCCTGCGGCGTCGTCACCGCGGTGCCGCTGATCTGCTTCGGCGCGGCGGCCATCCGCATCCCGCTGAGCATGCTGGGGCTGCTGCAGTACCTCGCGCCGGTCTTCCAGTTCGGACTCGGACTGCTCTGGTTCCACGAGGAGATGCCGGCCGAGCGCTGGGCCGGCTTCGCCCTGGTCTGGCTCGCGCTGGCCCTGCTGACCTGGGACGCGCTGCGCGCCGCGCGGCGCGGCCGGATCGCGGTGCGCGACGCCGCAGTGGTGCCCGGCGAGGCGGCGCCGCGCGGGGCCGTCACCGGCTGAGCGGCGGCGTCCGGGCACCGCGATCCGGCTAGGCCCCACCGTCCCGGCCCTGCCCGCCCTCCGGCACCTCGTACGCCTCCCTGCGGGAGCGGTGGGCACGGACCTTGTGACGGTTGCCGCAGTGCTCCATGGAGCACCAGCGGCGCCGGCCGGGGCGTGAGGTGTCCACGAAGACCAGTCGGCAGTCGTGGGCCGAGCATTCCCGGACGCGGTCGGCGTACGGGCCGGAGAAGAGCTCCACCGCGTCCCGCGCGACGGCCGCCAGGACCTGCGTTCCGGTGACCGGGGTGCGCCAGGTGCGGCCCCCGTCGGGGGCGAGGCGCAGCGCCGGGGGACGCCAGGCGGCCGCCTCGTTGAGGACGACGAGGTCCGGGGCGGGGAGCGGTTCCCCGTGGACGCGGGCACCGGCGATGTGCCAGAGCGCGTCGCGCAGATAGCGGGCCGTGGCGACGTCCTCCGGGGAGACGGCGAGGGCGCCGGGGTCGGGGCGCAGCCGGGACGACACGGCCCAGCGGGCCAGGTCGGCGGGCTCGTGGAGGACTTCCCAGCGGGTGTACGCGCCGGGGCCGCCGGTGGGCAGCAGCTCCAGGCCGAGCGCGCCCGGATCGAAGCGGTAGGCAACTCCTTCGGATGAATGGAGGACCAGACCGATTGCGGGCTCCGTCATGTAACCAATATAACTGGTTACAGACCGGCCGAGGGCCGGTGGGGACGCGAACGAGGGGGCAGGTCATGGCAGTTCACTGGAAGCTCGTGATCGACGCGGCGGATCCGCACCGGCAGGCCGCCTTCTGGGCCGAGGCCCTGGAGTACACGCTCGAGGACCACAGCGTGCTGATCGAGAAGCTGCTGGGGTTCGGCGCGGTCACGGAGGAGGTCCTGACCGAGGCGGCCGGCCGCCGGGCCTGGCGGGACCTGGCCGCCGTGCGCCACCCGGAGGACCCGTACGACGAGGAGAAGGGCTCGGGCCTCGGGCGGCGCATCCTCTTCCAGCGGGTGCCCGAGGCGAAGACGGAGAAGAACCGGCTGCACATCGACCTCCACCCGGGCGGCGGAAGGCTGGAGGCGGAGGTGGCCCGGCTGGAAGCACTCGGCGCGAAGGTGCTGCGGCGGATAGCCGAGCCCTCCGGCACCTGGGTCACCATGGCCGACCCGGAGGGCAACGAGTTCGACGTCGAGTAGCCCTCCGGCGTCCGCCTTGACGGCGGAGGCGGGGCGGTGGAAATATCTCCATGCGTACGCAACTAATGCATACGCAAGGAGATGACGGGGTGTCGGACTCACAGCGGTCGTTCCTGTTCCTGGTGGGAAGCAGCCGCGCCGACGGCAACACCGAGACGCTGGCGCGGCGCGCGGCCGAGCAGCTTCCGCCCGCGGTGGACCGGCGCTGGCTGCGGCTCAAGGACCTGCCGCTGCCGCTCTTCGAGGACGTCCGGCACGAGGGCGAAGGCCGCTATCCCGCGCCGTCGGGGCACGCCGCGACGCTCCTGGAGGCCACCTTGGCGGCCACCGACATCGTGGTGGTCTCCCCCCTGTACTGGTACAGCGTCTCGACCGGCACCAAGCTCTACCTGGACCACTGGTCGGGCTGGATGCGGGTGCCCGGGCTGGACTTCCTGGAGCGGATGCGCGGCAAGACCCTGTGGTCGGTGACCGTGCACGGCGGCCGGGACCCGGCCACGGCGGCCCCGCTGGTGGGCACGCTGCGCCACACGGCCGACTACGCCGGGATGCGCTGGGGCGGGGCGCTGCTGGGCTACGGCAGCAGGCCGGGCGACATCCTGCGGGACACGGCGGCGCTGGGCCGGGCGAAGACCTTCTTCGGCTGACCGGCGGGGGTCAGGCCGTGACGTCGCGGGTGGTGAAGCGGGCCCAGGCCGCCGAGCCGAACACGGCGACGTAGAGGGCCTGGAGCTGGAAGTTGCTGCGCATCTCGTCCCAGTAGACGGGGTCGCGGACCAGGTCGGCGAAGCTCAGCCAGTAGTGGGGGAAGAGGTAGGGCTGTACGGCGTGCAGCTGGGGGATGGTGTCGACGATCTGCACGGTGATCAGCAGGCCCACGGTGGTGGCCATGGCCGCGATGCCGCTGTTGGTGAGCGTGGAGATGAACAGGCCCAGCGCGGCGATGCCGGTGAGCGAGGCGGTCACGACCAGGGCGACCAGCAGGGCGCGCAGGAGTCCCTCGGAGAAGGAGACCGTCGTACCCGACAGCAGGGTGACGCCGCCCAGCGGGAAGAGCAGCGCGCCGGTCACCAGTGCCGAGACGGCCACGACGAGGGTGCCGATCAGGCAGAAGGCCAGGACGGAGGCGTATTTGGAGACCAGCAGACGGGTGCGCCCGGCGGGGGCCACCAGCAGGTAGCGCAGGGTGCCCGCGTTGGCCTCACCGGCGATGGCGTCACCGGCCACGACACCGATCGCCATGGGGAGGAAGAAGGGCAGCGTGGCGGCGAGCGAGGCGAAGACCAGGAAGAGACCGTTGTTGGTGATCAGTGCGACGAAGGCCGGGCCGTCCCCGCCACCGCCGCCGGCCGAGCCGCCGTCACCGGTCTCGATCCGCACCGCGATCCCGATGAGCACCGGGACCCCGGCCAGGACGGCGAGCAGGGCGAGGGTGCGCCAGCGGCGCAGCACGGTGACCAGTTCGCTGCGGAACAGCCCGAGCGAGCGGATCGGCCACACCGACCTGGTCAGGGTGTCAGCCTGCGACATCGAAGCCCTCTCCGGTCAGCGCGACGAACGCGTCCTCCAGTGAAGCCCGTTCGACGCCGAAGCCGCGGACGCGGACTCCGGCGGCGACCAGTGCGGCGTTGAGGTCGGCGAGTTCGGGGAGTGCCGAGGGATCCTGCGGCAGTTCCCCGGTGACCCGGTCGCCGTCGGCGGCCAGGCCGGTGACCCCCTGCTCCTTCAGGACCCGCACCGCCTCGGCGGGGTCGGGGGTGGTGACCACCAGGCGCCCGGCCGAGGACAGCGCCTCCACCGGGCCCTGGGTGATCAGCCTGCCGCGGGACATCACGGCCGCGTGGGTGCAGACCTGTTCGATCTCATCGAGGAGGTGGGAGGAGAGGAAGACCGTGGTGCCGTCCGCCGCCAGCTCGCGGACGAGCGAGCGGATCTCCCGCATGCCCTGGGGGTCCAGGCCGTTGGTGGGCTCGTCCAGCACCAGCAGTTCGCGGGGCCGCAGCAGCGCGGCCGCCAGACCGAGCCGCTGCTTCATGCCGAGCGAGTAGGCGCGCGCCTTCTTGCCCGCCGCGGCGGACAGTCCCACCTTCTCCAGGGCCGTGTCGACCCGCGCCCCGCGGGTGCGGGGCACGGCGGTCGGATCGGCGGCGTCGAAGCGCAGCAGGTTGTCCCGGCCGGAGAGGAAACCGTAGAGGGCGGGACCCTCGATCAGCGCGCCCACACGCGGCAGGACACTGCGCACGGCGCCCGGCATGGGTTCACCGAGCACCTTCGCCGTGCCGGAGGTCGGGGCGATGAGCCCCATGAGCATCCGGATCGTCGTCGTCTTCCCGGAGCCGTTGGGCCCCAGGAAGCCGAAGACGCTGCCACGGGGGACGGCCAGGTCGAGGCCGTCGACGGCGAGCTGTCCGCCGCGGTACCTCTTGGTGAGTCCACGCGTGGAGATCGCGTGCTCACCGGTCTGGGCGGACGGCTCCCCCATCGGCGCTCCTTCGCTCCGTGACGTGCCCTGCTCCGTGCCTACCGGGTGGCCGCGTCGGCGGCCTTGACCAGGGCATCCTGGGTCACGGTGCCCACGTAGACCTTGCCGCTGTCGGTGATCAGGGCGTTGACCAGGCGGGTGCCGATCACCGTGCCGGTACCGAAGTCGCCCTTGACCTCCTTGCCGAAGGTGCCGAGCAGCCCCTGCCCGCCGAAGCCGGGGGCCTTGTCGCCGTCCTTGGACGGGCCGGCGTTGAGCGCGTCCTGCGGCAGCTTCAGCTCGGCGATGGAGTCCCAGCCCTTGCCGAGGACGTCCAGGCCCTCCAGACCGTCCAGGCCGCCGAGGTCACCGAACTCCTCGCGCGCCCCGCGGGCCTCCTGCCCGGCCTTCGCTTCCGCCTTCTCGCCGGCCTTCTCGCCGGCCTTCTCCGTCGTCACCTTCGCGCCCTTGGGCGGGGTGAAGTCGAAGGTCGAGGCGGCGGGCCGGGAGAAGTCGACCTTGGTGAAGGCGACGTCGACGATGGCCTTGCCGCCGCCCCTCGGGGCGAGGGTGAACTTCAGCGGCACACCGGTGCGGGCGTCGACGCCGATCCGGATCGACCCCACCGTCGAGTCGGTGGCCTTGGGGCTGACCACCAGCTGGTAGGCGTCCCGTCCGGCGATGCGGGCGGTGCCGTCCACCGAGACGGTGGAGCTGTCGTCCGCCGCGTCGAGGATCTTCTTCGCGGCCTCCTGCGGGGTGGCCGGCCAGCCCTCGGGAAGTTCGTGGCCGCCCCCGGCCCGGTCCTTGCCCTGCGCCTCCTGCGGGAGGCCGGTCAGGTGGTAGGCCTGGTTGCTGCCGCTGTCGTAGGCCCAGACCTCGTCGCCGTTGTGGATGAGGCTGTACTCCGCAGCGTTCCGGACGATCGACACCTTCTGCCGCTGCGGGCCGTCGGCCGCGACGCGCAGGGTGTGGGAGCCGGCCAGCAGCTCGGTCAGCTGCTCCTTCGGGTCGGCCGAGGAGTCCCCTCCGCCGTGTCCGCCGCCTCCGCCGAACGGCCCGGCACCGCCCCTGGCGCCGGTCAGCACGGCCGGCAGGCCGAAGTCCGTGCTGATGCGGACCGATCCGGAGATCGTCTGCGTGTCCGAGGCCGTGACCTTCGCGATCAGCTCCTCGGCCGTGATCCTGGGCAGATCGGGGCTGCCCGCGCTCGCGAGCGCCGGTACGAGCCCGATGGTCGCCGCGGCGACCCCCGCCGCCGCCACCGGGACCGCGTAACGTATCGCCTTGGCGCGGCGCCGGGGTTGCCGGTCGTCGTCCATGGGCTGGATGGGTGCCATTACGTCCCTACCTCCGTTGTCAACGGCGGGTTCCCGTCAGCGTCGCACTCGTCCACCTCGGGCCATTGTCACCCGATCCGCCGTGTGGTGCTGCCTCTTATCCCATCAATCCGGCCGCCCGGGCGCATCGCCCGCCGGGATCAACTCGGCGTACACCTCTGGGATGACGTCCCCTGACATCGGCTCAGGGCGCCGGCCCGTCACCCGCGTGACCGCGGGGCCGCGGGGCCGCGCGGACGCCGGGGGACGGCCCCTCCCGGCGTCGTCCCGGGGTCGTCCCGGGTCGTCCGGGGACCTAGCCCGCGCGGTGCACCACGGCGTCGCAGAGGCCCTCCAGGGCCCGCTTGGCGGCGCAGTCGGGCAGCGGTGCCAGCAGGGCCCGCGCCTCGTCCGCGTAGCGCACGGTGTCGCGCCGGGCCTGCTCCAGCGCCGGGTGGGCGCGCAGCAGCCGAAGTGCCTCGGCGTGCCGCCGGTCGTCCGTCAGATCGCCGTCCAGCAGTTCGCACAGCCGCCGGTCTTCCGCCGACGCGAAGCCGCCGGCCTTGGCCACGGCCGAACGCAGGTGCAGCACCGGCAGGGTCGGCACGCCCTCGCGCAGGTCCGTGCCCGGGGTCTTGCCGGACTCGTGCGAGTCGCTGGCGATGTCGAGCACGTCGTCGGCGAGCTGGAAGGCCGTGCCGACGCGCTCCCCGTACTGGGTGACGATGTCGACGACGCTCTCGTCCGCGCCCGACATCATCGCGCCGAAGCGGCACGAGACGGCGATCAGCGAGCTCGTCTTGCCGGCGATGACTTCCAGGTAGTGGTCGATCGGGTCGCGTCCGTCGCGCGGGCCGACGGTCTCCAGGATCTGCCCGGTGACCAGCCGCTCGAAGGCCTCGGCCTGGATGCGTACGGCCTCCGGCCCGAGGTCGGCCAGTATGTGCGAGGCCTTGGAGAACAGGAAGTCGCCGGTCAGCACGGCCACCGAGTTGTCCCAGCGGGCGTTGGCGCTCGGCACGCCGCGGCGCACCTCGGCCTCGTCCATCACGTCGTCGTGGTACAGCGTCGCCAGGTGCGTCAGTTCCACCACCACGGCCGACGGAACGATGCCCGGCGCGTGCGGGTCGCCGAACTGGGCGGCCAGCAGCACCAGCAGCGGACGGAACCGCTTCCCGCCCGCGTGCACCAGGTGGCGGGCCGCTTCTGTGATGAACCGCACGTCGCTCTTGGTGGCCTCCATGAGGCCCTCCTCGACGGCGGACAGCCCGGCCCGGACCCCGGACTCGAGGTCCTCGTCCATTACGCTCAGCCCGAAGGGCCCGACGACGGTCGTCACCTGGGAGTCTCCTGTCGCTGAGATCGCTTCTGCGGCTTGCGGCGTGGCGCTTTACTACACCGGCAGCGTAACCGGTCGCCTCTCGATCACTGCGAGGGCATGGCCCCCTCGGGCCACTACGCCCGGTTTTGCCCGCGTGTGCGACCGGCCTTTCCCGCCCCCGCGCCCGGCCGCGGGCCCCACCGCCGCCTCGCACCGCCCCTTGCGGCCCGCCCGGAACGGGCTCCGCGAGGGCCCTGCGCCCCACTCCCGCCTTCCCCGCGAGCCGCCCTCCATGCCGCGCCCGCCGTACGGCCCCCGGCGTGCACGGCGAACGGCGCGGCCCCCGCCAAGTGCGGGGAGCCGCGCCGTGGATGGCCGCACGGACCGGGCAGCGGGCCGGGCAGCGGCCCGGACCGGACCGGGGCGGTGGTCTACCGCCCGTACGCCTTCGCCACCGCCGCCGCCAGTCGCGGGGAGGCCCACTCCGTGCCGCACACGAAGCGCAGCACCGGCCCGAAGGTGGCCGCCGCGGGCAGGCCGGTGAAGTACATCCCCGGGACGGAGGAGCCGAAGTCGGCGCCCAGCCGTGGTGAGCCGCCGGTACGGGCCAGCTCGGCGCGCAGTTCGGGGCCGAGGAAGTCCAGCGCCTCCAGGTCGACGCGGTAGCCGGTGGCGGCCATCACGTGGTCGGCGTGGAACTCGGCCGCGCGGCCGCCGGGCGCGGCGGTGGACAGCACGACCTTGCCGCCCTCGTCGAGGCGGGCGCTGCGCAGCGTGTGGCCCTCGCTGACGGTGACCTTGCCCTCGAAGCGCTCGCGCAGCCACCAGGCCCCCAGCGGCCCCAGCACGCGGCGCACGAGGTACATCCGCAGCGGCGCGGGCAGGCCGCGGAAGTACTCGGCGTGGTAGCTGAAGGCGTACAGGGACCAGGCCCGTCCGAAGGGCGACTCGGGCCGCAGCCGCGGCTGCCGGTCCGGCGGGTCGCCGAAGCCCACGGCGCGCCGCCCGCGGGCCAGCAGCCGTACGGTGGCGCCCGCCTCGGCGAGCAGCGCCGCGCTCTCCAGGGCGGACTGACCGGCGCCGACGACGACCACCTCGCGCCCGGCGAGCCGGCCCAGGTCGGTGTGCTGGGAGCTGTGCGAGACGGGCCCCGCCGCGGACGGCCCGTCGGGGGTGACCCCGCGCAGCACGTCGGGCGTGTACGCGAAGCCGTGCAGCCCGCTGGCGACGACGACCGCCCGGGCCCGGAACTGCTCTCCGGAGTCCAGCTTGAGCTCGAAGCCGCCGGCGGCGGCCCGGTCCACGGACACCACCTTGACCTGCTCCAGGTCGGGGACGAGCCGCTCCTGGAACCAGTGGCCGTAGCGGACGAAGGTCCCGGCGGGGACCAGGTCCCAGTCGGTGACCAGCGGCCGCTCCCCGGCGTCCAGGCAGAAGTCGCGCAGGGTGTGGCCCGGTCGGCCGGTGGAGATGCTGGAGGCAGCGGGGGTGGACTTCAGCACCATGGCGGACGGCATGTTCTCGCGCCAGCTGACCATGGGGTTGCCGAAGGTGCGTACGGGGACGCCCCGTTCGCGCAGGTGTGCGGCGGTGGACAGACCGTACGGGCCGGCGCCGATCACGGCAACGGGCGTGGTCATGGATGTTCCCTTCGCATCGCGGTTCGACGTCGTGACCGGTACATCTGCATCAGGTGCCGGGCGCCCGGCCGCACGAAGCGGGCGAGCATGGTGACGAACGGCCGCAGGTCGTCGGCGGCCAGCCAGGCGAGTTCGGTACCGGTGGCGCGGGCGGGGGCGTGCGGCGTCGTGTAGCCGCTGCGGCGGTAGGCCAGGAGGGCGGGCAGGTCGATGTTCTCGACGACGAAGCGCCGGCCCTCCAGCTGCCCGGCCCCGGGGATCTCCCGGCCGGTCAGGTCGAGGTGCTGCGCGCGGACGACGTCGATCCCGGCCGTGGACTCGAAGAGCCGGAACTGGGCGCCCATGCGGGGGTTGAAGTCGAGGAGTTTGTAACGGCCGTCGCGGCGGTCGTAGCGCCAGTCGAGGTCGGCGATGCCCCGGAATCCGATGGCCGCGCAGAACCGGCGTGCCATCCCGGCGAGTTCCGGATTGGCCACCACGTAGGCGCAGGCCGTCATTCCGGCGTGCGGCGGCCAGGAGCGCACCTTGACCCCGGTGAAAAGCACCGGCTCGGTCGTGCCGCCCCCGAAGTAGGCGTGCACGATCCAGTCCTCGGCCTCCTCGCGCGGCAGGTACTCCTGCAGGATCACACCGGGTTTCGGCCCCCAGCCCCGGGCCAGCGCCAGGAGTTCCTCCGCGTCGTCGATGCGGGTGGTGCCGGTCACGGCGGGGGTGCGGCGCCGCTCGAAGGCCTCCCGGTTCTTCGCGACGACGGGGAAGCGGGCGTCCGCCGCGAATTTCTCCACCTCCTCGGGCGAGTCGGGGAAGGCCGCCCGCGGCGTGGGCACCCCGTGCCGGACGCACAGTTCGTGCAATCCCTGCTTGCTGGCCAGGCGCCGGGACAGCCCCGGGTCGTCGGTGCGCGGGAAGAGAAAGAGGTCGCCCAGTTCGGCGGCGTGCTCGGCGATGAGCACGGCCGCCTCCTCGTCGGTCGGGATCAGCACCGTGGGGCGCCCGATCCGGCGGCCGATCCGGCGCAGCCCCTCGACCAGGCGCTCCGCCGGCTCCAGTCCGGTGGTCGGCCAGACGAACCGCCCGCGCAGGTAGCGGGAGGCCGCGGCGGGCGTGCGCCGGTCCTCGGTCACGGCGTACATGGGGACACCGAGCCTCCCCAGGCTGCGGATCGCCCCCACGCCGCCGTGGTGTAGCGGATAGTTCCCGATCTTCACGATCAGCCCCGGCACGGCAGGGTCGACCGCGAACGCGGACTTCACCACGTAATCCCCCCAATGATCACGGTATTGATCGGCCCCTCCCGACCGTGACCTGAAAGGAAGCTAAGCCCGAATTGACCACCGCTGCAAGACTTTTCCGGACATTGCGAACTCTTTAGACAAGCGAGAAGTGCCGTTCACCGTGGCACCAAGTGGCCGGATTCCTCGGGGTACCGGAGCCGAATGCAGGTCAGGAAGACGGCATGGAAGACGAATTGGCGCGATGAGGCCGCGCCGGGCCCCGGCGGCCGGTCCGCGGCAGCACGACGCCCCGCGACCGGGGAGCCGGTCGCGGGGCGCTCGGGCCGTGCGAGGGGGTCAGCGGACGAAGACGCCCGCCTGGTTAGCGAGGTCCAGGAAGTACTGGGGCGCGACACCCAGCACCAGGGTGACGGCCACACCCACCGCGATGGCCGTGGACGTCAGCGGCGAGGGCACGGCGACCGTGGGGCCGTCGGCCTTCGGCTCGCTGAAGAACATCAGCACGATGACCCGGATGTAGAAGAACGCCGCGATCGCGGACGAGATCACACCCACGATCACCAGCGGCACCGCGCCGCCCTGCGCGGCGGCGCTGAAGACCGCGAACTTCCCGGCGAAACCGGAGGTCAGCGGGATGCCGGCGAAGGCGAGCAGGAAGACCGCGAAGACCGCGGCCACCAGCGGGGAGCGCCGCCCCAGACCCGCCCAGCGCGACAGGTGCGTGGCCTCCCCGCCGGCGTCGCGCACCAGCGTGACGACCGCGAAGGCGCCCAGCGTCACGAAGGAGTACGCCGCCAGGTAGAAGAGCACCGAGGAGACGCCCTCCGGCGTGGTCGCGATGACACCTGCCAGGATGAAGCCGGCGTGCGCGATCGAGGAGTACGCGAGCAGTCGCTTCACGTCGGTCTGGGTGACCGCCACGATCGCGCCGACCAGCATCGTGAGGATCGCGACGCCCCACAGCACCGGCCGCCAGTCCCAGCGCAGCTCCGGCAGGACCACGTAGAGCAGCCGCAGCAGCGCACCAAAGGCGGCGACCTTGGTGGCCGCGGCCATGAAGCCGGTGACCGGGGTCGGCGCGCCCTCGTAGACGTCCGGCGTCCACATGTGGAACGGCACGGCGCCCACCTTGAACAGCAGGCCCATGCCGACCAGCGCGGCGCCGATCAGCAGCAGCGCGTCATTGCCCGCGGAGTCGGCCAGCGCCGGGTTCAGCTTGGCGGTGCCGTCGACGACCGACGCGATGCCGGAGTAGGAGACGGTGCCCGCGTAGCCGTACAGCAGGGCGATGCCGAAGAGCAGGAAGGCGGAGGAGAAGGCGCCCAGCAGGAAGTACTTGACCGCCGCCTCCTGCGACATCAGCCGGCGCCGCCGGGCGAGGGCGCAGAGCAGGTAGAGCGGGAGGGAGAAGACCTCCAGCGCCACGAAGAGCGTCAGCAGGTCGTTGGCCGCCGGGAAGATCAGCATGCCGCCGATGGCGAACATCAGCAGCGGGAAGACCTCCGTGGTGGTGAAACCGGCCCGGACGGCGTCCTTCTCCTGGTCGCTGCCGGGCACCGCGGAACCCTGCGCGGCGAAGGAGTCGACGTGCCGGCCGTGCGCCTTGGGGTCGAGCCGGCGCTCGGCGAAGGTGAACACCCCGACCAGGCCCACCAGCAGGATCGTGCCCTGCAGGAAGAGGGCCGGGCCGTCGACGGCGACCGCGCCCATGGCGGCGATGTGCGCCTTGGTCGTCGCGTAACCGCCCGCCGCGAGCGCCACGACCGCGGCGAAGGAGGCGGCCAGCCCGACGACCGCGAGGCCGACCTGCCCGGTGTAGCGCAGGCGCCGCGGCAGGAACGCCTCGAGGAGGATGCCGAGGACGGCCACCCCGAAGACGATCAGGACCGGCGCGAGCTGGGCGTACTCGATCTTCGGCGCGTCGATCTTGTCGGCGGCGAGCGGTGCCGCCGTTGTCCACAGGCTGTGGACAGCAACTGTGCTGCTCACTTGGATGCCTCCAGCGCCGGCTTGGGGTCGGTCTTGTGCACGTCGGAGAGCGTCTGCTGCACCGCCGGGTTGACGACGTCGGTCAGCGGCTTCGGGTACACGCCGAGCACGATCAGCAGCGCGATCAGCGGCGCCACGACGGCGAGTTCCCGGACCTTGAGGTCGGGCATCCCCTGGACCTCGGCCTTCACCGGGCCGGTCATCGTCCGCTGGTAGAGGACGAGGACGTAGAGCGCGGCGAGGACGATGCCGGTGGTGGCGATGATCCCGACGGCCGGGTAGCGGCTGAACGTCCCGACGAGGACGAGGAACTCGCTGACGAAGGGCGCGAGCCCCGGCAGCGACAGGGTGGCCAGACCGCCGATCAGGAAGGTGCCGGCCAGCACCGGGGCCACCTTCTGCACCCCGCCGTAGGACGCGATGAGACGGGAGCCGCGGCGGGAGATCAGGAAGCCCGCGACCAGCATCAGCGCGGCGGTGGAGATGCCGTGGTTGACCATGTACAGCGTCGCCCCGCCCTGGCCCTGGGAGGTCATCGCGAAGATGCCCAGGATGATGAAGCCGAAGTGGGAGATGGACGCGTACGCGACCAGCCGCTTGATGTCGCGCTGGCCGACGGCGAGCAGTGCGCCGTAGACGATGCTGATCAGCGACAGCACCAGGATCACCGGCGTCGCCCACTTGCTGGCCTCCGGGAAGAGCTGGAGGCAGAAGCGGAGCATCGCGAAGGTGCCGACCTTGTCGACGACCGCGGTGATGAGCACCGCGACCGGCGCCGTGGCCTCGCCCATGGCGTTGGGCAGCCAGGTGTGCAGCGGGAACAGCGGGGCCTTGACCGCGAAGGCGAAGAAGAAGCCCAGGAAAAGGGCGCGTTCGGCGGTGGCGGACATGTCGAGCTTGCCGGCCGCCCGGGCCTGCAGGATCTCCTGGAGGGAGAAGGTGCCCTGGCCGAGCTGGTCGGCGGTGACGGCGTAGAGCCCGATGACCGCGGCCAGCATGATGAGCCCGCCGGCCAGGTTGTAGAGCAGGAACTTCACCGCGGCGTAGGAGCGCTGGCGGGCCGCCTCCTCCTCGCCGTGCTCGTGGGCACGGTCCCCGAAGCCTCCGATGAGGAAGTACATCGGGATGAGCATGGCCTCGAAGAAGATGTAGAAGAGGAAGACGTCCGTGGCCTCGAAGGAGATGATCACCATCGCCTCGACCAGCAGGATCAGCGCGAAGAAGCCCTGGGTGGGCCGCCAGCGGCGGTTGGGGTTCTTCTCCTCCAGGGGGTCGGCGTCGTGCCAGCCCGCGCCGATGACGAACGGGACGAGCAGCGCGGTCAGCCCGATGAGCGCGACGGCGATGCCGTCCACGCCGAGTTCGTAGCGGACCCCGAAGTCGGCGATCCAGGCGTGCGACTCGGTGAGCTGGTACCGGGCCCCGCCCGGGTCGAAGCGCACGAACACGATGGCGGCCAGCACGAGCGTCGCCAGCGAGACGAGCAGCGCGAGCCACTTGGCGGCCCCGCGCCGCGCCGCCGGCACGGCGGCGGTCGCGATCGCGCCGAGCGCCGGCAGGCCGGCGGTCAGGGTGAGCAGGGGGAAGGACATCAGGCAACACCCCTCATCAGCAGCGTCGCGGCGACCAGCACCGCGGTGCCCGCCAGCATCGACACGGCGTAGCTGCGCACATAACCGTTCTGGAGCCGCCGCATCCGGCCGGAGAGCCCGCCCACGGCGGCCGCGGTGCCGTTGACGACACCGTCCACACCCTTGTGGTCCACGTAGACCAGACCGCGGGTGAGGTACTCGCCGGGCAGCACCAGGGCGACGTGGTTGAAGTCGTCCTGGAGCAGGTCGCGCCGGGCGGCGCGGGTGAGCCAGCTGCCGCGCGGGGCGAGGGACGGGACCGGACGGCGTCCGTACATGGCCCAGGCCAGGGCCACGCCGAGCACCATCACCACCATCGTGGCGCCGGTGACGGCGCCCGCGCCGATCGGCGGGTGGCCCTCCTCGTGACCGGTGACCGGCTCCAGCCACTTCACGAAGGCCTCGTTCCAGCTGAACAGGAAGCCTGCGAAGACCGACCCGAAGGCCAGGACGACCATGGGGATCGTCATCGACTTCGGCGACTCGTGCGGGTGCGGCTCGTGGCCGTCCGCGTCGGGCTGCCAGCGCTTCTCGCCGAAGAAGGTCATCAGCATCACGCGGGTCATGTAGAACGCGGTGATCGCCGCGCCCAGCAGGGCCGCGCCGCCGAGGATCCAGCCCTCGGTGCCGCCCTTGGCGAAGGCGGCCTCGATGATCTTGTCCTTGGAGAAGAAGCCGGACAGGCCCGGGAAGCCGATGATCGCCAGGTAACCGAGGCCGAAGGTGACGAAGGTGACCGGCATGTACTTCCGCAGGGCACCGTACTTCCGCATGTCCACCTCGTCGTTCATGCCGTGCATGACCGATCCGGCGCCGAGGAAGAGCCCGGCCTTGAAGAAGCCGTGGGTGACCAGGTGCATGATCGCGAAGACGTAGCCGATCGGCCCGAGGCCCGCGGCCAGCACCATGTAGCCGATCTGCGACATCGTCGAGCCGGCCAGCGCCTTCTTGATGTCGTCCTTGGCGCAACCGACGATCGCACCGAAGAGCAGCGTGACCGCGCCGACCGTCACCACCGCGATCTGGGCGGTGGGCGCGGCGTCGAAGATCACGCCGGAGCGGGTGATCAGGTAGACGCCGGCGGTCACCATCGTCGCCGCGTGGATCAGGGCCGAGACCGGGGTCGGGCCCTCCATCGCGTCGCCGAGCCAGGACTGCAGCGGGACCTGGGCCGACTTGCCGCAGGCGGCGAGCAGCAGCATCAGGCCGATGCCGGTCAGGACGCCCTCACCCGCCTTGTCCACCTGGCCGAAGAGCGGCTCGAAGGCGAAGGTGCCGAAGGTGGTGAAGAGCAGCATGATCGCGATCGACAGGCCGACGTCGCCGACGCGGTTGACGATGAAGGCCTTCTTGGCCGCGGTCGCCGCGCTGGGCTTGTGCTGCCAGAAGCCGATCAGCAGGTACGAGGCGAGGCCCACGCCCTCCCAGCCGACGTACAGCAGCAGGTAGTTGTCGGCGAGGACGAGCAGGAGCATCGCCGCGAGGAAGAGGTTGAGGTAGCCGAAGAAGCGGCGGCGCCGCTCGTCGTGCTCCATGTAGCCGATCGAGTAGATGTGGATGAGCGTTCCCACACCGGTGATCAGCAGGGCGAAGGTCATCGACAGCTGGTCGAGCTGGAAGCCCACGTCCGCCGTGAAGCTCCCGGCGGAGATCCAGGTGAAGGCGGTCGAGTGCAGCGCGCGGTCCTCGCCGCCGCGACCGAGCATGTCGAAGAAGAGCACCGCCGCGACGACGAAGGACGACCCCGCGAGCACGGTGCCGATCCAGTGGCCCGTACGGTCCAGCCTCCGGCCGCCGGTGAGCAGCACACCGGCGCCCAGCAGCGGCAGGAGGACGAGCCATCCGATCAAGTAGTCCACTGTCGCTACCCCTTAGAGCTTCATCAGGCTGGCGTCGTCGACCGAGGCCGAGTGGCGGGAGCGGAAGATCGTCACGATGATCGCCAGGCCCACGACGACCTCCGCGGCGGCGACGACCATCGTGAAGAAGGCGATGATCTGGCCGTCGAGGTTGCCGTGCATGCGGGAGAAGGTGACGAACGCCAGGTTGGCGGCGTTCAGCATCAGCTCGATGCACATGAAGACGATGATCGCGTTGCGCCGGATCAGCACCCCGGCCGCGCCGATGGTGAACAGCAGCGCCGACAGGTACAGGTAGTTGACCGGATTCACTTCGACGCCTCCTCGGAGCGCTGTTCCAGCTCGGCGACCTTGGCGACCGACTCCGCGGACACGTCCCGGTACTGGCCGCGGCCGCGCAGCGTCGGGCTGACGCTGAGCTCCGAGGCCGTGCCGTCCGGCAGCAGGCCGGGGACGTCGACCGCGTTGTTGCGGGCGTAGACGCCGGGCGCGGGGAGCGGGGTGATGTGCTTGCCCTCGCGCACGCGCCGCTCGGCCAGTTCGCGCTGGGTGGCGCGGGCCTGGGTGCGCTCGCGGTGGGTGAGGACCATCGCGCCGATGGCGGCGGTGATGAGCAGCGCGCCGGTGATCTCGAAGGCCCACACGTACTTGGTGAAGATCAGCGAGGCGAGTCCCTCGACGTTTCCGCCGGCGTTGGCCTGGCCGAGCCCCTGGAAGTTCTTGATCGAGGCGTTGGCGATGCCGGCGATCAGCAGCACGCCGAAGCCGATGCCGGCCCCGGCGGCGAGCCAGCGCTGCCCCTTCAGCGTCTCCTTGAGCGAGTCGGCCGCGGTGATGCCGACCAGCATGACGACGAAGAGGAAGAGCATCATGATCGCGCCGGTGTAGACGACGATCTGGACGACGCCGAGGAAGTACGCGCCCTGGGCCAGGTAGAAGACCGCCAGGACGATCATCGTCCCGGCGAGTGACAGTGCGCTGTGCACGGCCTTCTTCATCAGCACGGTCGCGAGTGCGCCGAGCACCGCGACGGTGCCGAGCACCCAGAACTGGACGGCCTCCCCGGTCGAGGTGGTGTACGCGGCCAGCGACGTCAGCGTGGTCACGTCGTTCATGCCTCGCCTCCCGTCCCGGCCGGAGCGGTGCCGCCCGTCGCGGGGACCTCCACGCCCACCGCGCCGGCGCCGTCCTGCTCGCCGCGCACCGTCTCGTCCGGCTTCTCGCCCTTGGACACGGCGACCTGGGGCTCGGTGCCCGGGGCCGCGTGCGTCACCGCGCCGCGGTAGTAGTCGCCCTCGTCCATGCCGGGGAAGATCGCGTGCGGGGTGTCGACCATGCCCTCCTCCAGGCCGGCGAGCAGCTGCTCCTTGGTGAAGATCAGCGACTCGCGGCTGCTGTCGGCGAGCTCGTACTCGTTGGTCATCGTCAGGGCGCGCGTCGGACAGGCCTCGATGCACAGCCCGCACAGGATGCAGCGGGCGTAGTTGATCTGGTAGACGCGGCCGTAGCGCTCGCCCGGCGAGTAGCGCTCCTCGTCGGTGTTGTCGGCGCCCTCGACGTAGATCGCGTCCGCCGGGCAGGCCCAGGCGCACAGCTCGCAGCCCACGCACTTCTCCAGCCCGTCCGGGTGACGGTTGAGCTGGTGGCGGCCGTGGAACCGCGGCGCGGTCGGCTTCTTCTCCTCGGGGTACTGCTCGGTCAGCCGCTTCTTGAACATGGCCTTGAAGGTCACGCCGAAGCCGGCTACCGGGCCCAGGAACTCAGGCATCGTCGGCCTCCTTGCCTACGAGTTGGCGCTCCGCACGGGACGGCCGCCGCGGGACGGGCGGCAGCTCCTGGCCGGGCAGCGGCGGTACGGGGAATCCGCCCGCCATGGGGTCGAACGGCTCCTGGGGCCCGGCCTGTTCGGCCGCCTCCCGGGCCTTGTCGCCGCGGTCGCGGAAGACGTCGAAGACCAGCGAGACCAGGAGCAGCAGGACCACGCCGCCGCCGACGTAGAGCACGATCGACTGGAAGTCGTAGTTCTCGTTGCGCAGCGCGCGGACGGTGGCGACCAGCATCAGCCACACCATCGAGACCGGGATCAGGACCTTCCAGCCCAGCTTCATCAGCTGGTCGTAGCGGACGCGGGGCAGCGTGCCGCGCAGCCAGATGAAGAAGAAGAGCAGCAGCTGCACCTTGATCACGAACCAGAGCAGCGGCCACCAGCCGTGGTTGGCGCCCTCCCAGAAGGTGCTGATGGGCCACGGGGCCCGCCAGCCGCCCAGGAAGAGGGTGGTGGCCACGGCCGAGACGGTCACCATGTTCACGTACTCGGCGAGCATGAAGAGCGCGAACTTGATCGAGGAGTACTCGGTGTTGAAGCCGCCGACCAGGTCGCCCTCGGACTCCGGCATGTCGAAGGGGGCGCGGTTGGTCTCGCCAACCATGGTGCCGATGTAGATGATGAAGGACACCGGCAGCAGCAGCACGTACCAGCGGTCCTCCTGCTGGGCGACGATCTGCGAGGTCGACATCGAGCCGGAGTAGAGGAAGACCGACGCGAAGGCGACGCCCATCGCGATCTCGTAGGAGATCATCTGCGCGCAGGAGCGCAGTCCGCCGAGCAGCGGGTACGTCGAGCCGGACGACCAGCCGGCGAGCACGATGCCGTAGATGCCGACGGAGGCGGTGGCCAGGATGTAGAGGACGCCGATCGGCAGGTCGGTGAGCTGCATCGGCGTGCGGTGGCCGAAGATGGAGATCTCGTTGCCCGCCGGGCCGAAGGGGATCACCGCGATCGCCATGAAGGCCGGGATGGCCGCCACGATGGGGGCCAGCACGTAGACGACCTTGTCGGCCTTCTTGACGATGAGGTCTTCCTTGAGCATCAGCTTGATGCCGTCGGCGAGCGACTGGAGCATGCCCCAGGGGCCGTGCCGGTTGGGGCCGATGCGCAGCTGCATCCACGCGACGACCTTGCGCTCCCACACGATGGAGAAGAGCACGGTCACCATCAGGAACGCGAAGCAGAAGACCGCCTTGATGGCGATCAGCCACCACGGGTCCCGCCCGAACAGGGACAGGTCCTCGGCGGCGAGGGTCGTCAGTCCCGTCACGGGGTCACCTCCGGTGCGGCAGCGGCGTCCACGGCGGCCGGGGCGATCCGGACGACCTGGCCCGGCAGGGCACCGGTGTCCGAGGCGACTCCCCCGCCGGCCGAGTTGAGGGGCACCCACACGACCCGGTCGGCCATCGCCGTCACCTGCAGCGGCAGCCGGACCGAGCCCAGCGGGCCGGACACCTCCAGCGGCTCGCCGTCGGCGACGCCGATCTCCTTCGCGGTGGTCGCCGACAGGCGGGCGACCGCCGGGTGGCGGGTGCCGGCGAGGGCGTCGTCGCCCTGTTGCAGCAGGCCCTGGTCGAGCAGCAGCCGGTGACCCGCGAGGACGGCCTCGCCGCTGCCGGGCTTCGGCAGCGGCTGGCCGGTCTCCTGCGGGACTTCCGCGCGCGGGCCCTCGTACGGGGCGAGCCGGGACAGTTCGGCGCGGGCCGAGCGGACATCGGCGAGACCGAGGGCCACGTCCATCGCGTCGGCCAGCATGGTCAGCACCCGGGCGTCCGGGTACTGGTGGCGCTGGACCTGCTGGGCCGGCTTGATCGCGGCCTCGAAGAGCCGTGCGCGGCCTTCCCAGTTGAGGAAGGTGCCGGCCTTCTCGGCGACCGCGGCGACCGGCAGGACGACGTCCGCCCGCTCGGTGACCTCGCCGGGGCGCTGTTCCAGGCTGACCACGAAGCCCGCCGCGTCCAGGGCCGCACGGGCCCGGGCCGGGTCGGGCAGGTCGGCCGGCTCGACGCCGCCGACGACCAGCGCGCCGAGCTCGCCGCTCGCGGCCGCCTCCAGGATCTCTGCGGTGTCGCGGCCGTGGCGGGACGGGAGCGTGGCCACGCCCCAGACCTCGGCGACCTCGTCGCGGGCCCGCGGGTCGGTGACCGGGCGGCCGCCGGGCAGCAGCCCGGGCAGGGCGCCCGCCTCGACGGCACCGCGCTCGCCCGCGCGGCGCGGGATCCACGCCAGCTTGGCGCCGGTCGCCTGCGCGAACCGGACGACCGCGGTCAGCGCGCCGGGTACGGCCGCCAGCCGCTCGCCGACCAGGACGACCGAGCCCTCGGCGCGCAGCGCCTCGTGGGCGGTGAGGCCGTTGCCGTCCAGGCCCACCCCGCCGGCGAGCGCGTCCAGCCACTCGGTCTCCGTGCCGGGCGCGGCCGGCAGCAGCGTGCCGCCCGCCTTCTCCAGCCCGCGGGTGGCGAACGGGGCCAGCGCGAAGGTGCGCTGCTTGTGCCCCCGCCAGGCCTTGCGCAGCCGCAGGAAGACGCCGGGCGCCTCCTCCTCGGCCTCCAGTCCCGCCAGCAGGACGGCGGGGGCCTTCTCCAGCAGGGTGTAGGTGACCCCGTCGCCGGACAGGTCCCGGCCGCGGCCCGCCACGACGGCCGCCAGGAAGCCGGCCTCCTCCGCGGAGTGGACGCGGGCCCGGAAGTCGACGTCGTTGGTGTCGAGGGCGACGCGGGCGAACTTGGCGTAGGCGTAGGCGTCCTCGACGGTGAGCCGGCCGCCGGTCAGCACGCCGGTGCGGCCGCGGGCCGCCGCGAGCCCGCGGGCCGCGGCCTCCAGCGCCTCGGGCCAGCTCGCGGTCTCCAGCTCACCGGTGCCGGCGTTGCGGACCAGCGGGGTGGTGAGCCGCTCGGGGCGCTGCGCGTAGCGGAAGCCGAAGCGGCCCTTGTCGCAGATCCACTCCTCGTTGACCTCGGGGTCGTCCTGTGCGAGCCGGCGCATGACCTTGCCGCGCCGGTGGTCGGTGCGGGTGGCGCAGCCGCCCGCGCAGTGCTCGCACACGCTCGGCGAGGAGACCAGGTCGAAGGGCCGGGACCGGAAGCGGTAGGCCGCCGAGGTCAGGGCGCCGACCGGGCAGATCTGGATGGTGTTGCCGGAGAAGTACGACTGGAAGGGGTCGCCCTCGCCGGTGCCGACCTGCTGCAGCGCGCCGCGCTCCAGCAGCTCGATCATCGGGTCGCCGGCGATCTGGTTCGAGAAGCGGGTGCAGCGGGCGCACAGCACGCAGCGCTCGCGGTCCAGCAGCACCTGGGTGGAGATCGGGACCGGCTTCTCGTAGGTCCGCTTGCGCCCCTCGAAGCGGGTGTCGGCCTGGCCGGCGGACATCGCCTGGTTCTGCAGCGGGCACTCGCCGCCCTTGTCGCAGACCGGGCAGTCCAGCGGGTGGTTGATGAGCAGCAGCTCCATCACCCCGCGCTGGGCCTTGTCCGCGACCTCGGAGGTGAGCTGGGTCCTCACCACCATCCCGTCGGTGCAGGTGATGGTGCAGGACGCCATCGGCTTGCGCTGGCCCTCGACCTCGACGATGCACTGGCGGCAGGCGCCCGCGGGGTCGAGGAGGGGGTGGTCGCAGAAGCGCGGGATCTCGATGCCGATCAGTTCGGCGGCACGGATCACCAGGGTGCCCTTGGGCACGGAGATCTCGACGCCGTCGATGCTGACGGACACCAGGCCCTCGGGCGGCACCGCCGCCTCACCGGAGGCGGCGTTGGTCGTGACGGTCACGCGTTCACCTCCAGGTGAGACTTGTCGGCCCAGACCGTGGACTTGGACGGGTCGAAGGGGCAGCCGCGGCCCTCCAGGTGCTCCACGTACTCGTCGCGGAAGTACTGGAGGGAGGAGAAGATCGGGCTGGCCGCTCCGTCGCCGAGGGCGCAGAAGGACTTGCCGTTGATGTTGTCGGCGATGTCGGCGAGCTTGTCGAGGTCCGCCAGGGTCCCCTTGCCCGCCTCGATGTCGCGCAGCAACTGGACGAGCCAGTAGGTGCCCTCGCGGCACGGGGTGCACTTGCCGCAGGACTCGTGGGCGTAGAACTCGGTCCAGCGGGTGACGGCCCGCACCACGCAGGTCGTCTCGTCGAAGCACTGCAGCGCCTTGGTGCCGAGCATGGAGCCCGCGGCGCCGACGCCCTCGTAGTCCAGCGGGACGTCGAGGTGCTCGTCGGTGAACATCGGCGTCGAGGAACCGCCCGGGGTCCAGAACTTCAGCTTGTGGCCGGGCCGCATGCCGCCGCTGAGGTTCAGCAGCTGGCGCAGCGTGACGCCCAGCGGGGCCTCGTACTGGCCGGGGTTGGCGACGTGGCCGCTGAGCGAGTAGAGCGTGAAGCCCGGGGACTTCTCGCTGCCCATCGAGCGGAACCAGTCCTTGCCCTTGAGCAGGATCGACGGCACCGAGGCGATGGACTCGACGTTGTTGACCACCGTCGGGCAGGCGTACAGGCCCTCGACCGCCGGGAAGGGCGGACGCAGCCTGGGCTGGCCGCGGCGTCCCTCCAGGGAGTCGAGCAGCGCGGTCTCCTCACCGCAGATGTAGGCGCCCGCGCCGGCGTGGACGGTCAGCTCCAGGTCGAAGCCGCTGCCCAGGATGTTCTTGCCGAGGAAGCCGGCCTTGTACGCCTCGTCCACGGCGTGGTGCAGCCGCCGCAGCACGGGGACGACCTCGCCGCGCAGGTAGATGAAGGCATGGTTGGAACGGATCGCGTGGCAGGCGATCACCATGCCCTCGATGAGCGAGTGCGGGTTGGCGAAGAGCAGCGGGATGTCCTTGCAGGTGCCGGGCTCCGACTCGTCCGCGTTGACGACGAGGTAGTGCGGCTTGCCGTCGCCCTGCGGGATGAACTGCCACTTCATCCCGGTGGGGAAGCCCGCGCCGCCGCGGCCGCGCAGGCCGGAGTCCTTGACGAGGGCGATCACGTCGTCCGGGGGCAGGGCGAGCGCCTTGCGCAGGCCCTCGTAGCCCTCGTGGCGGCGGTACGTGTCGAGGGTCCAGGACTGGGGATCGTCCCAGAAGGCCGAGAGAACGGGTGACAGCACCTTCTCCGCCGAGTCGACCATGGTCACCGGTCCTCCTCGCCTTCGGTCGGACGCTCCTGCGTGACCGGACCCGCCGGGTGCTCCGGGTCGGAGACCGCGGAGTCCAGCGGGGCGTCGTGGGAGCTGGGGTGGGCCGGGGGCGTCTCGTCCTGCGGCGGCGCGGAGGTCTGCCGGGGCACGCCGGCCCCGGTGCCCGGCAGCGACTCGCCGCGGGCGAGCCGCAGGCCGGCCAGCGAGGCGGGGCCGGCGCCGCCGGTCGCGTCGACGGCGCCGGGGCGCTCGTCGGGGAACCCGGCGAGGATGCGGGACGTCTCCTTGTACGAGCAGAGAGGAGCACCGCGGGTGGGTTCGACGGTGCGGCCGGCACGGAGGTCGTCGACGAGCCGCTTGGCCGACGCGGGGTCCTGGTTGTCGAAGAACTCCCAGTTGACCATCACCACGGGGGCGAAGTCGCAGGCCGCGTTGCACTCGATGTGCTCCAGCGTGACCTTGCCGTCCTCGGTGGTCCCGCCGTTCTCGACGCCGAGGTGCTGCTTCAGCTCCTCGAAGATCGCGTCGCCGCCCATGACCGCGCACAGGGTGTTGGTGCAGACCCCGACCTGGTACTCGCCGGAGGGCCCCCGCCGGTACATCGAGTAGAAGGTGGAGACCGCGGTCACCTCGGCCGTGGTCAGCCCCAGTGTCTCGGCGCAGAAGCGCACCCCGGTGCGGGAGACGTAGCCCTCCTCCGCCTGCACCAGGTGCAGCAGCGGCAGCAGGGCGCTGCGGCTGCCGGGGTAGCGCGCGACGATCTTCGCCGCGTCCTCGTCCAGCCGTTGCCGTACGTCGGCCGGGTAGTCCGGCGCGGGCATCGCGGGGATGCCGAGTGATACCTCTGTCACCGGTCGACGCCTCCCATCACGGGGTCGATGGACGCCACCGCGACGATGACGTCGGCGACCTGGCCGCCCTCGCACATCGCGGCCATGGTCTGCAGGTTGGTGAAGGACGGGTCGCGGAAGTGGACGCGGAAGGGGCGGGTGCCCCCGTCGCTGACCACGTGGACGCCGAGTTCGCCCTTGGACGACTCGACCGCGACGTACGCCTGGCCGGCCGGGACCCGGAAGCCCTCGGTCACCAGCTTGAAGTGGTGGATCAGGGCCTCCATCGAGGTGCCCATGATCTTCTTGATGTGGTCGAGCGAGTTGCCGAGCCCGTCCGGGCCGAGCGCGAGCTGCGCGGGCCAGGCGATCTTCTTGTCGGCGACCATGACCGGGCCGGGCTGCAGCCGGTCCAGGCACTGCTCGACGATGTCCAGCGACTGCCGCATCTCCTCCAGGCGGAGCAGGAACCGCCCGTAGGAGTCGCAGGTGTCGACGGTCGGCACCTCGAACTCGTAGTTCTCGTAGCCGCAGTACGGCTGCGACTTGCGCAGGTCGTGCGGCAGGCCGGTGGAGCGCAGGATCGGACCGGTGGCGCCGAGCGCCATGCAGCCGGCCAGGTCCAGGTAACCCACGTCCTGCATGCGGGCCTTGAAGATCGGGTTGCCGGTGGCGAGCTTGTCGTACTCGGGGAGGTTCTTGCGGAACTTCTTCACGACCTCGCGGACCTGGTCCACGGCGCCGGGCGGCAGGTCCTGGGCGAGGCCGCCGGGGCGGATGTACGCGTGGTTCATCCGCAGGCCGGTGATCAGCTCGAAGACGTCCAGGATCAGCTCGCGGTCGCGGAACCCGTAGATCATGATCGTGGTGGCGCCGAGCTCCATGCCGCCGGTGGCGATGGCCACCAGGTGCGAGGAGATGCGGTTCAGCTCCATCAGCATCACGCGGATCACCGAGGCGCGGTCCGGGATCGCGTCGGTGATGCCGAGCAGCTTCTCCACCGCCAGGCAGTACGCCGTCTCGTTGAAGAACGGCGTCAGGTAGTCCATGCGCGTCACGAACGTGGACCCCTGGGTCCAGGTCCGGAACTCCATGTTCTTCTCGATGCCGGTGTGGAGGTAGCCGATGCCGCAGCGGGCCTCGGTGACCGTCTCGCCGTCGATCTCGAGGATCAGCCGGAGCACGCCGTGGGTGGAGGGGTGCTGCGGGCCCATGTTGACGACGATGCGTTCGTCGTCGGCCTTGCCGACGGTCTCGGCCAGTTCGTCCCAGTCGCCGCCGGTGACCGTGAAGACCCGGCCCTCGGTGGTCTCCCGCTCCGCGGCCTGCTGGGGTGCGTGGTGAGTGCTCACGAGTACGACCTCCGCTGGTCCGGAGCAGGGATCTGGGCGCCCTTGTACTCGACGGGGATGCCGCCGAGGGGGTAGTCCTTGCGCTGCGGGTGGCCCTGCCAGTCGTCCGGCATCATGATCCGGATCAGGGCGGGGTGCCCGTCGAAGACGATCCCGAAGAAGTCGTAGGCCTCGCGCTCGTGCCAGTCGTTGGTCGGGTAGACCTCGACGAGCGACGGGATGTGCCGGTCCGCGTCGGAGACGCTCACCTCCAGCCGGATCAGCCGGTTGTGGGTGATCGAGCGCAGGTGGTAGACGGCGTGCAGCTCGCGGCCCTTGTCCTCCGGGAAGTGGACGCCGCTCACGCCCGTGCAGAGCTCGAAGCGCAGCGCGGGATCGTCCCGCAGGGTCCTGGCGACCAGGGGCAGGTGCTCGCGCGCGACGTGGAAGGTGATCTCGTCGCGGTCCACGACGACCTTCTCGATCGCGTTGTCCGCGACGAGGCCCTGCTCCTCGAGGGCACCCTCGAGTTCGTCGGCGACGTCGTCGAACCAGCCGCCGTACGGACGGCTCGCCGCCCCGGGCAGCCGCACGGTGCGCACCAGACCGCCGTACCCGGAGGTGTCGCCGCCGTTGCGGGCGCCGAACATTCCGCGCTGGACGCGGATCGCCTCCCCGTGGTCGCCGCGCTGGCCGGGCAGCCCGGCCGCGTTGACGTCCCTGTCCGGGTTCGGGGTGTCCGGGGAATCCGTCATCGCGTGCCCCTTTCGTTCTCCCCCAGCGCTGTCGCCTGGGTGGTGCCCCCATCTCCGCCCGCTCGGCGCAGAGGTGCGGGCCTCGTCGTTGCCTGCGGCCCGGCGGCCTCGCGTGCGTCGCTCACCGAAGCAGCCCCTTCATCTCAATGGTCGGCAGCGCCTTCAGCGCCGCTTCCTCCGCCTCGCGCGCGGCCTCTTCGCGGTTCACGCCGAGCTTGCTGTGCTGGATCTTCTGGTGCAGCTTGAGGATGGCGTCCATCAGCATTTCGGGGCGGGGCGGACATCCAGGGAGATAAATGTCAACAGGCACCACATGGTCAACACCCTGCACAATTGCGTAGTTGTTGAACATCCCGCCGCTCGATGCGCAGACCCCCATCGAGATCACCCACTTGGGATTCGGCATCTGGTCGTAGACCTGGCGCAGGACGGGGGCCATCTTCTGGCTCACCCGGCCGGCCACGATCATCAGGTCCGCCTGGCGGGGCGACCCGCGGAAGACCTCCATGCCGAAGCGGGCCAGGTCGTACCGCCCGGCCCCGGTCGTCATCATCTCGATGGCGCAGCACGCGAGGCCGAACGTGGCCGGGAAGACCGAGGCCTTCCGGACCCAGCCGGCGGCCGCCTCGACGGAGGTGAGCAGGAACCCGCTCGGCAGCTTCTCTTCAATACCCATGGCTATTCTCCGCCCCTAGTCCCATTCCAGACCGCCGCGACGCCAGACGTAGGCGTAGGCGACGAAGACGGTGAGCACGAAGAGGAGCATCTCGACGAGCCCGAAGACCCCGAGGGCGTCGAAGGTGACGGCCCAGGGGTAGAGGAAGACGATCTCGATGTCGAAGACGATGAAGAGCATCGCCGTCAGGTAGTACTTGATCGGGAAACGGCCGCCCCCGGCTGGATGCGGAGTCGGCTCGATGCCGCACTCATACGCCTCCAACTTGGCCCGGTTGTACCGTTTCGGGCCGATGATGGAGGCCATGACCACGGAGAAGATCGCGAAGCCGGCCCCGAGGCCGCCCAGCACGAGGATGGGCGCGTAGGCGTTCACGTCCCCGCTCCTTCCAGTCGACGATGACTGATGACGGACCGTGCCCGGACGTGCGCCCCACGCCACCTGGATCCGCTCCATGTGAGGCAGTTCACAAGCCCAGACTGCCCGCATCCTATGCCTCCTGGTCTGTGATCTGCGACACGGGGTTCACTCTGGTCTTTGTGATCTCCGCCACCAGTCGAACGATCATGAACAGGGATGAGCGGTGATCTTCTCACTCAGGAATCTCAAACGATCACCAGAAGTCACATTTACTTGCGTTTCCGCTGGTAAACGGGGGTGCCGCACTATCAGGCGCCGCCGATCCGAAGCAAATTGGAGCCGGATCGGGGGACGTGATAGCGCCTCGCAACCCGAGCGGGTGAGCCGCGAAACCCCGCGCTGACGGCGGCCCGGGGCACGTGAACGCGCGCACGAGGATTTGGACTTGGATGTCCCTATCGTCCCGAATAAGGAAGATCAAAAAGGGGACAATAGCACTGCCCGCGAGCCAACTGTGGCGCATCACACTTTTGTTGAACGGAACCGACCTGGCCTGATACCCAAGTCCTCATGTCCCTTCAGACCTCGCATATAAGCCGCCGGCGACGCGCCTCGCAGAGCCCCAACTGGGTGCGCCGCGCAGGAGTCGCCGGCGGCGTCATCGGAACGCTCGCCCTGACCGGAATGTCCGCCCCGGCGAACGCCGAGCCTTCGGCCGCCGACCCGGCGACCACGGGGAGCATCCCCGTCATCCCCGCCCTCTCCACCACCGCCACCGCCGCGGAGGCCGCTGACGCCATCGACGAGACCGTCGTCGAGCAGCAGCTGGACGCCGCCCGCGCGCAGGCGCGCACCGAGGCCATGAAGGCCGCACAGAAGAAGAAGGCCGCCGCCGACGCGCGGTCGCGCGCCGAGGCCAAGGCCGCGAAGGCGCGCGAGACCGCGACCGCGTCCCGCTCCGCCGGACGCACCGCGCTGGCCGCCTCCTCCTCCACTTCCGCGACGGGCAGCGTCGCCTCCGTCATCGGCTTCCTGAAGGCCCAGGTCGGCAAGCCGTACGTCTACGGCGCCACGGGCCCCAGCGCGTACGACTGCTCCGGTCTCACCCAGGCCGCCTTCCGCACCATCGGCGTCGAGCTGCCGCGCACCTCGCAGGCGCAGTCGACCTTCGGCACCCCGGTGTCCGTGAGCGCGGTCCAGCCGGGCGACCTCGTCTTCTGGGGCGGAGTGGGCTCCGCCTACCATGTGGCCGTCTACATCGGCGGCGGGCAGTACCTGGACGCGGCGAACCCGAGCAAGGGCGTCGTCATCCAGCAGATGTCCAACTACATGCCGACGTCCGCCGTCCGCGTGCTCTGATCACGGGCCCCGTCCCCCACGGAGGCCGCCGGCCCGCACCGGGCCGGCGGCCTCCTGCGTTCCGCCCCCGTGCGGTCCTCCGCCGCCGCGAGGGCGGGCCGCCGCACCGCGCACCGCGGCGGGCGGCCGGAGACGTGGGTCCGGCCCCGCCGCAAGGAGAGGTACCGCAGACGGGACCGGACGACCGGGGAGCCCCGCGTGGGGGCTCACGGGCCGGAGCCCGGCTCCGCCGTGACGGGGGACCGGGCTCCGGGTGCCGGGGTCAGCGACGGTGGCAGTCGCGGCCCCCGCCGTGCCAGACCCTGACCCACTGGCCCGGGGTGCGGACCCACTTGACGCGACCGTGGCTGGAGACGCGCACCAGGCGTCCGGGACGGTACTCCAGTTTCCAGGAGCCCAGACCGGCCGAGCACTGCCTCTGCCGGTCGCCCCGCCGGTCGTCGTCACGGCGGTCGTCGCCGCGACGGTCGTCACCGCGCCGGTCGCCGTCCCGCCGGTCGTCACCGCGGCGGTCGTCGTCACGCCGGTCGTCACCGCGCCCGTCGCTCGCACGGTGGTCCGTCGGGGCCGCGGAGGCCGGGCCGGCTGCGAGCACGCCCCCTCCGGCGAGCAGGACCGATGCGGCCGCGGCGGCCAGGACCTGGGTTATGCGCGTGCTCATGTCTGCACCCTTCTGTTGATCACGGATCCCCGAGCAGTGATCAAAAGTATGAGCACAGCGCCTCAAATCCCGCATTTCGGGCGCGAGCTGACTCCGGGGCAGGCGCATCTGACATCGATGTCAACGACATCGATGTCAAAGGACGGGCGCCCCGCCCGGTCAACGCTCCTCCCCCCGGCTTCGCACGAACCGGCCGCCGGGGCGGCGGAGTTCACCGTCCGGCCCGGTACGACGCGGCAACGGACGGGACAACCGGGGCCGCCCCGGGCGGAGTTGCCCCCGGGGCGGGCTTGGCGCACGGTCAGCCCAGGCGGGCGTCGAGCGCTTCGAGGTCGTCGAGGAACCAGGTGCGGTCGCCGCGGTTGCACTCGCGGACCAGGTCCCGGAAGGCCGTGCCGGCCGCCGTGTACGCCGAGACGTCGCCCACGACGACGAGCCGGATGCGGTAGTTGACGAACTTCTGCATGATCTCCCCCGCCAGACCGGTCCGCAGGGCGAAGAACCGCTCGTCCAGCCGGGCGACGGGGACGGCCACCACGTCCGCCCGGTGGTAGGCCGATCCGATCACGTCGAGCGCGTCCTGGACGCCGGAGATCATCGCGCCGTCCTCGCCGCAGACGAGGACGGGCACGCCCTGCCGTTCGGTCACCACGTCAGCCACGGTCCGCCTCCCGGTCCTCGGTGTGCTCCTCCGGGAACATGTCGTTCCCCCCTCCCAGGACGTCGTCGATGGTGTGCAGGACGTCCGCCGTCGCCGCGGCGCCGCCGAGCACCACGACCTTCAGCCGCGAGCGCTCGTCGTCGTACGCCGTCCGGACCCGGGCCAACTCGTGGGGGTCCCGCGCCATCTGGGCGCCGGCCACGAGCAGGGTGCCCAGGCGGTCGGCGGCGGCCGGTCCGATGCCGTCCACCTCGACGATGGCCGAGACCTCCACCCGGCGCCGGGCGGCGGGGGCCGCCGGCGCACCGGTGAGGGCGTCCAGGTCGGCCCGGGCGACGCGGTACTGCTTGCCGATGCGCACGGCCTTCAGCCGGCCGTCGCGGATGTAGCCGCGGACGGTGCGCACGTGCAGGCCGAGCCGGTCCGCGACCTGCTCGACGGACATCCAATCCCTCTCCATGATTACGCATCCTACCCTTTGAAGGGAAGGATAAGGATGTTTAGGTAACCCGTTGCGTCATCCCGGGTGCCCCCTCGTGGCACGGCGGCACGAAAAAGCCGCGCCGGCCCGTGCAGCACGGGCCGGCGCGGCGAGCGGTACCGGGGCGTCAGGAACGCGGCGCCACCTTCGACAGACCGTTGATCACGCGGTCCATCGCGTCACCGCCCGACGGGTCGGTGAGGTTCGCCAGCAGCTTCAGCGTGAAGCGCATCAGCATCGGGTGCGTGAGGCCGCGCTGGGTCGCCAGCTTCATGACCTTCGGGTTGCCGATGAGCTTCACGAAGGCCCGGCCCAGCGTGTAGTAGCCGCCGTAGGTGTCCTTCAGGATCCGCGGGTACGACTGGAGCGCCAGCTCCCGCTGGGCCGCGGTGCCGCGCGCGTGCGCCTGGACGATGACGTCGGCCGCGATCTGGCCGGACTCCATCGCGTAGGCGATGCCCTCGCCGTTGAACGGGTTGACGAGGCCGCCCGCGTCGCCCACCAGCAGCAGGCCCTTGGTGTAGTGCGGCTGGCGGTTGAAGGCCATCGGGAGCGCCGCGCCGCGGATCGGCCCGGTCATGTTCTCCTCGGTGTAGCCCCAGTCCTCGGGCATCGAGGCGCACCAGGCCTTCAGCACCTCGCGCCAGTCCAGCTCCTTGAAGGAGGCGGAGGTGTTGAGCACGCCGAGGCCCACGTTGGAGGTGCCGTCGCCCATGCCGAAGATCCAGCCGTAGCCGGGCAGCAGCCGGGGGTTGCCCGGGACGCGCCGGTCCCACAGCTCCAGCCAGGACTCCAGGTAGTCGTCGTCGTGCCGCGGGGAGGTGAAGTACGTGCGCACGGCCACGCCCATCGGGCGGTCCTCACGGCGGTGCAGGCCCATCTGGAGGGAGAGCCGGGTGGAGTTGCCGTCCGCGGCGACCACCAGCGGGGCGTGGAAGGTGACCGGGGTCTTCTCCTCGCCCAGCTTGGCCTCGACGCCGGTGATGCGGCCGGTGCGCTCGTCGCGGATCGGGGCGCCCACGTTGCAGCGCTCGTACAGCCGGGCTCCGGCCTTCTGCGCCTGGCGGGCGAGGAGCTCGTCGAAGTCCTCGCGCTTGCGCACGAGCCCGTAGTCCGGGAACGAGGCCAGGTCCGGCCAGTCCAGCTGCAGCCGGACGCCGCCGCCGATGATGCGCAGGCCCTTGTTGCGCAGCCAGCCGGCCTCCTCGGAGATGTCGATGCCCATCGCGACCAGCTGCTTGGTCGCCCGCGGCGTCAGGCCGTCGCCGCACACCTTCTCGCGCGGGAAGGCGGTCTTCTCCAGCAGCAGGACGTCGAGTCCCGCCTTCGCCAGGTAGTAGGCCGTCGTCGAACCGGCGGGCCCGGCACCGACGACGATCACATCGGCGCTGCGTTCCGAAGCGGCGGTCTCGGTCACAGTGCGGCACTCCTCGCTGCTGTGGGCTGTTGCGGGCCTGGTTCCGGCCGTCCGGTGGCGGCCGGACCGGGCCCGAGCAGTCTATGTGGCCCCTTCCGCGCGGGGGCCGGGCGCCCCGCCTTCAGCGCACCGCGCGGTGCAGCGCGACGATGCCGCCCGACAGGTTGCGCCAGGCGACGCTCGACCAGCCGGCCTTCTGCAGGCGTCCGGCGAGGGCGGGTTGGTCGGGCCAGGCGCGGATGGACTCGGCCAGGTAGACGTACGCGTCGGGGTTGCTGCTGACCGCCCGGGCGACCGGCGGGAGCGCCCGCATCAGGTACTCGGTGTAGACCGTGCGGAACGGCGCCCAGGTGGGGTGGCTGAACTCGCAGATGACGACCCGGCCCCCGGGCCGGGTGACCCGCAGCATCTCGCGCAGCGCGGCGTCGGTGTCGTGCACGTTGCGCAGCGCGAAGGAGATCGTGACGGCGTCGAAGACCCCGTCGGCGAACGGCAGCCGTGTCGCGTCGCCCGCGGTGAGCGGGAGGAAGGGGTGCCGGCGCTTGCCCTCGCGCAGCATGCCCAGGGAGAAGTCGCACGGCACGACCCGGGCGCCCGCCTCGGCGAAGGGCAGCGAGGAGGTCCCCGTGCCGGCGCCGAGGTCCAGCACGCGCTCGCCGGGACGGACGGCGAGGGCCTGTGCGACGACCTTGCGCCAGCGGCGGTCCTGGCCGAGCGACAGCACGTCGTTGGTCAGGTCGTAGTTGGCCGCGACGTCGTCGAACATCGCGGCGACTTCGTGCGGCTGCTTGTCCAGGGAGGCTCGGGTCACGCCCCCCATTGTTCACCCGGCGGCCGCGCGGCCCGCGCAGGGGCCCCGGCTGCGTCCGTTGAGCGGCGGGCGGCGGGTGGCAGGCGCGGGCCGGAGTGGTCCGGCGGGTCCCGCCCGTGGCGGCCCGGGCCACGGCGGCGAGCGCCGCGCGGAGCGCGGGCAGCCGTGCGGCACGGGGCGCGGAGGACGCACCTCGCCCGGCCCCGGGCGATGGTCGGGTCGGGGGGCGATGCGCGGCCCGCGCGGCGTCCGTCAGGCCCTGCGGTGCAGGAGCCGGCCGGCGACGACGGTGGCGAGGCAGGCGCCCCGCTCGTCGAAGACGGCGAAGTCCGCGCGGGCACCCGGCTCCAGGGGCGGGGCCTGGCGCGCCGGCAGCAGCCCGCTGCGGTCCAGGGCGGAGCGCAGCGCGGGGTCGGCGGGGGCGGTGGCGACGGCGGTGACCCCGCGCAGCAGCAGGGCGTGCACGCGTTCGCGCGGGGTGGGGGCCGGCGGGAGCTCGCCCTCGTAGGTCAGGCCCGGACGCAGCGCGCCGGGCCAGGTCCGGACACGGGCGCCCGGGTGGGCCGCCCGCACCGCGTCGAGGGGGCCGACGGCGGCGAGGAGGCCGCCGTCGACCACCAGGGCCGTGCCGTCGGTCCCGGAATGGATCGTCAGCATCGGCGCGGGTCAGGAGGTGCTGAGCAGCTTCAGCTCCGGGTGGGCCGTACCGCCCTCGATGGCGGTCGACGACAGGTGGGAGACGACGTGGTCGTCGACCGGGTCGTTCGCCGGGTCGTCGTGGACGACGAGGTGCTCGTACGTGGTGGCACGCTGGGCCGGGACCCGGCCGGCGGCGCGGATCAGGTGGATCAGCTCCATGCGGTTGGAGCGGTGCTTGGCGCCGGCCGAGGAGACCACGTTCTCCTCCAGCATCACCGAGCCGAGGTCGTCGGCGCCGTAGTGCAGCGACAGCTGGCCGACCTCCTTGCCGGTGGTCAGCCAGGAGCCCTGGATGTGGGCGACGTTGTCCAGGAAGATCCGGGCGATCGCGATCATCCGCAGGTACTCGAAGAGCGTGGCCTGGGTGCGGCCCTTCAGGTGGTTGTTCTCGGGCTGGTAGGTGTACGGGATGAAGGCGCGGAAGCCGCCGGTGCGGTCCTGCACGTCACGGATCATGCTCAGGTGCTCGATGCGCTCGGCGTTCGTCTCGCCGGTGCCCATGAGCATCGTGGAGGTCGACTCCACGCCGAGCCCGTGCGCGGTCTCCATGATCTCCAGCCAGCGTTCGCCGCTCTCCTTGAGGGGGGCGATCGCCTTGCGCGGCCGGGCCGGCAGCAGTTCGGCTCCGGCGCCCGCGAAGGAGTCCAGGCCCGCGGCGTGGATGCGCGTGATGGCCTCCTCCACCGGCACCTTGGAGATGCGGGCCATGTGCTCGACCTCGGAGGCGCCGAGGGAGTGGATGACCAGCTGCGGGAAGGCCTGCTTGATGGCGCTGAAGTGCTTCTCGTAGTACTCGACGCCGTAGTCGGGGTGGTGGCCGCCCTGGAACATGATCTGGGTGCCGCCGAGTTCGACGGTCTCCGCGCAGCGGCGCAGGATGTCGTCGAGGTCCCGGGTCCAGCCCTTGGCGGTGTCCTTGGGCGCGGCGTAGAAGGCGCAGAACTTGCACGCCGTCACGCAGACGTTGGTGTAGTTGATGTTGCGCTCGATGATGTACGTCGCGATGTGCTCGGTACCCGCGTAGCGGCGGCGGCGCACGGCGTCGGCGGCCGCGCCGAGGGCGTGCAGAGGCGCGGAACGGTAGAGGTCGAGCGCCTCCTCGGGGGTGATGCGACCGCCGTCGGCGGCGCGGTCGAGGACGGACTGGAGGTCGGCGTTCTCGCTCACCGGGCATCCTTCCGAGGGGTGTGACGGACCCGCTCAGCCTACGCCAGCCGGTCAGCCGCCCTGCTTCCTGAGGTCCCCTTCCGGCTGACCGGCCAGGGAGTCGCCCGACCGGTAGTGCAGGGAGCCGTCCGCGTTGAGGGTGAACCTCTCGTCGGCCGAACCGTCGGAGCAGATCCCCGGATGCGGGTTGGTGCCGCCGCTGGTGTCGAGCACGACGCTCTTCCCGGTGGCCTCGGCGAGCTTCCAGTCGCCGCTGCAGTCGTAGGACTGGCCGAGGAGGTCCAGCACGCTCTTGTCGCGGCCGACGACCGCGCCGACCTTGCCCTCGCGGAGGGTGATCTCCATCGTCCCCGGCACCCCGTTGGCGGTGACGGTGTCGCCCTTCCAGGTGCCGACGAAGGCCTTGGGGAGTGCGTCCAGGCGCGGTCCCGACGCGGGCGGCGAGGACGGCGGCGACGACGACGTGGCCGAGGACGAGGACCCGGTCGAGGAGGCCGTCGTGGTCCCGGAGCCCGCGCTCCGCGAAGGGGTGCGCTCGCCGCCCTTGGCCTGGTTCGAGCCGTCGAGGAGACCAGGCAGCACGAGCGCCAGGGTCACGGCGGCCGCGGCCAGCACGATCCCCGTGACGGCCAGCGCGGCGGCGCGGCCGCGACGGCCGGCCGGGGCGGGGACGGGAGGTGGCGTGGCGGCGAACGGCGGCGCGTCCTGGGGCTCGGTCAGCGAGGGCGGCGGGCCGAACGAGCCGTACGACCCGTACGAGGGGTGCGAACCGTACGAAGGGTGCGAACCGTAGGAGCCGTGGCTCCCGTTGGGACCCCCGGCGGTCCCGTCGGGGGTGCCGGCGGCCGGGCCCGCGGGCCCCGGGTGCGGGGTGGGTTCGAGGTCGAGCAGTTCGACGGCCTGCCGCCCCAGGCGCTCCGTGAGCGGGGCCGGCAGCCAGCCGGCCCGCACCAGCGAGGCGGCTTCCGCGCCGGGTGCCAGCAGTTCGGCGAGCTCCCGGGGCGTCGGGCGCACCGCCGGGTCCTTGGCCAGGCAGGACTCCGCGATCCGACGCAACTCGTCCGGTACGCCGTCGAGTTCGGGCTCCTCGTGGGCGACCTTGTAGAGCAGGACGGCCGCGCTGTCCCCGGTGAAGGGGCCGCGGCCGGTCGCGGCGAAGGCCAGCACCGCGCCGAGGGCGAAGATGTCGGCGGCGGGTCCGGTGGGTCTGCCGGTGACCTGCTCGGGCGCCATGTAGCCGGGCGAGCCGACGACCACGCCCTTGCTGGTCAGGGCGGCCGTGGCGTCCATGGCACGGGCGATGCCGAAGTCGATCAGCACCGGTCCGTCGAGCGAGAGCAGCACGTTGGACGGTTTGATGTCGCGGTGCACCAGCCCGCGTCCGTGCACGGCCTCCAGTGCCTCGGCCAGTCCGGCGCCCAGCGCCCGTACGCCGTGCGGGGACAGCGGCCCGAAGGTGGCGACGGCCTCGGACAGGGCGGGACCGGCGACGTAGCGGGTGGCCACCCACGGCACCGGCGAGTCGGTGTCGGCGTCCAGCACCGGCGCGCTCCACGTGCCGCCGACCCGGCGCGCCGCGTCGACCTCGCGCTGGAACCGGGTGCGGAACTCCAGGTCGTCCGCGAGTTCCGAGCGCACCACCTTCACGGCCACCGTCCGGCCGCCGGGGCTGCGCCCCAGGTAGACCCGGCCCATCCCGCCGGCGCCCAGCCGGCCGAGCAGACGGTACGGGCCTATCGACGGGGGGTCGTTCGCTTGCAGGGGCTGCATCTGCGCGCCTCTCGCCGGTGCGGAAGGTCAGTGGAGTTGTACCCGTGGCCGCCGTGGTCACCCCAGCCGTCGCGGCCGGCGCCGGAGCGGGTCCGGCGGCGGCACCGGAGCCGGGGCCGCCGCCGATCGTAGTGGGCCGCGCGGACGGGCCGGATCGCGCGGTGGGCCGCCTCGGCCTCCGGAGGCTCCCGCCGTACCCCGCCGTGGTGGCGGGGGTCGGTCCGACCGGCTGCCGGCGCCTGCTCGACCGGCATGTCGATGGCGATGCCGTTCTCCGCGTGCATCATGACCAGTCCGCCGTTCGCGGCGCCGCGCTGCATGGCCCGCAGGATCTTGCCTTCGTCGCCGTAGAACACACCGGGGTGGGCCATGAACGGCGTGAAGGAGGTGACTCCTTCGCCGACGAGGAGGTCCGTCTCCTCGGGGCTGTTCTCGTTGGCGTCCGACACGGTCATGTGGAACGCGTGGTCGACGGCGCGGCGGCCGGGCCGGCGGCGGGGTGCCGCCGGCCCGTGGGGTCAGCCCCCGGCGCCCAGCAGTTCGACGCGCGCCTGCTCCGGGAAGCCCACCCGGCGGGCGAACTCGGCGATGCCGGTGAGCTGCTCGGGGCCGAGCGAGAAGTCCAGGGTGGTGAAGTAGCGCTGGAGGGTGCGGGCGTCGAAGGACTCCCAGCGGGCGGCCTGCTCGGCGACCTTCTCCACCTCCTCCATGCTCAGGTCGCGGGAGGAGAGGAAGGCCCGGTGCACCTCGTGCACCACGGCGGGACGGGCCTCCAGGTAGTCGCGGCGGGCGGCCCAGACGGCGAAGACGAACGGCAGCCCGGTCCACTCCTTCCACATCAGCCCGAGGTCGTGGACCTCCAGGCCGAGCCGCGGCGCGTCGTGCAGCGAGGCGCGCAGCGCCGCGTCCCCGATCAGGACGGCGGCCTGGGCCTCCTGCATCATCAGCGACAGGTCGGGCGGGCAGGTGTAGTACTCGGGCTCGACCCCGTACTGCTCGGCGAGCAGCAACTGGGCCAGCCGGACCGAGGTGCGGCTGGTGGAACCGAGGGCGACCCGGGCGCCGTCCAGCGCACCCAGCGGGACCTGGCTCACGATCACGCAGGACATCACCGGGCCGTCGCAGCCGACGGCGATGTCCGGGAGCGCGATCAGCTCCTCGGCGTGCCGGAGGTACTCCATGAGGGTGATCGGGCCGACGTCCAGGTCCCCGGAGACGAGCTGGGCGCTGAGCTTCTCGGGCGTGTCCTTGGTCAGCTCGAGGTCGAGCAGGGCACCCGTTCGGGCGAGTCCCCAGTAAAGGGGCACGCAGTTCAGGAACTGGATGTGCCCGACGCGGGGCCGGGTCCGGCGCACACCACTGGCGGATGGAAGAGGCGCAGATTTGTCCACATCAGGAGGCTAGACCCCCGTCCCCCGGAACTTCCGGCGGGTCCCGGCCTCCCACGCCGGACCGTCGCCGGCGGGTGCGCGGCGGGCCCCGCGTCCGGACGTCGTGAGGGACGCGTTAATTCCGATCTTGTCGCTCTTCCCCGCCGCAGAGGCTCCGTGCTACTGTCGTCGCAAGTTGCAGTTTGGTTTCCCTTGCAGTACAGAGCCTGCGGAGCATGTGACCGCGGGCTTTTGTAGTTTTCAGACTTCTTGCAGTGAGCAGGGCAGGTTCTGGAGCAGGGCAACCCTTTGGCCCAAGGAGGGCTTATGGCTACCGGAACCGTCAAGTGGTTCAACGCCGAGAAGGGCTTCGGCTTCATCGCCCAGGACGGCGGCGGCCCCGATGTCTTCGTCCACTACTCCGCGATCAACGCCTCCGGCTTCCGTTCGCTGGAGGAGAACCAGGCGGTGACCTTCGACGTCACCCAGGGTCCGAAGGGCCCGCAGGCGGAGAACGTCACCCCCGCCTGATCGCGGACTGACGTGCAGTAACCGACGAGCAGTACCCAAGGAGCCCCGCACGGTCGTGCGGGGCTCCTGCCTTTTGCGGCGCCGCACTCAGGAGGCGGCGTAAAGCAATTCGATCTCGTGTACGAAGTCGGCGGCGACGACCGCGCGGCGGAGTTTCACGGACGGGGTGAGATGGCCCGAATGCTCCGTGAATTCGACCGGTAGCACGGTGAACCGGTGTATGGACTCGGCACGGGAAACGGTGGAATTCGCGTCGTCCACGGCCGGCTGGAGGTCGGCCGGCAGTTCCGGGTCGGAGACAAGACCACCCGGGCGGGCCTCCGCCTTGCGGCGCATCCGCTTCCAGTGCTCCAGGTCCTCGGGGTCGAGGGTGAGCAGGGCCGGCCGGCGGTACCGGAGGTGTGGATCAGGGTGGCGACGGTGCCGGGGCCCATGCGGGCGCGGCGGGCCAGGACCGCTTCGTCGGGCACCCCGCGGCCGGCGGCCATCAGCTGGCCGACGGCACCGGCGTCGAGTTGCCACAGGTGCGCCGGCTGCGGCAGCTCTCCCCGGCGGGAGGTGACCGACCTGGCCTGCTCGACCGTCTCCACGGCACAGGCGACGGTGCCGGAGTCGGCGAGGATCCAGGCGGCCTGGGAGGCGGAGGAGGTGGGGTGGACGGGGACGTCTCCGGAGCCGTTCCGGCTGCTGCACCGTGTCACGGGCAGGGCGCACGGGTGGCCGGCGGCCACGCCGCCTGCGCCTCCGGGGCGCAGGCCCTCGACACCGCCCGGACGCGGGTCCTCGCCGGCCCCGAAGGGCGCCCGGCACGCCCGCGGGCAGACCCCGGTCCCGCCGGCGGCGGGGGCTGCGGGCAGAGTCTGCTGTGCGCCTGAGCCGGCGCCGCCCGTCGGCCCGTCCGTCCGGCCGTCCGCCCACCGACCCCGCGGGAACCCACGATGCCCCTGCTGCTCACCCTCGCCCGAGGCGTGCTGACCGGTGCCGGCAAGCGCCCGGCCGCCGACGCGCCGCTGCCCGCCGACCGGTTGACCGCGCCGGCCGTCCGGGTGGACCCCCGGCGGCTCGCCGCGTACGCCGAGGTGTGCGGCTTCCCGCCCGCGGAACGGCTGCCGCTGACGTACCCGCACGTCCTCGGTTTCCCGCTCGCCGCCCGGCTGATGGCCCGGCGGAGCTTCCCGCTGCCGCTGCTCGGCCTCGTCCACACCTGGATCGAGATCGTCCAACTGCGCCCGCTGCGGCCCGGCGACCGCCCCGACATCACCGTCCACGCCGAGGAGTTGCGCCCCCACCGGCGCGGCGTGGAGGTCGTGGTCGTCACGGAGGCGTCCGCCGGCGGGGAGGTCGTCTGGCGGGACCGCAGCGGCTACCTCGCGCGGACCCGTACCGGCGGGGGGACGGGAGGCGGCGCCGCCGCGGCCGCCGGGGCGGCGGAACCGCCCGCCGTGGCGGAGTGGCGGCTCCCGGCCGGCCTCGGACGCCGGCACGCGGCCGTGTCGGGCGACTGGAACCCGATCCACGTCCACCCGCTGACCGCGCGGCCGCTCGGCTTCCCGCGCGCCATCGCCCACGGGATGTGGACCGTCGCCCGCTGCGCCGCGGAGGCCGTCCCCGCGGACGCCGAAACGGTCACCCTGCGGGCCGAGTTCAGGGCCCCCGTCCTGCTGCCCTCCACCGTCACCTACGCGGCCTCGGGCGGGGACGCCTCCGAGCCGGGCGGTGTAAGGCACTTCGCCGTCCGCTCCGGGGACCGGATCCACCTCACCGGAACGGTCGGCCCCCCGGCCGTGTCGCCGAAGTAGGTCCCCCGGCTCCCCGGCTCCGCCGGGAGGTGCCCCCGGACGGCCCCGGCCCCCCGGGTGAGTCAGCCGCTCTGCGCCGCCGCGCGCGAGGCGTCGTCCGCCTCGTCCTCCTGGGCGGCGCTGGCGGCGAGGTTCGCCTTGGTGCGCTCCACGCGCGTGGCGACCTGCACGGAGGCCTCCTCGCGCACCCCGCGCAGCACGACGAAGCTGAGCGGCGCGCTGATCACCAGCGCGAGCAGCATCACCCAGAGCAGGTTGGAGTCGCCGAGGCCGGCGGGCAGCGCACGGACGTAGACCAGGCCCCAGATCGCCAGGAAGCAGGCCGCGAACAGGCCCAGACGCATCAGGGAGTAGCGCAGCATGGGGCTCGGCTTCCAGCTCACGGTCGTTGCCACTTCCTTCGGTTGCCTCGTTCCGGCCTGCGGGACGTACCGGACGTACCCGTATCAGTGAAGCACGGGCCCGCGGCGGTCAGGTCAGCGGGAGCCACATCGTGATGTCGTCACGGTCGTCACCTGCGGCGACGCGTATCGCCGAGGGGACACGTCCGACCTCCTTGTAACCGGCCGAGGCGTAGAAGCGTTCCAGCCCCATGCCGCTGCGGCAGCTGAGCTTCAGCGCCTCCAGGCCGAGGTCGCGGCCGGCCAGCTCCGCCGCCCGCATCAGCTCCGCGCCGTGCCCGCGGCCCTGCAGGGAGGGGTCGACCATCACGGTGTACAGCCAGGCCCAGTGCTTCTTCAGGCGGTGGGTGTTGAAGGTGAGGAAGGTCGTGGCGGCGAGCCGGTCGCCGTCGAAACCGGCGACCATGTGCGCCCTGCCCTCGGACAGCGCCGAGTAATGCCGTTCGGCTTCCAGGGCGACGTCGGCCCGGCCCACGGGCGCGACGAAGCCGACGGCGCCGCCCGCGTTGGTGACGTCGGTCCACAGGGAGACGAGCTGTTCCCGCAGACCGGGGGTGAGCTCGGGGTCGAGGGTGAAGCGCAGTGCCATGGCGCACACCCTAGGCACCCGGGCTGACAGGGTTCGACGGGCGTCCGTCCGCCGGACGACATCGGGGTTAAGGCGAGACCACGGAGCGCCGGGTGCCCGCCGTCGCACGACGGCGGGCACCCGGACGCGGCCCCACGCCCGGTGACGCGCCCGGAATCACAGGCGCATCGGCTGCGGCGACTCGCGGCGCGCCGCGTCGGGGCCCGGGTACTCGCGGATGATCTCGTACCGGGTGTTGCGCTCGACCGGGCGGAAGCCCGCGTCCTGGATGAGCTCCAGCAGGTCGTCACGGGTGAGCTTGTTGGGCGTCCCGTAGTTGTCGGCGTCGTGCGTGATCTTGTACTCGACGACCGAGCCGTCCATGTCGTCCGCGCCGTGCTGCAGCGCCAGCTGGGCGGTCTGCACGCCGTGCATGACCCAGAACACCTTCACGTGCGGCACGTTGTCGAACAGCAGCCGGGAGACCGCGAAGGTCTTCAGCGCCTCGGCGCCGCTGGCCATCGTGGTCCGCGCCTGGAGGGTGTTGCGGACCTTGCCGTCCTTCAGGTCGACGAAGTCGTGCTGGTAGCGCAGCGGGATGAAGACCTGGAAGCCGCCCGTCTCGTCCTGCAGCTCGCGCAGCCGCAGCACGTGGTCCACCCGGTGCCGGGGCTCCTCGATGTGCCCGTACAGCATGGTGCACGGGGTCTTGAGGCCCTTCTCGTGCGCCAGGCGGTGGATGCGCGACCAGTCCTCCCAGTGGGTGCGGTGGTCGACGATGTGCTGCCGCACCTCCCAGTCGAAGATCTCGGCGCCGCCGCCGGTCAGCGACTCCAGTCCGGCCTCGATGAGCTCGTCCAGGATCTCGCTCGCGCTCAGCCCGGAGATCGTCTCGAAGTGGTGGATCTCGGTGGCGGTGAAGGCCTTCAGGGAGACGTCCGGCAGTGCCTCCTTGAGCGCCTTCAGCGAGCGCGGGTAGTAGCGCCACGGCAGCGTCGGGTGGAGGCCGTTGACGATGTGGAGCTCGGTGAGGTTGTCGCCCTCCATCTCCTTCGCCAGCCGGACGGCCTCCTCGATGCGCATCGTGTAGGCGTCCTTCTCCCCCGGCTTGCGCTGGAAGGAGCAGTACGCGCAGGAGGCGGTGCACACGTTGGTCATGTTGAGGTGGCGGTTGACGTTGAAGTGGACGACGTCGCCGTTCTTCCGCGTCCTCACGTGGTGGGCGAGACCGCCCAGCCAGGCGAGGTCGTCGGACTCGTAGAGGGCGATGCCGTCCTCGCGGGTCAGCCGCTCACCCGCGTAGACCTTCTCCTCCAGCTCGCGCTTGAGCCCCGCGTCCATCGCCCGCCTCGCCTTCACCATCCGAAATCGACCGTTCGACCTTACGCCTAGATGCTCTCGGGCAGTTCGCCGACCCGGTTCTCCCACTTCGTGGAGAGCACGATCGTGGTGCGGGTGCGGGAGACGCCCTTGGTGCCGGACAGCCGGCGGATGGTGTGCTCCAGCCCGTCCACGTCGGGCACGCGCACCTTGAGCATGTACGAGTCGTCGCCGGCGATGAACCAGCAGTCCTCGATCTCGTCCAGGTCGCGCAGCCGGGTGGCCACGTCCTCGTGGTCGGCGGCGTCACTGAGCTGCAGGCCCACCAGCGCCGTCACCCCGAGGCCGAGGGCGGCGGGATGGATCGTGGCGCGGTAGCCGGTGATCACCCCGGCCTGCTCCAGCCGGTTGATCCGGTCGGTGACGCTCGGTCCGGACAGGCCCACCAGCCGGCCCAGCTCGGCGTACGAGGCCCGGCCGTTCTCACGGAGGGCCTGGATGAGCTGCCTGTCCACCGCGTCCATCAGACTGGACCCCTTCATTCGTGCCGCGACTGCGCTGTCAGGACAAGAATCTAAGGCATGCACGGGGATGTGCCCTGCGCATCAATCCGCGGCCGCCCCGTCGACCCCGGCCCCGGCGGCACCCAGCTCGCCCTCCCAGCGGCGGTAGAGCTTGTGCGGGACCCCTACGGCGTCCAGCACCCGGCCGGCCACGAAGTCCACCAGGTCCTGGATGTCCCGGGCCCCCGCGTAGAAGGCGGGCGAGGCCGGCAGCACCACGGCGCCCGCCTCGTCGAGCGCGACCAGGTGCCGGAGCGTCTGGCCGCCCAGCGGCGCCTCCCGTACGGCGACCACCAGCGGGCGGCGCTCCTTGAGGGTGACGCTCGCCACCCGCTGCAGCAGGTCCTTGGAGAGCCCGAGGGCGACGCCCGCCACGCAGGCCGTGCTCGCCGGCACGATCAGCATCCCCTTGACCGGGTACGAGCCCGAGCTCGGCCCGGCCGCCAGGTCCCCGGCGGACCAGTACCGCACCCGGCCCAGGTCCGTCTCGAACCGGTCCGGGGTGCCGTCCGCGCCGCGGGCCAGCCAGCGGGCCAGGTCCTCGCGCCAGTGGGCGTCCCGGAAGGGCGCCCCGGTCTCGTCCAGGACGGTGAGCCGGGCGGCCCGGCTGACCACCAGGTCCACCGCCTCCCCGGCGTGCAGCAGCGCCCGCAGCACCGCCGCGGCGTACGGCGTCCCGGAGGCCCCGGAGACCCCGACCACCCACGGCGTCCCGCGCTCGCTGTCGTCCATGCCGCGAGCCTATCCGGACGCCGGTACGGCGCCGCCCTGCCCCCGGGACGTCACGTGCGGCCGCGACGCGGTCATGATGGGCGGAATGGACGAGTAGGCCCGGGAACCGCCACGGATGCCGTTGTCGTTGTCTACCGTGAGGGAAGCCCGGCCTGCCGGGCGGGCGGTGGACCACCACGAGGGGGGACGTGTGGCGTACGAACCCATCGCCGGGCGCGACGCCGGTGACGCGCGGCGGCGCGCCGGCCACGACGCCGTGCCGGGTCCGGGCGAGCGGGCGAAGACGGCCGCGGCGATCATGTTCATCTGGGTGGGGCTGCTCTGGCTGATCGAGTGCGTCGACGTGATGACCCATCACGCGCTCGACACCTTCGGGATCGCGCCGCGGCAGATCGGCGAGCTGCGCGACATCATCCCGGCCGCCTTCATCCACTTCGGCTTCGACCACGTCGCCGCCAACAGCCTGCCACTGCTGGTGCTGGGCTTCCTCGCGGCGCTGCGCGGCACCGGCCGTCTGCTGAGCGTGGTCTTCGTCATCGTCATGACGAGCGGCGGCGGGGTCTGGCTGGTGGCCCCGGAGCACACCAACACCGCCGGCGCCTCCGGCGTCGTCTTCGGCCTGTTCGGCTACCTGCTGGTGCGCGGCTTCGTGGACCGGCGCCTGATCGACATCGCGGTCGGCCTGGTCGTCGCGGTGGCGTACGGCTCGATCCTGTGGGGTGTCCTGCCCACCGCGCAGGGGGTCTCCTGGCAGGGCCACCTCTTCGGCCTCGTCGGCGGTGTCGTGGGCGCCTTCCTCTTCCGGGACCGCCCCGCCGACGGGCTGATCAGATGACGTCGTAGGATCCCGGGAACGAAGCGACGGGGGGGCGGTTCTCCATGACCGATTTCAGCAAGCACGAGGGCGTACCACCGCGGGACGCGGCACCGCCCGTGCCACCGCAGCAGGGCCCGGCACAGGGTCCCCACGCCATGCCGTCGCCGCCCCAGCCACCGCCGCCGTACGGCTACGGCTACGCGCACGGACCGCTGCCGTACCCGCCGCCGCCGGTGCGGCCGCCCACCACACCCGCCATGTGGGCCCACCTGGGCGCGCTGCTGACCCTGGTGGCGGGGAGCAGCGTCTGCTGCATCGGCTGGGCGCTGGCCTGGGTGGCCCCGCTGGTCATCCGCTCCAACCAGCACAACAAGCACGACCCCTTCATCCGGCACCACGCCGCCCAGGCGATCAACTACGGCATCACCACGGCCATCGTGGGCCTGCTCGCCGTGGCCGGTTACGTCGGCGGCCTGGTCAGCCTCGCCGCGTACGACGACGGCAGCCCGGGCTGGCTGCCCGTCGCGGCCTTCGGGCTGCTGGCCGTGGCCGGGCTGCACCTGCTGGCCGGGCTGATCCTCTGCATCATCGGCAGCACGAAGGCCAACGGCGGCCAGTGGTGGAACTACCCGAAGTTCTTCGCCCTGCCGTTCGTGCGCGGCTGAGCGGTCGCGGCCGGAGCGGCCCGGGCGTCAGACGCCCAGGCCGCGCACCGCGAGGTCCAGCAGGGCGCAGAGGAACAGCGCCATGCCGATGAAGCCGTTGACGGTGAAGAACGCCCGGTTGAGCCTGCTGAGGTCGCCGGGCTTCACGATGCTGTGCTCGTAGACGAAGGCGCCGCCCACGATCAGCATGCCGACCCACCAGAAGGCCCCGGCACCGACGGCCAGTCCGTACCAGACGAGCAGGACGGTCGTCACCACGTGGCTCACCCGTGCGCCGTACAGCGCGCCGTCGATGCCGAAGCGGGCCGGCACCGAGCGCACCCCGTGGGCGCGGTCGGCGGCGACGTCCTGGCAGGCGAAGATGAGGTCGAAGCCGCCGATCCACACGCCCACCGCGAGGCCGAGGATCACGGCGTCCCACGACCAGGAGCCGGAGACCGCCAGCCAGGCGCCGACCGGGCCCATGGCCTGGGCGAGGCCGAGGATGGCGTGCGGGTAGTCCGTGAACCGCTTGCCGTACGGGTAGACCACCATCGGGACCACCGCGACCGGCGCGAGCGCCAGGCACAGCGGGTTGAGCAGCGCGGCGGCGCCCAGGAAGAACACCATGGCGATCAGGGCGCCGGTCCACGCCGAGCGCACGGACACCGCGCCGGTGACCAGTTCGCGTCCCGCGGTGCGGGGATTGCGGGCGTCGATCTCGCGGTCGATGATCCGGTTGCAGGCCATCGCGAAGGTGCGCAGGCCCACCATGGCGACGGTGATCAGGAGGAGCTGCCACCAGTGGACGGACCGGTCCTCGGCGAACATCGCGCTGAGCGCGGCGATGTAGGCGAAGGGCAGGGCGAAGACCGAGTGCTCGATCATCACCAGCCGCAGGAACGCCCGGACCTTGCCGTCCGGGCGGGGAGAGGGCCCGAAGAGATCCGGCGTCGCTGATTCGGCGCTCACAGGCCGTACTCCTTCCAGCGTCGGTCGACCTTCGCGGCGGTCTCCGGGTCGGAGAGCACCATCTCGGGCCAGCCGCCGTCGCGGGTGTAGCCCTCCTCGGGCAGCTTCCGGGTCGCGTCGATGCCGGCCTTGCCGCCCCAGAACTGCTGGTACGAGGAGTGGTCGAGGTGGTCCACGGGACCCTCGACGACCGACAGGTCGCGGGCGTAGTCGGTGTTGCCCAGCGCCCGCCAGGCGACCTCGTGCAGGTCGTGCACGTCGCAGTCGGCGTCGACGACGACGATCAGCTTGGTCAGCGACATCATGTGCGCGCCCCAGATGGCGTGCATGACCTTCTGGGCGTGCTTGGGGTACTTCTTGTCGATCGAGACGATCGCGCAGTTGTGGAAGCCGCCCGCCTCCGGCAGGTGGTAGTCCACGATGTCCGGCACGATGACCTTCAGCAGCGGGAGGAAGAACCGCTCGGTGGCCCGGCCCAGCGGGCCGTCCTCGGTCGGCGGACGGCCCACCACGATGGACTGCAGCAGCGGCCGGCGGCGCATCGTCACGCAGTCGATGGTCAGCGCCGGGAAGGGCTCCTGCGGGGTGTAGAAGCCCGTGTGGTCGCCGAACGGCCCCTCGGGCAGCATCCTCCCGGGCTCCAGCCAGCCCTCTAGGACCACCTCGGCCTGGGCGGGCACCTGGAGCGGCACCGTCTTGCAGTCGACCATCTCGATGCGCCTGCCCCCGACGAAGCCGGCGAGGAGGTACTCGTCGATGTCGCCCGGCAGAGGCGCGGTGGAGGCGTACGTCACGGCGGGCGGGCAGCCGAACGCGATGGCCACCGGCAGCCGTTCGCCGCGCCGCTGGGCCACCTGGTAGTGGTTGCGGCTGTCCTTGTGGATCTGCCAGTGCATGCCGATGGTGCGGCGGTCGTGCCGCTGCAGCCGGTACAGGCCCAGGTTGCGGACGCCGGTCTCCGGGTCCTTGGTGTGCGTCAGGCCCAGGTTGAAGAAGGAGCCGCCGTCCTCGGGCCAGGTGAACAGCGCGGGCAGCGCGTCGAGGTCGACGTCGTCGCCGGTGAGCACGACCTCCTGGACGGGGGCGTCCTTCACCTTCTTCGGCGGCACGTGCGTCATCCCGGCGAGCTTGCCGAAGGCCTCGCGCACGCCGACGAAGCCGTGCGGCAGCTCCGGCTTGAGGAGCCCGCCGATGCGGTCGCCGATGTCGGCGTAGGACTTCAGGCCGAGCGCCTTCAGCAGCCGGCGGTCGGTGCCGTAGACGTTCATCGCCAGGGGCATCGAAGAACCCTTGACGTTCTCGAACAGCAGCGCCGGGCCGCCCGCCTTGTTGACGCGGTCGACGATCTCACCGACCTCCAGGTACGGGTCGACCTCGGCCTTGACGCGCCTCAGGTCACCCTCCTTCTCCAGGGCCCTCAGCAGCGAGCGAAGATCGTCGTAAGCCATGCGGTCCAGTATCCGGCACGGACTACCCTGTACCCGTCACCGGGGCCCTGCCGCGCCCCGCCGCCGCTGCCTGGGGGGCACTCCCGCGATGATCCGGTACATCCCGTTCCTGCTGGTGCTGGCGTTGTGGATCTACGCCTTCATCGACTGCCTCAACACGCCCGAGGAGCAGGTCCGCGGCCTCCCCAAGGTCGTCTGGGTCATCGTCATCCTGCTCTTCGGCGAGGTGCTGATCGGCCCCATCGCGTGGCTGGTGGCCGGCAAGCACCGCACCGCCCCGGCCGGCGGGAGCACGCCGGCGGAGTGGCACCGCAACCACCGCACGCAGTGGGTCGCGCCGGACGACAACCCGGAGTTCCTGCACTCGCTCCGCGAGGAGAACAAGAAGGACGAGCAGCTGCTGAAGAGCTGGGAGGCCGACCTGCGGCGCCGCGAGGAGGAGCTGCGGCAGCGCGAGAACGGCTCCGGCGACGGCCAGGACAACCAGCACCGCGGCTGATCCTGCGGGACACTGGGCGTCATGGACGACGCGCAGGCGATGCTGGCGACCGCCGTCGCGGAGGCCCGGGCGGGCCTCGCGGAGGGCGGGATCCCCATCGGGGCGGCCCTGTACGGCCCGGACGGCCGTACGGTGCTGGGCCGCGGCCACAACCGCCGTGTGCAGGACGGCGATCCGTCCGCGCACGGCGAGACGGCGGCCTTCCGCGCCGCCGGGCGGCAGCGCACCTACCGCGGCACGACGATGGTGACCACGCTGTCGCCGTGCTGGTACTGCAGCGGCCTGGTCCGGCAGTTCGGGATCTCCCGGGTCGTCATCGGCGAGGCCCGCACCTTCCACGGCGGCCACGACTGGCTGGCCGAGCACGGCGTGGAGATCGTCCTGCTGGACGACCCGGAGTGCGTCGCCCTGATGACGGAGTTCGTCGCGGCCCGTCCCGGGCTGTGGAACGAGGACATCGGCGCGTGATCCCCGCCGCCGGCCCCGGGCCCCGGCGCACCCGCGTCACGCCGGTGCGCCGGGGACGGGATCAGACGCCGGCGTAGGAGTGCTTGCCGGTGATGAAGATGTTCACGCCGTAGTAGTTGAACAGGAAGCAGGCGAAGGCGAGCAGCGCCAGGTAGGCGGCCTTGCGGCCCTTCCAGCCGGCGGTGGCCCGGGCGTGCAGGTAGGCCGCGTAGACCACCCAGGTGATGAAGGACCAGGTCTCCTTGGGGTCCCAGCCCCAGTAGCGGCCCCAGGCGGCCTCGGCCCAGATCGCGCCGGCGATGATCGTGAACGTCCACAGCGGGAAGACCATGGCGTTCACGCGGTACGCGAACTTGTCCAGGCTCGCGGCCGAGGGCAGGCGGTACATGATGCCCGCCCAGGTGCCCTCGGCCTTGCCCGCGGCGGTCAGGGCCGTCTCGTAGCGGTCCCGGAAGAGGTAGAGCAGCGTCGCGACCGCGCCCAGGTAGAACACCGCACCGGAGATGATCGCGCAGGAGACGTGGATCCACAGCCAGTAGGAGTGCAGGGCCGGGACCAGCTGGTCGCTGTCGGTGTAGAGCACGGAGACGGCGAGACCGAGGTCGAGCAGGACGGTCGTGGTGAGGAAGAGCCCGATCCAGCGGACCTTCTTGCCGAGCGCGAGCAGCACGACGTACGCCGTGACCGCGCAGGCGCCGAAGGTCGTCGAGAACTCGTACATGTTGCCCCAGGGGGCACGCTGCACCGAGACGGCCCGGGCCACGACACCACCCACGTGCAGCGCCCAGGCGAGCACGGTGAGGGAGATGGCGATACGGCCGTAGAGGTCGCCCTGCTCGGTACCGCCGGCCGCGCCGGGGCCGTCGGCGAAGCCGCGGTCACTGGCGCCGGCCCGGGTGACGACCTCGGGACGCGCCAGGGTGGCGGTGCCGCCGCCCTGCTTCACGGTCACGGTGACCGCGGGCGCGGACCCGGCGGCGGGGGCGAGCGCGGCGGAGGTCCTGGCGACCTTGCTGCGGCTGCCGAAGACCCACTCCGCGATGTACGCGAGGAAGGCCAGCGTGTAGACCGCCATCGCCGAGTAGATCAGCAGGTTGCTGATGTGGGCGACGTTCTCGTTGACCGCGGCAGCGATGGTCACGCGCGCGCTCCTTCGTCATGGGGCAGGGGTTCTTCTGGTGCTTCGGGTTCCGCCGCGGGCAGCGGAGGTGCCGTGACCGTGAGGTCGCCGGCGAGTTCGCCGAGTTCGTCGGCGATCCGCGCGGACTCGCTGCGGCCGAGTCCGGCCAGCTCGACGACGGTGGTCCCGTCGTCGCCGCGCACCGCGCGCACCCAGACCCGGCGGCGCTGGATGAACAGCGAGCCGGCCAGGCCGGCGATCGCGGACACGGCGCTGACCAGCGCCCAGCCGTTGCCGGCCTGGTGGGAGACCTGGAAGGTGGCCCAGGTCTTGACGCCGTCGAAGGTGAGCGAGCCGTCCCCGTCGGGCAGCTCGAGGGTCTCCCCCGGCTTCATCGCCTTGCTGACGATCTGGCCGTCGGCGTCCTTGAACTGCTTCATCTTGTCGGTGTCGAGCTGGTACACGTTCTGCGGCAGGCCGGCGTCGACACCCAGGTCGCCGTGGTACGCGGTGAGGATCAGCGCCGGGTAGTCCAGGGCCGGGAAGGACGAGTGCGGGCCCTGCTGCGCGTTGAGCGCGAAGGTCGGGGTGAACAGCCCCTGGAAGCCGTACTGGGTCTTCCGGTCTGCGTGGTCGCGGACGTCCATCGCCTTGATCACGCCCACCGAGGTCTGGTTGCCGTCCTGCGGCAGGAACGGGACCGGGCCCTGGAAGGCGACGTTGCCCTGGCCGTCCCTGACGGTGACGACGGGGGCGTAGCCGTGGCCGATCAGGTAGACCTTGGAGCTCCCCACCTCCAGCGGCTCGTTGACCTCGATGGCGGACTTCTTCTGCGCGCCGCCGGGGCTCGTCCAGTAGCGGATGTTGGCGCGGAAGGTGCGCGGGGTGCCCTTCTGGGGGCCGCTGCGCGCGTACGAGGCGGTGAAGCCGTCCAGCTTGAAGCCGAAGGTGTCCAGGTCGTCAGCGTTGTAGAAGGTGCCCGGCTTGAAGTCGTCGTACTGGGTGAGCGTGTTGTTGAAGCCGTCGCCCTCGACGATCAGCTTGCCGCCCTCGGCCTTGAACAGCCCGCCCACCGCGAAGGAGATCAGCAGCCCGAACAGGGCGACGTGGAACAGCAGGTTGCCCGCCTCGCGCAGGAAGCCCTTCTCCGACGCGACCGCCGTGCCGGCCACCTGGGTGCGGAAGCGGCGGCCGCGCAGCACGCGCTGCGCGGAGGCGAGCACGGCCTCCGGCTCGGCCTCGGTGCGCCAGGTCGCGTACGCCGGGAGCCGGGTCAGGTTGCGCGGCGCCGCCGGGGGCTTGGCGCGGAGCTGGCCGACGAACTGCCAGCTGCGCGGGACGATGCAGCCGGCGAGCGAGACGAACAGCAGGATGTAGATCGCCGAGAACCACACCGAGCTGTAGACGTTGAACAGCCCGAGCTTCTCGTACAGCGGCGCCACCGTGGTGTGGGCGTCCTTGAAGTTCTGCGCCTTGATCTCGTCGACGGCGGTCTGCGGCACCAGCGAACCGGGGACGGCGGCGAGCGACAGCAGGAAGAGCAGGATCAGCGCCACCCGCATCGAGGTGAGCTGACGCCACGTCCAGCGCACCCAGCCCCCGGCCTCGCGGCCGGTCCAGGCGAGCGCGCCGGCCGGGCCCGGCCGGCGGACGCCGCCGAAGGAGCCGGGGACGGCCTGACCCAGGTCCTCGACGGGCGCGGTCGACAGCTGTGCGCCCGCCGCGCCGAGGTCGGTACCGGTGTCATCCGCCGCGCCGGGGGGTGCCCCCGCGGTGTCTTTGGAGCTCATCGATCAGATCCCTGGAGTGAAGCCGTTCGACCAGATCTGCATCTGGTAGACGATGTGGTCCCACACGCCGGTGACGAGCAGCAGGCCGACGGCGACGAGCATGCCACCACCGAGGCGCATCACCCACACATAGTGGCGCTTGACCCAGCCGAAGGCGCCGAGGGCGCGGCGGAAGGCGATGGCGGCCAGTATGAACGGCAGGCCGAGTCCGAGGCAGTAGACGGCGGTGAGCAGAGCCCCGCGACCGGCACTGGCCTCGTTGAAGGCGAGGAAGTTGACGGCGCTCAGCGTCGGACCCAGGCACGGCGTCCAGCCGATGCCGAAGAGCACGCCGAGCAGCGGCGCCCCCGCCAGGCCCATCGTGGGCCTGCGGTGGAAGCGGAGCTCGCGCTGGGTGATGCCGCCGACCACCCCCATGAAGGCGAGCCCCAGGACGATGGTGAGCGCGCCGAGCACCCTGGTGATGACCGTCTTGTGCTCCAGCAGCGTCGTGCCGAAGTTGCCGAACAGCGCGCCGCCGGAGACGAAGACCGCGGTGAAGCCGAGGACGAACAGCGACGCGCCCGCGAACATCCGGCCGCGCCGGGCCTCGGCCAGGTCGGTGCCGGTGACGCCGGTCACGTACGACAGGTAGCCCGGGACGAGCGGCAGCACGCACGGCGAGAAGAACGAGACCAGGCCGCCCAGGAGCGCGACCGGCACGGCGGCGAGCAGGGCGCCGTTCACGACGGTCTGGTTGGCACCGGCGGCGAGTACGCTCACGTCACTTCTCCGCGATCACCGGGTCGAGGACCTCGTGCAGTTCGTCCGCGCCGAGTTCCTTCAGCGCGCGCACCGCGATCTTCCCCTGGCGGTCGATGATCAGCGTGGAAGGGATGGCCTGCGGGTTGACGCTGCCCTTGGGGAAGCGCAGCACCAGGTCGCCGGACGGGTCGTAGAAGCTCGGGAAGGGGATGGCGAACTCCTTCTCGAAGGCCTTCGCCTGGGCGGTCTGCAGGTCCCGGGTGTTGATGCCGAGGAACTGCACGCCCTGGGACTCGGTCTCCTTCGCCACCTTGGCCAGGTGCGGTGCCTCGGCCCGGCAGGGCGGGCACCACGAGCCCCAGATGTTGAGGACGACGACCTTGCCCTTGTAGTCGGCGAGGCTGAGCGGAGCGCCCTCGACGGACTTCCCGCTCAGCTGCGGGACGGCCACCCGGTGCCCCGGCTCGACCGTGGAGATCTCACCGGTGCCGCCGACGTAGTTCGTCCCCGAGCCGGTGCCGTTGGAGGACGCGGTGGAGGTCGAGCAGGCCGTGACGACCAGCGCGAACGTCGCTGCCCCGGCGAGTGCCGCGGCACCGCGGAGCGGACGGCGTCGGAGGGCGCGCGTAGGACTCATGTGAAAAGTTTCGCATGAGGCCGGAGGCGATCTTGCGCACCCCCGACACCTTTGCCGAAAGCGGCAAATGCCCCAAGTAAGCGACGGTTAATCGCGCCTTCCGGCCTGCTGCGCGAACTCGTCCGCCAGTGCGTCCCGGAAGGCCTTGAGATCACCGGGCCTACGGCTGCTGACCAGCACGTTGGGGCCGTCGCAGTCGACCACGACCTCCTGGCCGGTCCAGGCGCCGCCGGCGTCGGTGACGTCGGCGCACACGCCCGGCCAGGAGGTGAGGGTGCGTCCGTGCACGACACCGGCCTCCACGGGCAGCCACGGCGCGTGGCGGATCGCCGGGACCGGGCGGCCCTCGGCGAAGAAGTCCCTGGTGAAGCCGACGGCGTCCGGGTCCGTGCGCAGCATGTGGGGTTGGCGAGGCCGCCCGGGGAGCGCCAACGCGTCGAAGTCCGCGACGACCCCCTCCCCGAGCGTGTCGCCGGCGGGGAAGGCGCCGGCCCGGTCGACGTTCCCGTTCACCGGCTCGGCCTGCCCGTCCCCTTTCGGACGAAGCGGATGCATCGCCCTAGGAGTGGGTGGAGGGGGACATGGATGAGGAGGGGGACAAGGAGGAACGTTCCTGCGCGAGGAAACGGCGCCAGCCGCCCGCCGGACGCTGCCCCGGCCCGAGGGTGCGCAGCTTCGCCAGGACGGCGGGGTCCTGCGCGTCCAGCCAGTCCACGAACTGCCGGAACGACACCAGCCGCACGTCCCGGTGGTCGGCCATCCGCCGGAGCGCGTCCTCGACGGCGTCCATGTAGATCCCGCCGTTCCACTGTTCGAAGTGGTTGCCGATGAACAGCGGCGCGCGGTTGGTCTCGTACGCCCGGCGGAAGCCCGCCAGGTAGGCGTCGCGGGCCTGCCGCTGCCAGGCCGGGTAGTGGGCGGGGTTGCCGCGGGTGGAGTTCACCGACTGGTTGGCCAGCATGTTGTAGTCCATCGACAGCACCTCGAAGGAGCGACCGGGGAAGGGCAGCGCCTGCAGCGGCAGGTTCCACAGCCCGTGGCTCCTGCCCGGCCACACCTGCAGACCGCCCGGGGAACTGGCGTCGTAGCGCCAGCCGAGGCGGGCGGCGGTGGGCAGCAGCGAACGCTGGCCCAGCAGGCAGGGCGTACGGCCGCCGACCAGTTCCTTGCGGTAGTCGAAGGGCAGCGGGGGCAGGTCGGTGAACCCGGTGTGGGTGCGCCAGTTCTCGACGAAGCCGACGGCCTGTTCGATCTCGCTGCGCCAGTCGGCCGGGCTCCAGCGGCCCACCGAGCCGGATCCCGCGCAGAAGTGGCCGTTGAAGTGGGTGCCGATCTCGTGGCCCTCCAGCCAGGCCAGCCGCAGTTGCTGCAGGGTGGCGCGGACGTGGGCGTCGGTGAGGTAGCCGATGTCGGAGGCGCCGACGGGGTTGCGCGGCGGCTTGTAGAACCTCTTCTTCGACTCGGGGAGCAGGTAGACGCCGGAGAGGAAGAAGGTCATCTTCGCCCCGTGCTCGGCCGCGAGCTTCCGGAACCGCTCGAAGAGGCCGTTGTCGAGCTCCCCCGCCCCGTCCCAGGAGAAGATCACGAACTGCGGCGGCGTCTGCCCCGGTTCCAGGCGGTCCACCACGGGCTGGTGGGGCTGCGGCCCGGTGTCGGCCGTGGAGCCGTCACCTATCGTCCGCACCGATGGGGACGGGGAGGGCCGCACCTGCGGGCGGCTCGCGGACGGCGTCGCCGACGGCAGGGACCCCCCGCTCGTGTGCCGGCCGCCGGGGCTCTCCCCGGCACAGCCCGCCAGCCCGGCCGCGGCCGCTCCGGCCGCCAGGCCCAGCACTCCTCGTCGGCTGATGTCCCGCATTCCACGCCCCAATCCCCGTGTCGCCTCGGCCCCCCACCGCGCTAGATGCCGTCCACGTGCGGCGGGTTCCTTCCCGGGGTGCGGCAATTCACCGGGACGGGGCCCTGATCGGGCCACGCGGCGGGCAGCCGTCACAGGGCGTGCCGGAGCGCGCCGGTCTCCGTGACCGGCGCCCTCGTGAGAGACGGTCGCCGGGTCCTGTCGTCGGCGTGGCTCCCCCGGCCGGGCTCCGCGGCGGGGGGCTGACGGCAGGACCTACGCGCCGAAGCCCTTGCTGCCGCCCTTGACCGGCTTCGCCCCGGCCAGCAGGTGTGCCGGGACCAGGTCGCGGGCGGGCTCGGTGTAGCCGACCGAGACGATCCGGTCGTCCTCGAACGTGAAGGACGTCAGGCTCGCCAGGGTGCACTGCCGCTTGCGCGGGTCGTGCCACAGTCGCCGCTGCTCAATGGCGCTGCGCACGATCCAGATCGGCAGCTGGTGGCTCACGCAGACCGCCTCGTGGCCGCGGGCCGCGTCCCGGGCCGCCTCCAGCGCGGCCGTCATGCGGACGACCTGGTCCGCGTACGGCTCGCCCCAGCTCGGCCGGAACGGGTTGACCAGGTGCTTCCAGTTGGCCGGGCGCTTGAGCGCACCGTCCCCGACACCGAAGGTCTTGCCCTGGAAGACGTTGTCGGCCTCGATCAGCCGCTCGTCGCTCGCGATGTCCAGCCCGAGCACGGCGGCGATCGGCGTCGCGGTCTCCTGGGCGCGCTCCAGCGGGGAGGCGACGACATGGGTGATGTCGCGGCCCGTGAGGTGCTCGGCGACCCGGTCGGCCATCTTCCGCCCCAGGTCGGACAGGTGGTAGCCGGGCAGGCGCCCGTAGAGCACGCCGGTGGGGTTCTCCACCTCGCCGTGCCGCATCAGGTGGACGACGGTGATCTCGCTCATGCCGTGGCCTCCGCGGCGGCGCGGGCGGCGGCCGGCAGGGCCGCGGCGATGCGCTCGACGGCGGCGGAGTCGTGCGCCGACGAGACGAACCACGACTCGAACGCGGAGGGCGGCAGGTACACGCCCTGGGCGAGCATCGAGTGGAAGAAGGCGGTGAAGCGGAACGCCTCCTGCTTCCTCGCCTCGTCGTAGTTGCTCACCCGGTCCTCGGTGAAGAACACCGAGAACATGTTGCCCGCGGTCTGCAGGCCGTGCGCCACGCCCTCCTTGGAGAGCGCCTGCGTGACCAGCCCCGACACCTCGGCGGCGACGGAGTCCACCGTCTCGTACACCGCGTCGTCCAGCAGCCGCAGCTGGGCGAGACCCGCCGCGGTGGCCACCGGGTTACCGGAGAGCGTGCCCGCCTGGTAGACCGGGCCGGCGGGCGCGAGGTGCGCCATCACGTCGGCGCGGCCGCCGAACGCCGCGGCGGGGAAGCCGCCGCCCATCACCTTGCCGAAGGTCATCAGGTCGGGGCGGACGCCGTCGATGCCGTACCAGCCGGCCTTCGAGACGCGGAAGCCCGTCATGACCTCGTCGGAGACGTAGAGCGCGCCGTTCTCGCGGCAGAGGTCCGCCAGGCCCTGGTTGAAGCCCTCGGCGGGCGGCACGACGCCCATGTTGCCGGGCGACGCCTCGGTGATCACGCAGGCGATCTCGCCGGGGTGGGCGGCGAACGCGGCCCGCACGGACTCGAGGTCGTTGTACGGGAGCACGATCGTGTCGCCGGCCTGTGCGCCCGTCACCCCGGGGGTGTCGGGCAACCCGAACGTGGCAACCCCGGAACCCGCGGCGGCCAGCAGCGCGTCCACATGACCGTGGTAACACCCCGCGAACTTGATCACCTTGGCCCGGCCCGTGAACCCGCGCGCCAGCCGGATCGCCGACATCGTGGCCTCGGTGCCGGAGGAGACCAGCCGCACCTGCTCGACCGGCGCGACGCGCGCCACGATCTCCTCGGCCAGTTCCACCTCGCCCTCACCGGGCGTGCCGAAGGACGTACCCCGCGCAACCGCCGCCTGCACGGCGGCGATCACCTCGGGGTGGGCGTGGCCGAGGATCATCGGCCCCCAGGAGCAGACGAGGTCGACGTATTCGCGACCATCCGCGTCCTTCAGGTAGGGACCCGTTCCGGACACCATGAACCGGGGCGTACCGCCCACCGCACGAAAGGCGCGTACCGGGCTGTTCACCCCACCAGGGGTCACGGCGGCTGCTCGATCGAACAAGGTCTGAGAAACTGGCGCTTCGTAGGCGTACGGATAGCTCACAAGCACATGCTCTCAAATGCCGGGCGTTGCGCGACGAGGTATCGACCGTGCATCTGAGACGATGATCGGGTTGCGCGGTTGGGTCTGCGGATGGTCGGGTAGTGGAATGCAGCGCGGTGGCGAACGCGGTGACGCGGGCGGCGGGGCGGACGACCCCGACGCGGAGCACGCCCGCCCCACCGGTCGGCGCCGCCGGCCGCCGAAAGAGCGCGACAGGGCCGTTGAGAAAAGCGGGAGCAGGGGTGGCCGAGTGGGGGTGACCTACAAGTACTTCGGCGCACCCGATGGTGCGACCGCCGCTCGGGTCCCCATCTCGATGCGGCCCGAGGAACTCGGCGGTGACGAGCTGGGCCAGGGGATGTACACCAAGGTCAAGCCGGAGACGATGGCCGCGATGGTGCTGACCGGGATCGAGGGCATACCCCCGGCGAAGGTCCCGCCGCTGGAACTCGTCGTGCTCCATCCCGACTACGCCGTCGTCAAGCTGCCGCACTCCGTCGTCGAGCCGTTGCGCAAGGCCGACGAGGAGGCCCTCGGCGCCGCGGCGTTCATCTGGTCCACCGTTCCCGACCGCCGCGGTCCGCGGGACGCGTTCGTGATCTACAAGATGCTGCACGAGTGGCAGGACTTCGCCCAGCGCTGTCACGAGAGCGGGCACCAGCTGTACTGCCTGGTGTGGCCGTGACGGGCGCCGGGCGGATGCGGGTTCACTGACGGTTACAGGACCACCACGACGACGCCGTTGCCGTAGCCGTAGCCGTTGTCGTAGCCGCCGTAACCTCCGAAGCCGTAGCCGTAGCCGTAGCCGCAGTTGTTGTAGAAGTGGTGGTTGTAACGCCATCCGTAACCCCAGTCCCCGTAGCCCCGGCAGCCGTCCCCGTGGGCGACGACGGACTGGTGCGAGGCGGGGGCCGCCTGCTGCGGCGCGGCGCCGGCCGCGCCGGCTCCGACGAGGGCGAGGATCGGTGCCGCGAGTGCCGCTGCGGCGACGCGGCGGATGGTCGTGCTCTGGACGCGCATTGTCGTTCCCCTTCAAGGTGCGGAACGTCGGCGCCGGTCGTGTGCGACCGCGCGCTGGCCGCACCGGCCGATGCGCGTGGCACGGTGCGACGGGGGTGCGCCCGGACCTCGGGTGCGGACGCACCATCACAGAGGTGAAGTGTCGGACGGGATGCGGCTCATAGGAGTCGTCCTCTGACATGAACCTTAGGTTCCATTACTCCCCGCAGTCAATACATAGGGTGAAATCCCCTAATTTCGGACTCCATTCATGCGGTGGGAACTTCTCCGGTCACTGAATGTGACAAATCCGGTGACGGTGTGCCGCTCACCGGTCACACGGGGCGGCTCGCGCACGGACCGGCCGGGTCGCGCCGACGGCGGGGAGGGGCCGCGGCGGCCGCCACCCGCCGGCGCCCAACTCATCGGCACCGAAAGTCCGTTGCCCGAGCCGCCCGGACTGCGATCGCCGAGGGCGCTGCATACGGACATACTGGACTACCGGCACCACAAAGGGCATGACCACCCGGAGGCACCGCGATGCCCGTGTACGAGATGCGTGCGGAGTACGACACCGAGGACGGCGGCCCCGCGGGCGGCGACAGCCCGCTGCGGGCGTGGCACATGGTCGAGGACGGCGCCGTGACGGGGCTGTGCGGGCGGGAGCTCTCCCCCGCGGCGGCCGTACAGGCGGAGGACGTGTGGGGGACGCCGCAGGCGCAGCCGTTCTGCCACAGTTGCGGCGCGCTGTATCTGCGTCACACCGCCTGAGGCGGCGGAGGATAGCCGCTCGAACGCTTGTCCCGCATGCGGAACCGCGAGATTCCGGAGCGGGTGGAATCATGTGCGGATGCTGCTCACCGAGATCGACGCCGTCAATTGGAATGCCATTCCCTCGCCGCGGCCGCGCCCTCGGACCGCGGATGCCCGGGACGGCCTGAGGGCGCTGGCCGCCGCGCGGGACCTCGACTCGGTCGCCTCCGCCGTGACGGCCCTGACCAGCGGTTCCCTGCTCCGCGGGGGCAACGGCGAGACGCTCCCCGGTGCCGTGGTCGCGGCCCCTTTCCTGCTGGACATCGCCGAGCACGGCCATCCGCACGCACGGGAGTCCGCGGTCGTCCTCCTCGACCGCGCCATGCGGTCCGCCCCGCTCGCCGGTTTCAGCCGTTTCCGCACGGCGGCCGGACATGACGCGCCATTGTGCTGCGCGATAGCCGAACTCGTCCGCGACCGCGGGGATTCCCTGGCGGAATGCGGGAGGTCCGGGAAATACCTCCTCAAAGCGAGTGACGCCCATTGGCGTTTCGACATCCGCGAGGCCTCGGGCGCGTCCGGTGACGTCGTCGCCCTCGGCACCCTCCAGGGCGGCCTGCCCGCGCCGTCCTCCGCCGGCGAACTCCACCACCGCGGCTCCGTGACCGAGGTCGCCGCCGTGGGCGTCGAGTGCCCCCGCGTGGACGCCACCGAGGACGCGTGCCTGCGGCTGTCCGGCCTCGCGGCCGGTGCCGCCGACGACGGCGGCCTGACCGGCGCCGTGCTCTACCCGGCGACGGCGGCGTGCGGCGGCCATGGGCGGTGAGCCCGTGGGCGCTGAGCCCGCGCCCGGCTGGGAGCCGGGCGCGCCGGGGGTGCTGCGGCTGCCGTCGGGGCGGCTGGTGCGCGGTCGGGGGCTGCGGCATCCGCTGCCGGCCGGGCCCGTCCCCGCGTTCGGGCTGTACCTGCTGGCCCACGAGCCCCCGGAGACGGCCTGGGAGAGCCGCTGGGTGCGCTGGCCGGACTTCCGGCTGCCCGGGGATCGTACGGACGCCGCGCAGGCGCTGCGCGAGGCGTGGGGCCGGGCGGCGGGCGAGCGGGTGGAGGTCGCCTGCCACGGCGGGATCGGCCGCACCGGGACGGCCCTGGCCTGCCTGGCGGTGCTGGACGGGGTGCCGTCCGGGGAGGCCGTCGCCTATGTGCGCGAGCACTATGCCCGGCGCGCGGTGGAGACGCCCTGGCAGCGCCGCTACGTGTCGCGCTTCGGCTGAAGGTGCGGGGCGTACGCCCTGACCGCCTCCCTCAGCTGCCGCAGCGACGGGTTGACCATGGGCCGACCCGCCACGGTGACGGTCGGCACGGTCTCGTTCCCGTCCGCCACGGAGCGCACGAAGGCGGCGGCGTCCGGATCGCGCCAGATGTTGACCTTGGTGTGGCGCAGCCGCGCGAACAGCAGCTGGGCGCGCAGCTTCATGCAGAAGGTGCAGCCGGGCCGCCAGTAGACGACGATGCCGCCCTCGTCGGTGTGTACGTCGCTCATGCTCCCCCGATCGGCAGACGTGGCAGGCGCGTCCCGTGCAGCCACGGGTGGAAGACCAGCGCCTCCAGCGGCCGGTCGGTGTGCTCCTGCGCCAGGGCGGTGAACTGCCCGGTGGTCACGGTGCCATGGCGGTGGGCCGCGGTCCAGGCCCGCAGCAGCCGGAAGAACGCCGGATCGCCCATGACCGTGCGCAGCGCGTGCAGGGTGAGGGCGCCGCGCTTGTACACCCGGTCGTCGAACATGCGCCGGACACCGGGGTCGGCGAGCCGCAGGTCCTGGGGCTGGGCGGCGAGGCGGGCGTGGGCGCGGGCCGCGTTGCGGGCCGCGGTCATCTCGCCGCAGGACTCCGCCCACAGCCACTCCGCGTACGCGGCGAAGCCCTCGTTGAGCCAGATGTGCCGCCAGTCGGCGAGGGCGAGGCTGTTGCCGAACCACTGGTGGGCGAGTTCGTGGGCGACGAGCCGTTCGGAGCCGCGGCGCCCGTCCAGGTGGTTGCTGCCGAAGACGGACAGCCCGTGCGCCTCGACCGGGACCTCCAGTTCCTCGTCGGTCACGACGACCGCGTACTCGCCGAAGGGGTAGGGCCCGAAGAGCTCGCTGAACACCTCCATCATCCGCGGCTGGCGCCCGAAGTCGTGGTCGAAGTCGGCGGTCAGGCGCGGCGGGACGGCGGCAGGCTGGGGTACGGAGCCGCCGAGGTGGTCGATCAGCTCGTACTGGCCGATCTGCACGGTCGCCAGGTACGGCGGCATCGGCTTCGGCTGGTCGTACACCCAGGTCGTCGTGGAGGCGCCCACCCGGTACGACTCCAGGCTGCCGTTGGCGACGACCGCGTACGGCGAGGGCGCGGTCACCGTGATCCGGTAGCCCGCCCGGTCACCGAGGTGGTCGTTGCAGGGGAACCAGGAGGGCGCGCCGATCGGCTGGCTCGCGACGAGCGCGCCGTCCTCCAGCTGCTCCCAGCCGAGCTCCCCCCAGTCGCGGGAGCGGACGGGCCGGGGGTTGCCGACGTAGCGGACCTCGACCGCGAACGGGCCCTCGGGCAGCGCCTTCGCGGGCTTCACGCGGAGCTTTCCCGCCCGGTGGGTGTAACGGGCCGGACGCCCGTCGACGAGGACCCGGTCGAGGCGGAAGGCGCCCAGGTCGAGGCTGAACGCGGAGAGGGCCCGGTCCGCCACCGCGGAGATCCGGGCCCGGCCCGACAGGCGGTTGGCCGCCGGGCGGTAGTCGAGTTCCAGGTCGTAGTGGGTGACCCGGTAGCCGCCGTTGCCGTGCTCGGGGAAGTAGGAGTCCGCGGACACCTCCGCCCCGGGCGTGGCGGGGACGGCGGCCCCGCCACGCACGCGCTTGCCGTTGCTCACCCTGTGCGGGCCCCCTCTGTGTGCCAGGCGGAGATCGGGTTGCCGAGCCAGCGGGTGCCCTCGGGCACGCCCTCGCCCCGCATGACGAGCGAGGCCGGGCCGATCGCGCTCCGGGCCCCGACCGTCGCGCCGGGCAGCACGATGCCGTGCGGGCCGAGGCTCGCGCCCTCCCCGAGTACGACCTCGTCCATCCGCAAGATCCGATCGTGGAACAGGTGTGTCTGTACCACGCAGCCGCGGCCGACGGTCGCGCCGTCCCCGACCCGGACCAGGTCCGCCTCCGGCAGCCAGTACGTCTCGCACCATACGCCGCGCCCGATCCGCGCCCCCAGGCACCTCAGCCACAGGTTCATCAGCGGGGTGCCACCGACCGCGCCGACGAGCCACGGCACGGCCAGCACCTCGACGAAGGTGTCGGCCAGTTCGTTGCGCCACACGAACGAGCTCCACAACGGCCGTTCACCCGCCCGCACCCGCCCGACCAGCAGCCACTTCATCACCACGGCCACCGCGCAGGCGGCCGCACCGGCGCCCGCGAGCAGCGCCCCGCCGGCGGCGAGCGCCACGGGCACCCCGTACCGGGCCGCCACCGCCGCGTACCCGGCGAGCACCAGCACCACCAGCGCGACCGCGCACATCACGGGGACGACCCGGCACAGCTCGACGGCCGCGCGGGCCAGCACGAGCCGCCGGGGCGGCGCGAAGGTGCGGCTGCGGTCGCCCTCCTCGGGGACCCGGGGCAGCTTCATCGGCGGCATGCCCAGGTACGAGCTGCCCGCCTTGGCGCCCTTGGGCGTCGCCGAGAGCACGCCGACCAGGCCGTTCTTCGGCACCGAGCGGCCGGGGGCGGTCATGCCCGAGTTGCCGAGGAAGGCCTTCTTGCCGATCCGGGCCTCGGCGATGCGCATCCGGCCGCCGCCGAGCTCGTAGCTGCCGACCATGGTGTCGTCGGCGAGGAAGGCCCCGTCGCCGACCGTGGTCATCGTGGGCAGCGCCAGCACGGTGGACGCCTCCACATGGCGGCCGACCTTCATGCCGAGCGCCCGCAGCCACACCGGCGTCAGCAGGCTGGCGTAGAACGGGAACAGGTGCGCGCGGGCCCGGTCCATCAGCCGGGCCGTCGTCCAGGCCTGCCAGGCGACGCGGCCGTGCACGGGGTGGTGGCCCTCGCGCAGCCCGACGCCCAGCAGCCGCACCCCGGCCAGCACCAGCAGCGCGTACGTCAGCAGCCAGGCGAGCGTGGCCAGGGGGACGGCCGTGAGCGCGGCGGACAGCGGCGCGGCGCCGGCGCCGCGCAGGAAGCGGGCCAGTACCAGCAGGGCGGGCAGCGCCGACACCGCGGGCAGCAGTTCCAGGGCGAAGGCGGTCACCTCGTACGCCGCCGCCCAGCGCAGCCGCCGCGGCGGCCGGGCGTCGGCGCCGCGGTGCGGGGCCTTGCCGGTGCGGACGGCTGGCACGCCGCCCCAGCGCTGCCCGGCCCGGACGGCGCCCACGACGCCGGAACCGGGGGCGATCTCGGCGCGCTTGCCGATCCGGGCGCCGGGCAGGAGGGTGCTGCGGGAGCCGACCGTGGCGCCCGCCCCGATGCGGATCTTGCCGATGTGCAGCAGGTCGCCGTCGAGCCAGTGCCCGGACAGGTCGACCTCGGGCTCGACCGCGCTGCCCTTGCCGAGCTTGAGCATGCCGGTGACCGGCGGCAGCGAGTGCAGGTCGGCGCCGTCGCCGACCCTGGCGCCCAGCGCGCGGGCGTAGTGGCTCAGCCAGGCGCCGGTGAGGTTGCCGGCGCCGCTGACCTGCGCCAGGCGCTCGGCGGCCCACAGGCGCAGGTGCACCGCCCCGCCGCGCGGGTAGGTGCCAGGGCGCACTCCGCGCAGCAGCAGCCGGGCGCCGCCCGCGGAGATCGCGACCCGTCCGGCGGGGCTGATGAGCAGGGCCCAGCCGGCCAGCACCCACCACCAGGAGACGGCGGGGACCGACGGGAAGGTGCCGAGGAGGCTCAGCGCATTGCCGATGGCGGCCGCCACGACGCCCCAGCGCAGTCCGGCCAGGACGAGCAGCGGCAGCATCAGCGCCAGCTGCGCCGCGGCGGCCCGCCGCGGCACCGGCCGTACCGGGCGGGCGGCGGCGCGGCGGGCGTCGGCCTCGTCCAGGCGGGCGGCGAGCGCCCCGAGGGTGGGGTGCTGGTAGACGTCGCCGACCGCGGCCGCGGGGTAGCGGGTGCGCAGCTGGGAGACGAGGCGGGCGGCGGTCAGGCTGCCGCCGCCGAGCGCGAAGAAGTCGGCGTCCGGCCCGGTCACCGGAGCGCCGAGGAGCTCACCCCACAGCCCGGCGAGCAGGCCCTCGGTGCCGGCGAGTTCCGCGGCGGGCGCGTCGAGCCCGGGCAGCGGCCAGGGCAGCGCGTCCCGGTCGACCTTGCCGGAGGTCCGGGTGGGCAGGGTGTCCACGACGGCGAGCAGCGGGACGAGGGCGGCCGGCAGCGCCTCGCGGAGCCGGGCGAGCGCGTCGGTCTGGTCGAAGTCCTCGGTCACCGCCACGTAGCCGACCAGGATCTGGTTGCCGCCCTTGGTGGTGCGTACGGCGGCGGCCGCGCCGGCGACGGCGGGCAGCGCCTGCAGGGCCGCGTCGATCTCGCCCAGCTCGATGCGGCGGCCGCCGAGCTTGACCTGCTCGTCGGCGCGGCCGACGAAGACCAGGCCCTCGGCGTCCGCGCGGACCAGGTCGCCGCTGCGATAGGCGCGGTGCCAGCCGAGGGCGGGCAGCGGGGCGTACTTCTCGGCGTCCTTGGCGGGGTCCAGGTAGCGGGCGAGGCCGACCCCGCCGATGACCAGCTCGCCGGTCGCGCCCATGGGCAGCGGTTCGCCGTGGGCGTCCACGACGGCCAGCTCCCAGCCGTCCAGGGGCAGCCCGATGCGGACCGGGCCCTCCCCGGTGAGCTGGGCGGCGCAGGCGACGACGGTGGCCTCGGTCGGGCCGTAGGTGTTCCACACCTCTCGACCCTCGACGGCCATCCGCTCGGCCAGTTCGGGCGGGCAGGCCTCGCCGCCGAAGATCAGCAGGCGGACGTCGTCCAGCGCCTCGACCGGCCACAGCGCGGCCAGGGTCGGGACGGTGGAGACGACCGTGATGCCCTGCTCGACCAGCCACGGGCCGAGGTCCAGTCCGGTGCGGACGAGGGAGCGCGGCGCGGGCACCAGGCAGGCGCCGTGCCGCCACGCCAGCCACATCTCCTCGCAGGAGGCGTCGAAGGCCACCGACAGCCCGGCCAGCACCCGGTCGCCGGGTCCCAGCGGCTCGTCGGCGAGGAAGAGCCGGGCCTCGGCGTCGACGAACGCGGCGGCCGAGCGGTGGGTGACGGCGACGCCCTTGGGCCTGCCGGTCGAGCCGGAGGTGAAGATGATCCACGCGTCGTCGTCCGGCCCGGGGCGGCGGCCGACGGTGCCTCGGGGCCCGGCGCACGGGGTGATCGTGAGGTGCTCGCCGATGACGGCGCAGACCTGCGCCTCGGAGAAGACCAGCCGGGCGCGTTCGTCGGGGTCCTCGGCGTCCACCGGCACATAGGCGGCGCCCGCGGAGAGCACGGCGAGGACCGCCACGTACAGGTCGGCGGTGCCCGAGGGCACGCGTACGCCGACCCGGTCGCCGGCACCGATGCCGGCCTCCGCCAGGCGGCGGCGCAGGCGCTCGGTCGCGGCGGCGAGGGCGCGGTAGCTCAGCGTCGTGGTGCCGTCGTCGACGGCGGGTGCGGTGGGGTGCGCCCGGGCGGTGGCGGCCAGGACGCCGAGCAGGGTGCGCTCGGGGGCGGCGTCGCCGGCCCGGAAGAGGGCCCGTGCCGGACACAGGACGCCGGAGGTGCCGGCCACACCGGCGGACGCGGGCTCCTCGAGGAGCGGGAAGGGTGATTCGACGAGCGTCATACGGTGCTCCCCGGCTCGGCCGAGCCGGGGGTCGGTGGCGCGGCGGCGGACGTGCAGGGCACCTTGTTCCGGTCGCTCACGGCCAGAGACGGACGCATGTCAAACCCTCCAGAGAACTCAGGACCACTGCGGTGCCGGTGACCCCCGGCCGGCCGGGGACCACGGTGTCCCGGCGCGCGGGACCGCCCCCGCGTCTGACGCACGCCCGGCGTCCCCGTACCGCGGCCGTCCGGGCGGGACGGCCCGTGGCATGGGGTCCTTCACCCGGCGTCACAAATGGCGAACAGGGAGTTTACCGTCGCTTAATCCCCGCAGCCCGCCGAAAAGGGGGCACGTGGCCGCTCTCACAGTCGTACCGGGCCCGGCGGAGCGTCGCCGCCACCTCCTTCCCACGGCCGATCCGACGGTCCCCGCGCCGTTCACCGGCCCTTCCCGGGCGGTTGGGCCGGGACCCGTACGCCGCCCGTGGCGTCCTCGGCCGACACTGCCCGACCGGCGGGAAGCGGGATCGCCGTGTGTGACACACGCCACAGACCTGACGGACCCCAGCTTGGCACGAGCCGCCGCTCCCTGCTGGTGGGGGCGGTACTGGCGGGCGCCGCCGTCGCGGGACTGACCGCGGCGGCGCCGGTCGCGTCGGCCGCGTCGGCCGCGCCCGCCACCGCGACGACGGCACACGGCGGCCCGTGGCGCCCCGACACCGACGACCCCCGCTTCACGCTGGTCGTGATGCCGGACACGCAGTACCTCTTCGACGGTGCGAGCATCCATCCGGCCTCCGTCGAGGCGTCGTTCCGCTACCTACTGGACCACGGCAGGGACGAGAACATCGTCTTCATGGAGCATCTGGGTGACGTCACCCAGAACGGCCAGGCCGGTGAATTCGCCGCCGTGGACGACGCCTTCCGCGTCCTGGACCGCGCGGGCGTGCCCTGCAGCGTCGTCGCCGGCAACCACGACGTCGGCTCGTCCACCGACGACCAGCGCGGCGACAGCCCCTACCTGGACGTGTTCGGCCCGCACCGGTTCCGCAGCAGGCCCGCCTTCGGCGGCGCGAGCCCGGGCGGCTACGAGTACGGGGGGCAGCTCGACCAGCTGCTGCACGGCTGGATCGGCGACGTCCGGATCTGCGACCGGGCCCTCACCCCGGACCGGTCCATGAACGCCTGAACGCCTGACCCTCCGACCCTCCGACCGGCCGACCGGCCGACCGGCGCGTTGACCGCCCGTCCGTCACATCGTGTTGACGGACGGGCGGTTCCGGGCAGCTCCGGCGTACCCGCGGTCGCTCCCCGCGCGATCCCGTGCAGAGTCGGTCCCGCCTGGCGGTCCCGCGGGACGCGCTCCTACCCTCGGCAGCTCGGAGACCAGGGGGTGAGGACCGATGCCTGCCGCAGATGTGCGGGTCGTGCCGGTGCAGCGGATGCGGCCCGGCGACCACGCGTTCGTCAGCTACGACGGCGACGACACACGCTGGGACGTCCTGGCCGCCTTCGCGCGGCTCGGGCTGGCGGCCGGCGAGCGGGTCATGGTCTTCGCCGCCCCCGGCGTGCCGGACCGGGACGTGCTGGCCCACCTGGGACCGGCCGACGATGCCGGGCAGGCCGGGGACGCCGACGTGTGGGTGCGGTCGGCGCAGCGGCGCGGGCAGCTCGTGCTGAGCAGCATGCGCGAACTGATCCGCCCGGACCGCGAGTTCACGGCGGTACGGCAGCAGGGCCGGCTCGCCGAGGAGACGGACCGCGCGGTCCGCGACGGGTACGCGGGCCTGCGCGCGTACATCGACATGCACTGGGTGCGCGACATGGGCGCGCCCATCGACGCGATGGTGCACCGCGAGACCCACGCCGACCACCTCTTCACCGGACGCCCGTACGCGGAGGTCTGCGCCTACGACCGCCGCTGGTTCACCGGGGACGTGCTCGACGCGATGGCGCAGGCGCACCCGCGCAACCTGCTGACCCGGCTCGGCGCGCTGCACGCGACGCACACCGAGGGACTGCTGCGGCTCCTGGGCGAGGCCGACCTCAGCACCCGGGAACGGTTCCACGCCGTCGTCGGGGACGCGCTGCGCCGGACCGCCGAGGGCGGGCGGCTCGTACTGGCCCTGCGCGACCTGCACTTCCTCGACGTCGGATGCGCGGCGGAGCTGCTGTCGCTGGTGGCCGCCGCCGGGGAGCGGGGGGTGCGGGTGGAGGTCCACTGCTCGGCCTTCCACCTGACGCTGCTGCGCAGGCTGGGCGCACCGTCCCTGCCGGGGCTGACGCTGAACGAGGTGAGCGGCTGATGCTGGAGGAACTGCGGGAGCCACCCGCCGACGACCCGGCCGCCGACGGCTGCGGGCTGGAACGCGAGTTCGCGGAGGGCGACCTGCCCCGGCTGCGCTTGCTGACCGAGGAGTTCGCGATGTGGGCAGGCCTCCCGGCCGCGCGCCGCGGCGAGTTCGTCCTGGCGGTGAACGAGGTGGCCTCCAACGCGATCACCCACGGAGGCGGCCGCGGCCGCCTGATGCTGCGCCGGACCGACGGCGAGGTGCAGTGCCGGATCACCGATTCCGGCCCCGGATTCGACGCCGCCGTCATCCCCGAACTGCTCCCCGGCCTCGACTCCCGCTGCGGGCGCGGCCTGTGGCTCGCCCGGCTGGTCACCGACCGGCTCACGATCGGTCAGGGGCCGGTCGGCGCGGTCGTCACCCTCACGATCCGCCTCCGCTGAGCGGGCGACCGGCGGCGCGCGCCGGGCGATGCCCGGTTCCCCGCCGCCGGGACGGTGCGGGCGCGCCGCGGCGTACCGGCCGCCCGAGCAGGCCCCCGCCCCACCCGCGGGCCGCCGCAAGCCGCGGCCGAGCCGCCGCGCAGGCGCCGCCGGCAGTCCGCCGAACGCGCCCTCGGGCAGCGCCGTTGAGGGCGTGTGAGGGCGGCGGCCGGGACGCCCACGCGCCACGCACCCCGCACCGCCGAAGTCCCGGAAGCGTGCCCGGGCGCGCGGGGGCTCACGGCAGGGCGGGGAGAGTGCCCGCACGGGGGAGGTGGATCCAGCCCTCGACGCGGGCCGCGCGGGTCTGTTCGGGACCCTCCGGGCCCCGGGTGAGTCCGCGCTGGACGGCGCGGGCGGCCAGGGCGGCGATCAGGGCGTCGAAGGCGTGCTCGCTGCCGTCGTACGCGGCCCGTTCGGCCGGGCCGCACCGCAGCCAGGGTGCGGCCGCGCAGAGTTGCGCCGTGGAGCGTTCGGGGCCGAGGCCCCAGCGTCTGCGGGACGCCGCCGGGTACACCTCGGCGATCCGCCCGGAGCCGTCGCGGGCCACGGGCCGGTCGCGGGCGGCGAGTTCGTCGGCGAGGTGGGCCCAGCGGGCTGCGGTGGCGCCGAGCCGGTCGAAGGCGACGGACAGCGGCCACCGGCCGCCGAGCTCCTCGTGGGTGAGGATGTCCGTGCGGCGGTGGCGCAGCGTCGCCCGGTGCGCGGCGCTGTCGGTGCCCCGCCCCGGCCAAGGCGTGCCCGCCGCGTGCGCGGCGACGGCCTCGACGAAGGGGACCGGCCAGCCGAAGGGGCAGTCCACCCCGGCCCGTTCCCCGGGTTCCAGACCGCACAGCAGGCCGACCAGGATGTCGTCGGCGCAACCGAGGAGCGGCGGGGCGACGACGGCCGTGCCGTCCCCGGGCCAGGTGACGACCGCGACCGCGGTCGTCCGGGGGCTCGCGGCGAGGTCGATCCCGAGGGTGCGCACCGTCCCATCATCCCCGCCGGACCGGGGGCGCCGCGCGGGCGCGGCTGAACACTCCGGTGCCGGGGCGCGTATCCCCTGCCGTACCGCACTGCAGCCAATGGTGAGGACCGGCCGATGAACAGTCAGAGCAACGTCCCCTTCCAGGGCCTCCAAGCGCTCCCCGACGGCGAGGCGGAACTGCCCCTGGTCGTGCACCTGCGGTGGGAGGACCTCGCCGCGCTGGGCCGTGAGGCGAGCCGGCTGGCGGTGCGGCTGCAGCGTCCCGTGAGCCTCGATGAGGCGGCCGGACACCACCTGCGGACCCGTTTCGGCGTGAGCCACGCGCCCGACAAGGACGAGCACCCGAAGACGGAGGCGACCCGTGCGGTGACCGCGGCGGTGCCCTCCTCCGCCGCACCGATGGCGATCGCCCCGGGCGCCGCGCAGCAGTCCGGCGGTGCCCACGCGGCGCCCACCCACGCCGCCCCCGCCCACACGTCCGCCCACACCGCCACGCACACCCCCACCCCCGCTCACGCCCCCGCTCACACCCCCGCCTCGGCGTCCGGCACGGGGCTGACGCCGGACCGGCAGCCGGAGCACCCCGGCAGGGTGGCACCGCTCGGCCGGAACGTGGTGGAGCAGCCCACGACCGCCGCCGGATAGCTCCCGGCCACCCGGCACCCGACCTCGACCGCCTCGACCGTCTGAAGTCGGCCCTCGACCCCGGCGACCTCTTCCGCTTCAACCGGGGGGTACGGCCGGCGGATCAGCCCGCGAGGTCGAAGCCGAACGCCGTGTAGGTGCGGGCCGGCAGCCCCACCTTGGCCGGGCCGAAGCTCGTCGAGGCCGTCGTCGAGTAGAGCGTGGACGCGGCACCCGGCAGGAACCAGACCCCGCCCTCGGGGTCGTTCTCCCCGTCGGCGACGACGGTGAGATCGGCACGGCCGTCGCGGTTCACGTCGGAGGCCAGGAGGCGGTGGCCGAAGGTGTCTGCCATCTCCGTCGCGCCGGGCACGCCGGGGCTGTCCTGCGTGAGGAACACCGACCGGGTCGTGGTGACGCCTGAGGCCGTGCCCCGGAGCAGCGTGACCGCCCCGGCCCACGTCCGGACGTCGACGGCGTCGCCGAAGGACTCGCCCGGCACGCCGACCGCGAGGTCCCCGTAACCGTCCTTGTCGAAGTCCCCGATCGCGAGTGCCTGGCCGAAGCGGTCCCCGGTCTCGGAGGAGTCCGGGACGCCCGCGGAGTTCTGCGTGAGCGCGACGCGCCTGGTGGCGCTCGGACCGGACGACGTGCCGTAGACGACGTCGATCCTGCCGCCGGTGGTGCCCGAGGGCTCGCCGGCCCGGTCCTCGGGGTTGCCGAGCGCGATGTCGCCGTAGCCGTCCTTGTTCAGGTCTCCGATCGCCGCCGTCTCGGCGGGCCGCAGGGTCGCCCCCTTGGTGATGCCCGAGGCGGTGCCGCGGTAGTAGACGGCGGAGCCGAGCTGGTCGCGGTTGGCCTTGCCGCCGGTGGCCACGAGGTCGGCCCGGTTGTCGCCGTCGACCCGGCCCGCGGTGAGGGCGGGCCGGTCGATGCCCGGGGCGTACGAGGACACCGTGCCGGTGCTGCCCGACTTGGCGAACGGGCCGCGGATCAGTCGGATCCGCCAGGAGGCCTCGCCCGTGTTGCCCTGCGCCGAGACGGCCAGGTCGGGCTTGCCGTCACCGGTGAAGTCGGCGGCCGCGAGGCCCGTGCCGAAGTAACTACCGGCGAACGAGAGCGGGTTCTTCACCGCCGTGCCACCGGACAGGCCGCTCTTGGAGCCCCAGACGATGACGACCATGCCCGCGTCCGGGTGGCTGCCGACCTTCTCGCGCGGGGCACCGATCACGAGGTCGCTGTAGCCGTCGCGGTTGAGGTCCGCGGCGGCGACCTGGTCGCCGAACTCGTCGTCCGCCTCCGCCGCGCCGGGGACGCCCGCGGTGTTCTGGCTGATGACCTGGTGCCTGGCGGGGTTCAGCCCGCTCGCCGTCCCGTAGACCACGGCGACCTGGCCGGCCCAGAGCTTCCCGCTCACCTTGGCGGCGGGGGCGGCGACGGCAACGTCCCGGTAGCCGTCGCCGTTGAAGTCGCCCGCGAGGCCGGAGGGGGCGGCGGAGGCGGGGGAGGACAGGGCGAACGGGGCCAGGCCCGCGGCGAGCAGGGTGGCCAGCGCGGCGGCGCCGCGCAGGGGGTGCTTCACTTGCGTGTCTCCAAGCGGGGGACGGGGTCGGGCGGGAGCCCGGGACCCGGGTGCCGCGGGGAGGAGACCCACGATGGGCCACCCGGGTTGTACTGCGCCGTATCGTCACATGAGCTCCCCTCCCGCCGCCGCTGGGGGGGTGCCCCCAGGTGCGGTGCATCGCGGGGCTGAGGATCGTCCTCGTGGTGGGCCGCTCGGACGATTCGACGGCTCCCCCTCCCGAACGCCGGGGGAGGACACGTGACGACAGTGCCTACCAGCCCCGCCGGACGGTCCGCAGCTCCGCGACCCACCGGCCGAGCAGGTCGCGGACGTGGTCCGCGTGGTCGGCGGGGTAGCCCCGCGGGCCGCACTCGACGACCAGGATCAGACCCAGGTAGACCCGGTAGAGGGCCAGCCGGTGGAGCACGGACGGCCCGAAGTCGAGGACGCCGCCCGCCTCCCGGTAGCCGGCGACGAGATCGCTGCCGGGGCCGGCGTCGCCGCCGAGGGCCAGGGAGACCAGCTCGGCCACCGGGTCGCCCCAGAAGGCCCGCTCGTGGTCGATGAGCCCGGTGACGGCGGAGCCGTCGTCGGCGACGAAGACGTTGCCGGGCCACAGGTCGAAGTGGACCAGCCGCGGCTCGGTCACCTCGGCCAGGACGTCCGCGCCCTCCGCGACCAGTGCGCGGATCCCGTCGGGCGCGACGCCGAGCGGCGTGTCCCAGCGCCCGGCGTCGTCCAGCAGCGCGTCCACCATGGCGCCGAACGCCGTCGGCCAGTCCGCCGCCGACAGCCCGGCCTCGGGCGCCGGGTAGCCGTACCGGCCGTCCTCCGGGGCGAGTGTGTGCAACCGGGCCACGATCCGGCCCAGTTCACGGCGGAGCGCGGCCTGCCGGTCCGCGGGGATACGGTCGGCGGCCTTGTCCCAGGGGGTGCCGGGCAGGACCGACAGCGCCAGGAAGTCCGGTGCCGCGTGGAGCAGTTCCGGCAGCGGGACGTCGCCGAGGGCGGCCATGCGGCGGTGCGCCATGACCTCCGTGGCCATGATGCCGCGCTCGTAACGGAGCACGACGGCGTCCGGCGGTGGGGCGATCTTCACCACCGCCGGACGCCCGTCGTCGAGCCGCACCCGGTAGGCCGCGTTGAACCAGCCGTCCGTCAGCTCGGCCTCCACGCTGCAGCCGACGCCCGCCGACTCCCGCAGCAGGGCGGCCAGTTGACCGGCGGACAGAGCGCGCTTGGTCAGGCTCCTCATGCCCCCGCATGCTATGAGAGCGCTCCCACGATGTCACCGGCCGGAAACGGACGACGCGAGGAACACGGGCGCGGCCGCCGCCCTCGGCGTACCCGTGCCGCCGGCCGCGGGCGGCCGGCGCAACCGCGGCGCACCCGGATCCGGGGGGCGCGCGGGTACACCCGTCACGCCCGGTGCCGCAACCCCTACGCGACTGGTCTGTTCCCGGGCCACTTTCATATGGCAATCTCATCTTCACGTCGTACGCTCAGGCCCCACGTCCCCCACGCTCACTCCTCTGCCCCAGGTTCCTCAGGATCGACGAAGAGAAGACCGCCGTGGCGTCCCTGCCCCTCACCCTGGCGGCTCGTCTGCTGCCCACCGCCATACTCGCCATCGTCGGCTGGACGATGGCCTCCTCGTCCCACGAGGAGGCCGGCCGCACGTCGGCGAACGGATCCCAGACCGGCTCCGCCGCGCCGTCCGGCTCGGGATCGGACTCCGGGTCCGGGTCCGGGTCCTCCGGTTCCGGCTCCGGCCCGGGTTCCGGATCGGACGGCTCGAAAGACGCGCCCGCCACGTACTCCAAGCCGCCCGCGCCCTGCACCGCGATCAAGGCCGCGACCATCAAGAAGCTGGTGCCGGAGGCCAAGACGGCGGGCAAGCAGTTGTCCCTCACCGACCCCTCGCACCGCACCGGCTGCTCGTGGAACGCCCTCAAGGGCTTCGACTACCGGTGGCTCGACGTGACCTTCGAGGTGTCCACTACCCGCGGCGGCCAGGACGGCGAGGCGGCGGCGAAGGCCTCGTACGAACGCCTGAAGAAGTCGATCCCGGCGTCCGGCATCGGTGACGAGGCCTCCGTGTCGGTCGAGCTGACGACCGAGGACAAGCAGCAGACGCGCGAGGCGGTCGTCGTGTTCCGCAAGGGCAACGCGGTCGTGACGGTCACCTACAACGGCAGCGACTTTGAGAACAAGAAGGCGCCGATCGACGGCGAGGTCCGCGACGGCGCCCTGACGGCGGCCAAGGACGCGCTCGCCGGGCTCGGCCCGGGCACCAACGTCGAGGGCGACCAGAGCGCCTGAGCCGGGGGCCGACCGCGGCGGTGTCCGTCAACCGCCCCCTGCCGTGCGGGGGGCGTCCCGTTCAGGCCTCCGCGGCGGGCACGACGTCCCGGGGCGGACGGCCGTCGAGGTGGTCCAGGACGTTGCGCACGGCGGCCTGCGCGATCCGCGCCAGCGTGTCCCGGGTGGCGCCGCCGGCGTGCGGCGACAGGAGGACGTTGGGCGCGCGGAGCAGCCGCGTCCCGGCCGGCGGCGGCTCGGGGTCGAAGACGTCGAGCCCCGCACCCGCCAGACGCCCGCCCTCCAGGGCGTCCGCGAGGGCGTCCTGGTCGACGATCGCGCCCCGCGCGGTGTTGACCAGGAAGGCCGTGGGCTTGAGCAGCGCCAGCCGGCGCGCGTCGAGCAGATGCCGGGTCGCATCGGTCAGCGGGACGTGGACGGAGACGTAGTCGGCACCGGCCAGCAGCTCCTCCAGCGGCACGCGACGGGCCCCGAGCAGCCGCTCGGTCGCGGCCGGTACGGGCCCGCGCGAGGTGTAGAGCACGGTCATCCCGAAGGCGGCGGCACGCCGGGCCACGGCCTGTCCGATCGCCCCGAGGCCGATCACGCCGAGGACCCTGCCGTCCAGCTCGGTCAGCGAGCGCTGCAGGCGGGGCAGCGGCCATTCGCCGCGGGAGAGCGCCTCGTGCCCGGGGACGATCCGCTTGGCGAGGGCGAGCATCAGCGCGAAGGCCTGCTCCGCGACGCTCTGCGTCACGGCCCCGCTGGAGCCGATGGTGCACACGGTCACGCCGCGGGCGTGGGCGGCGGCGACGTCCACGTGCTCGTGGCCGTGGCTGGTGCACTGCACGAGTCCCAGGGCGGAGGCCCGGGCGAGGTGCCCGGCCGTCACGGGGCCCAGCGCCGTCATGATCACGTGCGCCGCGGCCAGCGCCGCCGGGTCCTCGTCGGTGGACTCGACCACGGTGACGGCGGCCCGCCCCTCGAAGAGCCGGGCCAGGGCGGCACCGACGGCGCGGCCCCCGACGTGCGGCGCGACCACCGCGAGGACCTTCTTCGGCTGTTCCATGCGTCGTCAGTCCCTTCGTTCGCGGATCCGCCCGCGCGGACGGTGACCGCCCGTGGGGGTCAGGGCCCCTCGGCCGTCAGGTATCGCTGGACGGTGGGCGCCAGCCAGGCCACGACCTCCTCGCGCGGCATCGCCGCGGCCGGCGGGAAGCGCAGCACGTACCGGCTGACGGCCATGCCGAGGATCTGCGAGGCCACGAGCACGGCGCGTTCCGCCGCCCGGCCCGGCTCCGGGTCCGGGCACACGGCGGCGGCGACGGGTGCGAGCTGCCGCTGCAGGATCGACCGCATCCGCTCGGCCCCGGCCGGATTGGTGACGCCCACGCGCAGCAGCGCGGTCAGCGTCTCGTCCTCCTCCCAGCGCTCCAGGAAGTGCGTGACGAGGACGGCCCCGACGTCCTCGGCCGCGACCGCGGTGACGTCCGGCATCCGCAGGTCGAACTCGGAGGCGGCGGCGAAGAGCCCCTCCTTGTTGCCGTAGTAGCGCATGACCATCGAGGGGTCGATGCCGGCGTCCCGGGCGATGGCCCGGATGGTGGCGCGCTCGTAGCCGTCGGCGGCGAAGCGGTCGCGCGCCGCGGTGAGGATCGCTGCGCGGGTGGCGTCGGATCGGCGGGGGGCGGAGGAGGTCGCGGTCATGCCCACAACTGTAGGCCAACACGCGTTGACATCAACCGAAGAGTGGGGTTACGTTTGCCAACAAGCGTTGGCAAACAACTGTTGACCAACAGCGTCGGCCCGCAGGCGCCGACTCCCAGGAGGCCGCCATGACCACCGAGAACCGCACCGACGCCGTCCACCGCCCCGGCACCGCCGACCACCCGGCCGGGGTCCTCGTCGTGGGGGCGGGCCCCACCGGCCTGCTGCTCGCCGGGGACCTCGCCGCCGCCGGCGTCCCCGTCACCGTCCTGGAGCGCCGCGCCACGGGACACGGCAACCTGAGCCGGGCCTTCGGTGTCCACGCCCGCACCCTCGAACTCCTCGACGCCCGCGGCCTCGCCGACGAACTGGTCGCCACCGGCCACCGGCTGCGCGGCCTGCGGCTCTTCCGCCGCCTCTCGCTGGACCTGGCGGAACTGCCCTCCCGCTTCCCGTACCTGCTGATCACCCCCCAGTACGAGGTCGAGCGGCTGCTGGAGCGCCGTGCCCGCGCCGCCGGCGTGCGTTTCGAGCACGGTGCCGAGGTACTGGCCGTGCACCAGGACGACCGGGGCGTCACGCTCGACGTCCGCGCCGCGGACGGCACCGTCGCCACCCGCCGCGCCGCGTACGCCGTCGGCACCGATGGCCATCGCAGCGCCGTCCGGACCGCCCTGGGCCTGCCCTTCCCCGGCCGGTCCGTGATCCGGTCGATCGTGCTCGCCGACGTCCGGCTCGCCGAGCCGCCCCCGGAGCTGCTGACCGTGGCCGGTACCGGTGACGCCTTCGCCTTCATCGCGCCCTTCGGCGACGGCTGGTACCGCGTGATGTGCTGGGACCGCACCGGCGAGCGGCCCGACGGCGACCCGGTCGGCCTCGACGAGGTCCGCGACATCACGCGCCGGGCCCTGGGCACCGACCACGGCATGGGTGAGGCCCGCTGGCTCTCCCGCTTCCACAGCGACGAGCGCCAGGTGCCCGTGTACCGCGCCGGCCGCGTGCTGCTCGCCGGCGACGCGGCGCACGTCCACTCCCCCGCCGGCGGCCAGGGGATGAACACCGGTCTGCAGGACGCCGCCAACCTCGGCTGGAAGCTCGCGGCCGTGGTCCGGGCCCGCGCGTCCGACACCCTGCTCGACACCTACCAGGCCGAACGGCACCCGGTGGGCGCGACGGTGCTGCGCAGCAGCGGCGGCATCATCCGGCTCGCCATGGCCCACACCGCCCCGCAGCGGGCCCTCCGCGACCTGGTCTCGCTCGCCGTCGGCCACCTCCCGCCGCTGCGCCGCAGGGCCCTGGGCGCGGTCACCGGCATCGGCATCGCCTACCCCGCTCCGCGAGGCGCCCACCCCCTGACCGGCGGGCGCGCGCCCGACCTGCCCCTGCGCGAGGGCCGGCTGTACGAGGCGCTGCGCGCCGGCCGCTTCGTGCTCGTCACCCCCGCCGGGCCCGCGGACGGCCCCGCCTCCGCCGACCCGCGCGCCGTCCACGTCATCCGCACGGACGGCAGCCGCACGACGCTGCTCGTCCGCCCCGACGGCTACGTCGCCTGGGCCGCAGAGGACGCCGCCGGCGGGGACCGCGCCGCCGCCCTCGCCGCCTGGGCCGGGGAAGCCGGGGCGGCATGACGGATGTCCCGGCCGACCGCGGGCACCCGCGTCCGACGGGGGCCGGGCACGGCGCGGCGCGGCGGGGCGTCCTTCGGCCTGTCCGCGCCCGGCCCGGACTCCGGCCGGCGCTCGTTGCGGTCGACGCCGTCCTCTCCCGGACCGTCCTCAGGTCGTCTCCGGCTCGCCGGGGCCCTGCGGCGGAGCCGCCGGTCATCAGGCCCTCGCGGCACCGGCGGGCGGCGCGAGGGTGTTCCTGCCGTGGTTCACCCGGCGGACCGCCCTGAGAGCGCCCGGCACCACCGCGCCTATGCTGCAAGCGTGGGCGGGCACTTGTCGCTCCCGACCTCCCGACCTCCCGACCGGCGAAAGGCAGCACGACCATGAGCCCCCGTACCGCAGTCGTGACCGGCGCGAGCAGCGGCATCGGTGCCGCCACCGCCCGCAGGCTGGCCGAAGCCGGCTACCACGTCGTGCTCACCGCCCGCCGCGCCGACCGTCTGGAGGCGCTCGCCAAGGAGATCACCGCCGCGGGCCACTCCGCGGCCGCCGTCGCCCTCGACGTCACCGACCGGAGCGCCGTCGACGCGCTCGCCGCCTCGCTGGACCGGGTGGACGTCCTGTTCGCCAACGCCGGCGGCGCCCTCGGCGCGGACCCGGTCGCCACCGCCGACCCCGCGGAATGGCGCACGATGTACGAGGTCAACGTCCTCGGCGTGCTCCACACCGTCCAGGCCTTCCTGCCCGGGCTGATCGCCTCCGGCGACGGCACCGTGGTCGTGCTCTCCTCCACGGCCGCCCTCACCCCGTACGAGGGCGGCGGCGGCTACGTGGCGGCCAAGCACGGCACCCACGCCCTCGCCGGCACCCTCCGTCTGGAGTTGCTCGGCGAGCCGGTCCGCGTGATCGAGATCGCCCCGGGCATGGTGAAGTCCGAGGGCTTCGCCCTCACCCGCTTCCACGGGGACGAGGAGAAGGCCGCCGCCGTCTACGCGGGCGTGGCCGAGCCCCTCACCTCCGACGACATCGCCGACACCGTCACCTGGGCAGTCACCCGCCCGTCCCACGTCAACGTCGACCTGCTGGTCGTCCGCCCCCGCGCCCAGGCCGCCCAGCACCGCGTGCACCGGGAGCCGTAGGCCCCCAGGGCCCCGGCGCCGTCAGAGTCCCAGCGCGAGCAGGGTGCCCCGGGTGGCCACGACGACTTCGTCGGGGTGGCCGTCCGGGCCTGCCTTCCCACGGGTGAGCCGACCGCTCCTGCCCCGTGCCGCGCACGCACTCGTCCGGGTGACTGTTGATCGTCACCACCAAAGGGCCATTCGCTCTCGCCGAAGGTGGCGGCGGCTTGGCCGCACGGCCACGGAACGTCCAGAGCCGGGTGAAGGTCCGCGAACCGCCCGCGAGCGCCCGTGCCGAACGCCCCGACAACATCGTTACGATCTCCGCCCCTGAGGCCGATGCATCGATGCCTGTCATCATGCACGCACCTGACCTGCTGTTATGTGGCCATGCAGGCGATGCGGAGGCCCGACTCGACGACGGGGACGGACGTACATGGTGCACGAGCAGGATGCCCACGACCGGGAGAGCGCAGGGGTGCAGTTGGCGAGGCTGCTGCGCCGCTGGTGGGAGGAGGCCGGGGGCCCGGACGGCGGCATCCGGCCTACTCAGCAGGCGCTGGCCGCGAGGCTGGGGGTCGACCAGACGACGCTCTCGCGGTACTTGAATCCGAAACACGTGTCGAACGCTCCTTTGAGAGTGGTCGAGGCCCTGCACATTCAGTTGCGCGCCCCGGCGCCGGATCTCGAACGGGCCCGGGCTTTGTGCCGGGCCGCGCTGCAGGAGAACGCCCGCCACCGGGTCGCCGACAGCAGCGGAGAGCACGCCACACCGGCCGACGGCGCAGGCGGCTCCGACGCAACATCCGGACCGGGTGTCACCCCCGCGATGAAGGGGGCCACGGCCACCGGCGGCACCGTCGGTGCGTACCGCTGGGTTGTCCGGGGCACGGCAGGCCTGTCCCGCTTCCGACGGCTCCGGCTGGTCGTGGTCACGGCGTCCGTGGCGCTGGCGTTCACCGCTGGAGCGGTCTTCCACGAACGGCTCTCCGCCCGGGACGGCGTGGCCACGGCCGACGGTGCATCTGGTGCCGCCTCCGCCGGCGAGGCTCGGTACGAGTGGCCCTTGCTGTACATGAGCAAGGCCGACCAGTTCACCCGCGCCCGCGCCCTGCAGAACCTGCTGAACGCGCACGGCTACAAGGTCCGGGCCGACGGCTTCTTCAGGGAAGACACCAGGGACGCCGTCGTGGACTTCCAGAAACGGGAGGAGCTGCCGACCGACGGCAAGGTCGGCAAGCTCACCTGGCCGGCGTTGGTGAAGGGGAAGGTCGGTCCCGGGTCCAACGCCTTTGCCGTGCGGGCCGTGCAGGAACTCCTGAACAACGTGGACCAGGGCGGTACCCCGGTGACAGGGCGGTTCACGGCGGCCACCGCCGAGGACGTGGGCTATTTTCAGCGCACCCACGGCCTGCGCGAGTCAGGCCGGGTCGACGAGAACACCTGGCTGGCCCTGCTGGTGAAGCAGGCCCAGCCAGTCGATACGCCGGCGTACCAGCGGACCACGAGCCGGCCGTCGTCGGCTTCCGAGTGACAAGCACGGCACACCCGCCCGGGGGCATGGCGTCCGCATGACGCGCCACGCATGCATCGGCCCATAGCAGCAGGTCAGAGCCCTGGCATGCGGGGTGCATCGATGTGCCTCGGTAAGCGGCCGGAATCGTGTTCCGTCACCCAGTCGTCGCGGCAATGCTGATTCCGCGGCCGGCACTCCTGGACGGCCCGCCTCGTCGACGGGGCGGCAGGTCCGGGTCCTCCGCCGGTCCGCTTCCTGTCAGCACGCTGCCCGAAGGGGTCACTCATGTCCGCTGTCCGCAAGTTCATCACCTCCGCCGCGTCGGCCGCCGTCATCGCCAGTGGGCTGGCGGTCTCCGCCGCCGGTCAGGCCAGCGCGGCCACCTGTCCGTCCTCCGCGTCCCCGGTGATCGACGGCGCTTCGGCCAGCTGGACCCTGCGCTGCTCCGGCGGCAACGTCACGGTGGCCGGCTGGCTCCAGGACACCCGCAGGGACGCCAAGTGCGCCGTGGTCCGCATCAACGCCGGTAACGGTGACTACCGCACGAAGTCCGCGTGCTCCTCCGGGGTCCGCGAGCAGTTCTCCTTCACCTTCACCGGCACGGAGTCCGCACAGGCCCGCCTGGCCATCGCCTGACCGCGGGCCGGGGCGGGTCACGCCGCCCGCCCCGGCCCGCGGATGCGCTCACAGCCCGGACCACGGCACTCACGAGCGCCCACCACACATCACGAACACCGCACATGCGCGGCCGGAGCCAAAGAGCCGTGCGGGAAGAACGAGGAAGAACATGAACAGCAACGGACGTCGCCTGCGTGCCGCCGTGATCGCCGGAGCCGCGGCGACCACCCTGACCCTGACCCTGGCACCGGCACTCGCGGCGCAGGAGCCCGCCAAGGCGCCGTCGGCGGTCACGGCAACCTCCCTGGTCTACGACAAGAACCCCACCGACCCCACCAACTCGCGGCTCTCGGTCTACCAGGGCAAGAGGCTCATGGCCGCCTACCGTGCCGGATCAGGTCTCGGCGACAAGAACGACTGCACGCTCAAGAGGGGCTGGCTTCCGAACGGCAACTGGAAGATCAAGCTCAAGTCCCGCACCTACAACGGCCGGCTCATCAAGGGCTACGCCGTCCACCTCGAGGACATGCGGTGCTCCAAGGGCACCGTGAAGCGTACGGAGATGTTCATCCACTCCGAGATGAACCGCGACGGCAGCCCGGGCGCCAACGAGGACCGCCGATGGAACGGCGCCGGCGACTACAGGTCCTGGGGGTGTGTGAAGCTGCACCCGACCCACATCAAGGAGATGTTCCGACTCCTCGACCGCATCGGCTGGCCGACTCACCTGCGCGTCGTGTCCTGACACGGCGGCAAGAACGCCTCGGCGCCGCGAGTGCCGAGGGGCCGGACGGCGGGAGCCCCGCCGTCCGGCGGGCTAACCCTTCACGCAGACGACCTGCTTGAGCTTCGCGACGACCTCCACGAGGTCGCGCTGCTGCTCGATCACCTTCTCGATCGGCTTGTACGCGCCCGGGATCTCGTCCACCACGCCGGAGTCCTTGCGGCATTCGACGCCCTTGGTCTGCTCCTCCAGGTCCCGCGTGGAGAACCGCTTCTTCGCCGCGTTGCGGCTCATCTTGCGGCCCGCGCCGTGCGAGGCGGAGTTGAAGGCGTCGGTGTTGCCGAGGCCGCGGACGATGTACGAACCCGTGCCCATGGAGCCCGGGATGATGCCGTGGTCGCCGCTGCCGGCCCGGATCGCGCCCTTGCGGGTGACGAGCAGGTCCATGCCCTCGTAGCGCTCCTCGGCGACGTAGTTGTGGTGGCAGGAGATGACCTGGTCGAAGGTGACCTTGGCCTTGCGGAACTCGCGCCGCAGCACCTCCTGGAACAGGGCCATCATGATCGCCCGGTTGCGCTTCGCGTAGTCCTGGGCCCAGAACAGGTCGCGCCGGTAGGCCGCCATCTGCGGGGTGTCCGCGATGAAGACGGCCAGGTCGCGGTCGACCAGGCCCTGGTTGTGCGGCAGCTTCTGGGCCTCGCCGATGTGGTACTCGGCGAGTTCCTTGCCGATGTTGCGCGAGCCGGAGTGCAGCATCAGCCAGACCGCGCCGTCCTCGTCGAGGCAGACCTCGATGAAGTGGTTGCCGGAGCCGAGCGTGCCCATCTGCTTCGTCGCGCGCTCGTGCCGGAACCGGACGGGCTCGGCCAGGTCGTCGAAGCCGTCCCAGAACCCGTCCCAGCCGGCCGCGGACAGACCGTACAGCCGGGCGGGGTCGACGGCCTCGTCGTGCATGCCGCGGCCGACCGGGATGGCCTGCTCGATCTTGGAGCGGAGCCGCGAGAGGTCACCGGGCAGGTCGTTCGCCGTCAGCGAGGTCCGTACGGCGCTCATGCCGCAGCCGATGTCCACGCCGACCGCGGCCGGGCAGACCGCGCCGTGCATCGCGATCACCGAACCCACCGTGGCGCCCTTGCCGTAGTGGACGTCGGGCATGACGGCGAGCCCCTTGATCCACGGCAGCGAGGAGACGTTGCGCAGCTGCTGCATGGCGACGCCCTCGACCGCGGCCGGGTCCGTCCACATGCGGATCGGCACCCGCACTCCGGGCACTTCTGTGTACGACATGTCGTTCCCCCCTGGGTCGGACGGTGGAATCCATCAGGACAACACAAACAACGCGTCTCGATGGAAAGCGAAATAAAGGGCGAAGTCAGCCATACAGCCCCATGATCCGGCGACGGCCGCAGCGCGTGCGGTAGACATTGTGTCTACCCGTCGCCCACCCCCGCCAAGGGATTTATGCGGGCGCCGGACCGATCGCCGGAGGAAGGGGCCACCTCAAGTGCTGCCAAGGGGAGACCGCGTCCACCCGGTCCGGGGCCTGGTGGCCGCGGCATGCACGACCGCGCTCGCCGTCGCGACGCTGGCCGGGTGCTCGGGGTCGAGCGGCTCCGGGGACGGCGCGCGCAACGGCGACATCGCGGGCGGCAGGCAGTCCACCCCGGCGGCCCCGCCCGGCCGGTACCGCGTTCTGCCCGAGCCGTGCGGCTCGATCGCCGCGGACACGCTCAAGAAGTTCGTCCCGGACGCGGACGACTACGCGGGCGAGGCGACCGTGACATTCGACACGGACCGCAAGGTGGGCTGCAGGTGGACCGGCCGCACCGGCCTCGGCAACCGCTACCTGCACATCAACCTCGAGCGCGTCGTGTCGTACGACACATCCGTCAGCGACGAGAGCCAGGCGACGGCGGACTTCGACAGCCGCGCCGCGCAGGCCCACATCCCGGCCGCCACGGCGCCCGCCGATGCCGCGGCCTCCGCGTCGGCCACCGCCGGCCCGCCCAGCCCGGAGGGCGGGAGCCCCGCGGCCTCCGGCACCCCCTCGCCGTCCGTCACGGCCACCGGCGACATCTCCCTGCGCACCCTCGACGACCTCGGCGACGGGGCCTTCCTCAACGACGTCCTCAAGACCCAGGGCTCCGGACTCCACCGCGACATCACCGTGGTCTTCCGCATGGCGAACGTCCTGGTCACCGTCGAACTCTCGCAATGGTCAACGGACAAATCGGTCGAACCGCCCAGCGAGGAGCTGCAGCTGGGCGCCCGGCGGGTCGCCGCGGAGCTGGCAGATCAACTCGACGAATGAGACGAAGCGCGTAGTCTGGCCGTTTGTGCCATGACATGACACGCAACGAAATGAGCGAAGGATCCATGCACCGATCAGCCCCGCACCTCGCCCGCCTGCTGGTGGGCGCGGCCGTGCCGGTGATGCTCGTCGCCGGCTGCTCCTCCGGCTCGGACTCGTCGAAGGACGACGCGCAGAAGGCGGCCGCCGCGCCGTCCCCCGCGTCGAAGTCCGCGTCACCGTCGCCCAGCGCCGTCGCCGCCAGGTTCACCGAACTCCCGGACCCCTGCCGGGTCATCGGCGCCAAGACCGTCAAGTCCCTGGTCCCCAAGGCGAAGAAGGCCGCGGGCACCCCCGCGCACTCCGCCGAGCGCGACGAGCGCGGCGGCTGCTCCTGGAACGGCCTGGACGGCTACCAGTACCGCTGGCTGGACGTCTCGCTCCAGCGCTACGACACGGTCGCGGGCCTCGGCTCGGCCGAGGAGCAGGCGAAGGAGCGCTACGCCGAGCAGGTCGCCGAGGCCGGCCGGGCGAAGGGCGCCAAGAGCGCTCCGGTCACGGTGGACGGCGTGTGGGACGCGGGCACCACGATCACCTCGACGGTGAAGAAGGACAAGGAGGAGTACCGGGACGTCACGGTCGTCGCCCGCACCGGGAACGCCGTGCTGGTGCTCACCTACAACGGCGCGGGCTTCGAGGACGCGAAGACCCCGGCCGGGTCCGGCCTGAAGTCCGGCGCGCTCAAGGCGGCCAAGGAGGCGGCCACCGCGGTCGCGGCGGCGAACGCGTAACAACTGCGCGATCCGCTGTACCGATTCACCACGTTTGGGCAACCTGCCCGTTGCCCCGTGTGGCAGGCTGGGCAGGCCAGTTTCCGAGCCTGGGAGGGTCGCGGGTGTCCGCGATACGCATGAACCGGACGCACCGGATCCTGACCGGTGTGGTCGTCACGGGCGCGGTGGTCATCGCCGCGATCGGCTTCGCGGGCTCGTACGCGGCCGTGCGCGAGCTGGCGCTGCACAAGGGCTTCGGCTGGTTCGCCAACGTGTTCCCGATCGGCATCGACGCCGGGATCGTGGTCCTGCTCGCGCTCGACCTGCTGCTGACCTGGCTGCGCATCCCGTTCCCGCTGCTGCGCCAGACCGCGTGGCTGCTGACCGCGGCCACCATCGCCTTCAACGGCGCGGCGGCCTGGCCGGACCCGCTCGGCGTCGGGATGCACGGCATCATCCCGATCCTCTTCGTCGTCTCGGTGGAGGCGGCCCGGCACGCCATCGGCCGGGTCGCCGACATCACCGCCGACAAGCACATGGAGTCGGTCCGGCTCGCCCGCTGGCTGCTGGCCCCCTTCGCGACCTTCCGCCTCTGGCGGCGCATGAAGCTGTGGGAGCTGCGCAGCTACGACGAGGTCATCCGGGTCGAGCAGGAACGTCTCGTCTACCGGGCCCGGCTGCGCGCCCGTTACGGCCGGGCCTGGCGCCGCAAGGCCCCGGTCGAGGCCCTGATGCCGCTGAAGCTCGCCCGGTACGGAGTGCCGATGGAGCAGACCGCGGCCCTCGGCCTGGCCGCCGCGGGCATCGACCTCCCGGCCCCGGCACCGGCCCCGGCCCCGGCCGCCGCCGCGCTGCCCGCCGCCGAGGCGGCCCCCGCGCCCGGACCGGCGCCGCTGCCCGCGCCCGAGCGGCCCGCCCCGGCACCGGCCCCCGAGCCGGTCCCGGCCGAACCGCAGGTCCAGTACCAGGCCCCCGAAGCCGCGGCCGCCCCGGAACCGGTGGCCGAGCCCTACCGGGCGCCGGAGACGTACCAGGCACCCGTCCCCGCGGCCGAGCCCGTCACCGCCCCGGTCGGCGCCGGAAACCGCCGCCGTGCCCTCGCCGACGGCAACGGCGTGATCCCCACGCCCCGCACCGAGTTCACCCCGGATCCGGACCCGGAGTACTACCCCGATGCCGAAACCGAGCCGGAGCCGGTGGAGCCGGTCATGGAGGACACCTCGCGCGAGGAGATCTACGACCGCGCCTTCCGGGCCTACCACCAGCAGTTCGGCAACTTCCCCAACGCCCGCCAGTTCGGCCTGATCCTGCAGGACCGGTACGGCATCTCCAGCCCCAACGGCGGCCCGCTCAGCGAGAGCACGCTGCGCCCCTACGTCCGCGAACTGCGCCGCCGGCTCGAACTCGACGGCCAGTTCGCGTCGTAGCGCCTCAGCCGGCGGCCGGGGCCGGCGAGGCGACCACGTCGGACGCCGACAGCAGCCGCACCTGCGCCGCGTCGAGCGCCGCCGGGTGCAGCGGGCCCGGTCGGGGAGGCCGGCGGGTAGACGGCTCCGCGGCGGGCGAGCAGGACGCCGGTGAGCGTGCGCGGCGTGGTCGTGCCGGCGGCGGTGGTGGCCGTGGACATGCCGGTGTCTCCCCCTGGTGGATGTGCCGGGGCGGGAAGTGGGCGCGCTGGAATCCATCGCCGGAGGCGACTTCGCAGAGAAGAGAAGGAAGCACACCCGGGAGCCGCCCCGGGAACCGGTGGTCCCGTGCCCGGTCCCCATGTCCGGGCCGGTGACGCCGGTCGCCTGGGCGGGGCGGGAAGCCGGTGCGCTGGTTCAGGGAAAGTGAGAGAAGGAAGCACACCGTGAGCCGCCCCGCGTGCGACGACCCTAGCGCGGGGCACGCCTCCACCGCGTTCGAATATTCGCGGC